>JBMNTU010000183.1:0-2505 GCA_050945895.1 Christensenellaceae bacterium | reverse complement strand
CATCCCAGACGAATTTTCCGTCTGCGGTTTCGACGGGTTCGATGTCGATTCCTTCTATCCGCCAACAACGTCCGTCCGGCAAAACACCGCCGCGCTTGCCGCTGCCATCATGGACTTTATTCTAAACGCCGACAAAAACCCTCCGCCGCAAACCACGCTGGTCGATGTTTCCATCGCTCTCGGAAATACCTGCCGTAAAATTTGACCATCCATACAGCATAACCGCCAAAGCTTTGCTACGCTCTGGCCCAAGACCCGGCTCGGCACTTTTTCCCATTCCTTCATAATTATATTGATTGTGCAGCATGTATATAAAAAGCGCAATGTAACATTGTTCATCGCTTTACAATGAACGCATGGATAAATTCTTTGTGTATTTTTTAACAGGTTTCCGCTATAATTCCTTGTTTTGCGCTTATGTAATTTATTACACTATGATAATGAATTATATCAAATGAACAAAAGACTGTCAATACAAATGTGTACCCCAAAAAAGCTGCACCTCGACGCAGCATTGCCCTGCTCAGGATATTTTTGTTTTCCCCGCGTGATATCGCAACCCACATGGTGTATAATAAACGAAACAACACAAAAATATAATGCGGTTTTAAACTGCTGGTAAAACAAACATAAGGAGCATGCATAATCATGGAAAATCTATCTCCGGTATTGCTTGCGTTAATCGGAACGCTTGTCACATTTGCCGCAACCACGGCCGGCGCGGCAACGGTCTTTTTTTTCAAGCACGAAATCAACGAAAAAATACAAAGTGTTTTTATGGGGTTTGCTGCCGGCATCATGATTGCCGCCTCTGTATGGTCGCTGCTCATTCCCGCCATCAACATGGCCGAAGAACAGGGGCAGTCGGGCTGGCTTCCCGCAGCAGGTGGCTTTATTCTGGGCGGGCTTTTCCTTTTCCTGCTAGACAAGCTGCTCCCCCACCTGCACCCCGGCAGCCAAACGCCGGAGGGCTTGCCTTCTTCCCTCAAGCGTACGACCATGCTTGTTTTTGCCGTCACCCTGCATAATATTCCCGAAGGGCTTGCCGTCGGGCTGGCGTTTGCCATGGCCGGTATGAACCACGACCCCGCTTTGCTTGGCGCAGCTATTTCGCTTGCCATTGGCATGTCTTTGCAGAACCTTCCCGAGGGCGCTGCCATCTCCCTTCCTCTCAAAAAAGAAGGCGCTTCCAATAAAAAAGCATTCCTTCTCGGTATGATGTCCGGCGCAGTAGAACCGGTCGCCGCCGTTGTCGGCGCATTGCTCTTTGCCAGCATCGTAGCCGCTATGCCTTGGATGCTTTCGTTCGCGGCCGGCGCAATGATTTACGTCGTCGTGGAAGAGCTCATTCCCGAGGCGCACCTGGGCGAACACTCCCACCCCGGCACATTCGGCGTTATGGCCGGTTTTGCCGTCATGATGGTGCTCGACGTGGCGCTTGGCTAGCGCCTTCCCTATGGGCTCGGGTATCACAGCAAAAAATACTAATTAAAAAGGTACGCCTACATGGCCGATAAAACAAATGCAATGCGATTGCTGGATAAGGCAGGCATCCCCTACCAGCCGCTCTCATACCAAACGGACGGCGAACCCAAAGACGGTGTTACCGTCGCCGAGCTTTTGGGCGAAGATGTTTCTGTTGTATACAAAACGCTGGTGACCCAAAACACCCGCCGCCAGTTCTTTGTATTTGTGATTCCTGCTTCCAGCGTGCTGGACCTGAAAGCAGCCGCCAAAGCTGCAGGGGAAAAATCCCTTTCCATGATCGCCCCCTCCGAACTACAAAAAACCACCGGTTATATCCGCGGCGGCGTCAGTCCGGTGGGTATGAAAAAGCAATATCCTGTTTATTTTGACGATTCCTGTCTCTCTCTCGGCCAAATGGTGGTAAGTGCAGGAAAAATCGGCCATATGCTAAAGCTTGCGCCTTGCGGCCTCATCGAAGCTGCAAGCGGAAAAACCGCCAGGCTCGTTTAATTCATCAGCGTGCTATAAACAGCGTTATCCTCAAACCCATAAATCACATAGCTTTCGTTTTCATATATGCGCTCGCCCTCCGGGAAGGTAAGCTGCGCATCCTCGTCATGTGTCAAAAGCACAAACGTTTTTCCGCTATGGTATTCCGGGCTGTAATACCGTTTGGGCACAAGCCATCCGTGCGCAATCGTTTTTCCTTCTTCTCTAAGCAAAAACGGCGCAACCTCTATTTCCCCATTGCTAAACGCGTTAATCAAATTTGCCTGCGAAAATGTTGCATAGCCATATTCATAGCCCTCATCCTGCAAATATGCGGCGGCGTCCACCTGCTGCACATTTTTGTTTGTTTCCGCAGCCTCGGATACGGTCGAATATCCCGAAATAAACAAGTAGCCAAACAGCGTTAGTGTCAAGTAAACGTTGGCAAGCAAGAGCCTTTTACAAAAGATATAATGACATTTGTTTTTCGTATCTATGACAACATCATATCACTGAAGCGTCATTGTTGAAAAGGGTTTTTGCGACAAG
>JBMNTU010000182.1:0-2519 GCA_050945895.1 Christensenellaceae bacterium | reverse complement strand
CATTGAAAATGGGTATAAAGGTAGAGTTACTACGAGCCATGCATGGTGTTTTGCCGATTCTCCATCGGAATGGCTCGATGAGGCAATCCCATTATATAAGGATTCAGGCATGAAATTTGTTACCTGTTTTAGTAGTACACCGCCTACTATGCCAGTAATAAAGTTACTTGAAGCCGGCATTAATCTTGGCTGTGCTTCAGACAATATCAGAGATTTTTGGGTTCCCTTTGGCAACGGTGATATGGTACAAGGTGCTCTTATTGAAACCCAGAGATTGGAGTTGAAGACCAATCATGATTTGGGGCTAATTTGGAAAATGATAACGTCAGAGGGTGCTAAAGTTTTAGGAATAGAAAAAGACTATGGTGTAGAAGTTGGTAAAAAGGCAGATCTTGTAGTAATAGATTCGTTGTCACCACAATGGGCAATAATCGACCAATCAAAAAAACTATATGTAATTAAAAATGGCCGTATCATTGCAAAGGACGAGGTTATACTTGCATAAAAGATGCTATTTTTAGGAGCTAGCACTATAACGCTCAAACTATCTACTGGTGGATATGAATTGAGGAGGAGAATAAACATGAACTTGTTATTATTATTGTTACCTTTGCTCATAATTATCTTTCTTTTGGTACGGAAGCAGCATATGTTGGTTGCGGCGTTCATCGGCGGAGCTTTGGCTATTATATTGGGACGACTAGATGCAGTTGCAATTAATAAACTTTTAATGGATGGTATTAACAGAATGCTCGGTATGACAGTTCCGATTATGTATGCCGCCACGGCATCCATGGTTACAAAAGCAGGTTCCATCAAATCTGTTGTAAAATTGGCCAATCATTATTTTAAAGGACGTATAGCGGCACTGGCGGGTTTCATGGTTCTAATCCAAGGAGTAGCCACTTTAATGTCAGGGTTAGCATCAAGTAATAGTATAGTAATTGCACCTTTAGTCTTTGCCGCATTCGGTGCGGTGCCTGAAGTTATAGCTGGTATGACGATTGTCTCCGCAGTTGCTTTTTCTACCACTCCAGTATCGGGTCATGCTATAGTTGCGGCTGAAATGGCTAAGATTGATATATTTAACTATTTTTCTTTAATGCAGCCTTTAATTGGTCTATTCTTTTTATTAGGCATAGGAATCGCAGTTTATGGAGTTTTAAAACGGGGGAGTATGTTTAAAAGCACTGGAAGTAACTCCGAGGCAAATGCCACAGCTGAGGATACAAGTGAATCAGTTGGCGAAATGTGGAAAAATGCCGTGCCCTTTATTGTGCTTTTGATTATGGCGGTGTTCGGACCTAATATCAACAAACTCATTCAAATGGACGTTTTTACACCAGCAGTAAATGTTATTATTACAGTAATGCTCACTATAGTCTGTGCAAAGTTTAGTCCCCGAGAAGCATCGGATGCCCTAATAGACGGGAGTCGTATTTTTCTTGTGACTTTGTTTTCCGTCGGTTTGTTCTTGGGCTTTATCAATATGATTGGTGAAATTGGCACTTTTGTAGCTATTGCAAACTTAGTCAATAATGTTCCTCAGGCCTTGGTTGTGCCCATCGCCATATTAATTGGATATCTGCTTGCTATCCCAGTGGGAGCGCTATCTACTGCTGTCGCAGCATTAATTTTACCTTCATTGGCTGCAATTGGGCTATCTCCTTTAGCACTAGGTCTAGTAGCAGTAGCTATTGGATTTGGCACCCAGGTGAGTCCGGTTCAAATTAATATAGCAGTTCTTGCGGATGCTTTTGAGCAGGATGTTATGGATATTATTAAAGGAAATTTGAGTTTCAGTATTGCTTCCTTATTAATAATTGTAGTGATTGGTGTATTATTTGCTTAGCTGCAAGTGGGTGGGAGGGTTTTTCTCTCCCACTAAACACAAAAACAGGAGGTATTGACAATGCTTGATGTGAAAGTTTATCGGGTTCCTATGGATTCGCCCGATGATGTTTCCGGTTTAAAAGAATTATTTAATAGTGGTGAGTTAAAGCCGGAAGAAATAGTAGCTATTTTAGGCAAGACAGAAGGCAACGGTTGTGTCAATGATTTTACCCGTGGATTTTGCACTGCTGCTTTTTCGTCCTTGATGGCGGAATATCTTAATGTAGACAACAAAGAAATTGATAAGAAAATTGCTTTTGTAATGTCAGGAGGAACAGAGGGGGTAATGACTCCTCATGCTACCATATTTGCTTCTCGTGAAGTGGAACAACAAGAAGTATGTGAGAAGGGTCTTGCGATTGGGGTTTCAATGACTAGGGATTTTGCACCCGAAGAAATCGGCACCATGGTTCAAGTTGAAGAAGTTGCCAAAGCAGTGCAACAAGCAATGGATAAAGCTAAAATTGAACATGTGGAGGACGTTCACTTTGTACAAATAAAATGCCCTTTACTTACTTCCCAACGCGTAATTGACGCAAAACAGAGAGGAAAAACCGTTATTACCACTGATACTTACAAATCCATGGGTTATTCTAGAGCTGCATCAGCTTTAGGTGTCGCCCTTG
>JBMNTU010000181.1:0-2523 GCA_050945895.1 Christensenellaceae bacterium | reverse complement strand
CCCTCTGGCATCTCTTTGACAAAATCCACCCCCCGTTCAACGATGAGCTCAATTAATGTCATATCATCAAAGGCGGATAATTTTTCGCTCTCATCAGCACTTATATAATTGTCTATGAGATGGCGCATATCGGCTTCATATTTTTTCAGGTCAATATAGTCACCGCTGGCCAGCTTTATCTCATCTCTAATTCTTTGAAAATAAACTACCTCTTCTTTTATTTCCCTGATTTGCTCCTTGCTGTAATTTAATTCATCTAAATTACCCACTATATCGGCAAAGGCACGCAGAAGAGAGGCGGTAAATCTATATAATGCCAGACGTTTTGGCTCATTTTCCTCCAATTCATCTACATCCCCATCATGTTCAAAACAGAAATAATTTATAAATTCCAATGTGGTTCGAGGCATCTTTACCGGCTCACACAAAGCCCTCAAACTCTCCAAAAGCTCTTCCAGGTGATTCCTGGCCTCTTTTACACGATTCTTTAATAAACCTATTACATCTGCTTCTTCAAAACCATCGAAAGCTTCGGAGGTATAGTCAAAGACTGCCTTTTCCAGACTCTTAAATAAATCCATATAATCAACAATATAGCCATACTCCTTATCGTCACCATCAATCCTGTTTACCCGACAGATAGCCTGGAAAAGGCCATGGTCACGCATAGATTTATCAATATATAAATAGGTGGCACTGGGAGCATCAAACCCGGTAAGAAGTTTATCTACCACAATCAAGAGTTTCATCTGTCCCGGCTCTTTTACAAATTGCTCTTTCACCTTACTTTCAAAATCATTCAAATTCATACCAGCCAGCATCTTTTCATATACCTTATATTTAAACCGGTTTTCAGTATCTTTGGATTCCCCGGTAGCCTCACCTTTAATTTCAGATATATCAGCACTATAAGAGGTGATAATAGCACATCTGGTGAAACCATTATCGGTAAACAGTTTATAGTATTTACAGGCTTCATAGATACTGGAGGCTATCAGCAAAGCATTGCCACGGTCATTGTTCAGACGGTCCTTCATTTCCATATCGAAGATAATATCTGCAACAATCTTAGACAATCTAGCCTCAGAACTGTAAACCTCTTTCAAGGTACCCCAGCGTTTTTTCAGCCTTGCTTTAGCCAGTTCGGTGAGGCCCTTTGTTTTGCTCTCAAACCAGAGGTCTATCTTATCCTGAGAAACTACCTCCTGAGGAATATCTCTCGCCTCATAACGTAAATCCAGGACCACCTTATCAGCTACTGCCTCAGGATATTTATAGGTATGTATATAGGGGCCAAAAACTTCAATACTGCTTTTTATTCCACGCCTGAGCATCTCTTTTCTGCTCAGCAGTGGTGTCCCGGTAAATCCTATAAATATCGCCTCAGGAATAATCTCTTTCATAGCCCGATGCAGTCTACCGGATTGAGTCCTGTGACACTCATCTACAAAGATGTAAAATTCCCCTTTAGGCTTAAAACCGGGAGGTAAATTTGCTTTAAGCTGTTCTATATAGCTGTCATAAGCCCTGTCATCATCATCTATATTTCTACCAAATTTGTGAATCAGGGAGCACATCACACCGGGAGTAGTGGCATTAAGTTTGTCAATTAAATCAGCACAGCTCCTGGCACGGTATATCTCATCATCCACACCGTCTGCACCGAACACTTTTTTTTCAATCTGCTCATCCAGCTCTTCCCGGTCAGTAACAATAAGCACCCTTGACTCGGGATACCTCTCCTTAATCCAGCGGGAAAGCCATACCATTATAAAGCTTTTACCGCTTCCCTGTGTGTGCCAGATAATTCCTCCCGTTCTGTTGTCCAGTTTTTGCCTTGCTGCAACCACAGCAAAATACTGATTATGTCGGCACATCTTCTTAACACCGCTGTCAAAAACCATAAAATTATAGATAATATCCAAAAGCCGTTCCTTATGACAGAGACTGATTAGATGACGGTCTACCTTATAACCTTCAGATTCACTCAAATCTTTGATAGATAAAGAGAGTGCATCGGTGGCTTTTTCATCTTCTTTCCATTCTATAAAATGTTTCTCAGGTGTTTCAATTACTCCGATACGAAGTCCCTCTGTATCATTTCCTGCCATAACCAGTTGAATAGTGGGGAAGAATGCCCTGATAAAATAATTGCTCTGATTATCCAGATTTTGCCTGATACCATCAGAAACAGAAACAATGCTGCGTTTTAATTCTAAAACACCGACCGCAATTCCATTGATATATAAGACTATATCAGGCCTTTTATTGTGTTCGCCCCTGACAGTTACTTCTTCTGCAATATAAAAATTGTTATCATAGGGGTTTTCCCAGTTGATGAATTCTACCCTCTGATGGTGTGTAGTGACATCTTCTTTAACGGAAGCACCATAGCGTAAGAGTGAGTAGACCTCTTTATTGGCAGAATAAAGGTCAGGCTTTTTTGTGGCGTCCACAAGGGCGTTGATAGCTCTGCGAATTAACTCATCAGAATAACCCCGGGAAAGAAGATATTTTTTTATT
>JBMNTU010000180.1:0-2568 GCA_050945895.1 Christensenellaceae bacterium | reverse complement strand
CCTTGACGACAAAAAAACATATGCGATAAAAAGAATTATTGCTACAGGTGGCCAGCATATCGCGATAAAGGACGGGTATGTACTTGTTAACGGAAATAAGCTTAATGAAGATTATACAGGCGGGGTTACAATGGGTCCGTTTTCGAGCATCCATAACGATCTGACGGTTCCTCAAGGCCATATTTATGTTTTAGGGGATAACCGATTACCCGGTGAAAGCAAGGACAGCAGAACATTTGGACCGGTTTCGACAAGCAGGGTGGAAGGCAGGGTTGTTTTCCGGCTGTTTCCGTTTGGCGAACTGGGCATAATTAATTAGCAGTTCCTATACTTTCACAGACACCGGACAAAAATATTCCAAATCTCTTACGCAAACTATTTTAAGCCAATTCAAGCAGGCCGGTATACAATTGATAATACCTGCCGCATTGTCTTATAAGATTCTCATGATCACCGCGTTCAACAATTGAACCATTTTCAAGGACAATTATGGCATTTGAGTTGCGTACGGTTGACAACCGGTGCGCTATAACAAATACCGTTCTTCCTTCCATCAATTTGTCCATACCCTTTTCAATCAAAGCCTCTGTTCGGGTGTCTATCGAACTTGTTGCCTCGTCAAGAATAAGGACCGGAGGATCGGCGACGGCCGCACGGGCTATGGCCAGCAGCTGCCTTTGACCCTGACTTAAATTCATGCCGTCCGCAGTAAGAAGCGTGTTATAGCCTTGCGGCAAGTGCCTTATGAATGAATCGGCATTAGCTAATTTAGCAGCTTCAATAACTTCTTCGTCGGTTGCATCCAGTCTTCCGTATCGTATATTCTCCATTACAGTTCCGGTAAACAGATGTGTATCCTGCAGCACCATCGACAGTGAGCGGCGTAAATCCTGCTTTTTTATATTATTTATAGGTATACCGTCATACAGTATTGCGCCGTCGGGCACATCGTAAAAACGATTTATCAGATTTGTAACTGTTGTTTTACCGGCACCGGTGGAACCGACAAACGCTATTTTTTGTCCCGGCTTTGCATACAGTGTTATCCCTGACAGCACCGTCTTGTTTTTCTCATATCCGAAAACAACGTTTGAAAACCTTATATCACCTTTTACCTCTTTATATTCTACGCCGCCACCGCCTTTAGGGATCTTCCACGCCCAAAGCCCCGTTCTCTGTGCGGATTCGCGTATTTCACCTTTTTCATTTTTTTCCGCGTTTACCAATGTTACAAACCCTTCGTCTGTTTCCGGTTCCTGATCAAGCATGTCGAATATGCGCTCAGCACCGGCCAAAGCCATAAGTATCGAGTTAAACTGCTCACTCATCATTGTCACAGGCTGGGAAAATGATCTTGTATATTGAAGGAATGATGCAAGAGAACCTATGTCAAGCCCCATCGTAATTGACATTACCGCGCCTGCTATTGCGGTAATCGAATAATGTATATATGATAGATTTCCCATAATAGGCCTTAGCATGCTTGCAAAAGTATTGGCTTGTTTTGCAGCTTCGAACAATTCCCCGTTAAGCTTGTCAAAGTCTGCCTTTACCTTAGTTTCATGACAAAAAACCTTAACAACTTTCTGCCCTTCAATAAGTTCCTCGATATATCCGTTAACCTTTCCGACAGCCATTTGCCGCTCCCTGAAATATTTACCGCTTTTTGAACCCAATTTTTTAACAATAATCACCATAATTACAAGCATTAATACGACAATTACTGTAAGGAGAGGGCTTAATAACAGCATTGCTGTAAAAACTCCGCTTATTGTAAGCATTGACTGAAAAATATGGACAAAACTCTGGGAAAGCATATTGCGCAATGTGTCGGTGTCATTCGTGTATCTGCTCATTAATTCGCCGTGCGTATGCGTGTCAAAATAGCGTATCGGCAGTGTCTGCATATGGGAAAAAAGTTCGGTCCTGATCCTGTACAGGGTGCCTGTGGTTACCGTAACCATAAGCCGGTTGTAACCGAATGTCGCAGCAACGCCGATCATATATATTACGCCCATTACCAGGATCATCCTGATAAACTCCGACAAGTCCGGGTCCTGTTGGCCTATAAAAGGAATTATATACCGGTTGAATAATGGCTTCAGAAAATATGTCGCCGCAATATTCGATGCGACACTTATCAAAACACATGCGATAACCAGTATAAGATGAGCGCGGTAAGGCTTCATGTATGAAATTACCCGCTTGATTGTTTTAAACGCGTTTTTAGGTTTCATAATATTCATATTTTGCATTGTATGTTTAGGCCCCGGCATTTTCAACAACTCCTTCCTGCTGCGATTCATATACTTCCCTGTAAATCGGATTCGTTTCAAGAAGTTTTTTATGCGGCCCAATCGCATTGATCTTTCCGTCGTCCATTACAATAATTTTGTCCGCATCAATAACGGACGCGATCCTTTGGGCGATAATGATTACAGTAGTTCCTGCAAGGTTTTTTTTCAGAGCCTCGCGGATTTTAGCATCGGTAACGGTATCCACCGCACTTGTGCTGTCATCGAGTATTATTATTTTCGGTTTTTTCAAAAGAGCCCTCGCTATGCAAAG
>JBMNTU010000179.1:0-2689 GCA_050945895.1 Christensenellaceae bacterium | reverse complement strand
AAAAGCTATGGTAGTGTCACCGGCATAATAAAAATGAGCACTTTCGGCGGAGAAAATTGAGCAGGTAAGATATAATATTTGCTTGGTGACTCCCCCGAAAGGGGAATTTTTTATGCTGGAGGTAGCCATGCAAACAACAATCAAATCGCTCTACAAAAAGGGGTACAGTAAGGCGTATATCGCCAGAACTCTCGGTATAAGCAGGAACACAGTAAGCAAAGTCATTCGAAGTGAGGAAAGAGGTGAAGAGCAATTAGTCAAAAAGCCGCATCCATCCATGTTGGATGAATATCGGCAGTTTATCGAGATTCAGCTCAACAAAGGACTGTCAAGGCAACGCATTTATCAGGATTTAGTCAGGGAATTCAATTTCAAGGGGAGTTACACCGCTGTCAAAGATTATGCCAGGAAGCTGCTGGCAACGACCCAGAAGGCGTATATGGTATTAACTTCACTGCCTGGCGAGGAAGCACAGGTAGACTATGGGTATATCGGGACCATAAAAGTCAATGGGAAACCCAAAAAAGCCTGGGTTTTCATCATGGTACTGAGCTATTCGAGGTACATGTACGCAAGCATTGAATTTGACCAGTCCGTGAAATCTTTCATCCGATGCCATGTTGAAGCATTTCACTTCTTTGGTGGAGTACCGGAGACAGTTAAAATCGACAATCTTAAAGCAGCCGTGGTAGAAGCGGACTTTTATGAACCGGTCTTGCAGCGCACATATGCGGCTTTTGCAGCACACTACGGGTTCTACGCCCAGCCGTGCAGGGTCTATACACCGACGGACAAAGGCAAGGTGGAATCCAATGTAAAGTATGTAAAAGATAACTGCTTTAAAGGGAGAGATTTTCAGGACATTGAAGAAGCGAGAGCATTTCTGGGCCGTTGGCTGGACGAGACAGCTAACAAGCGTCTTCATGGTACCATAAAGAAGGTGCCGGCTCAGTTGTTTGAGGAGGTAGAAAAACCTAAACTTCTGAAACTACCCCAGGAGGATTTCATCTTTTCAAAAACAGCCCGAGCAACTGTCCACCCCAATTGTCATGTAGCCTATAGAGGCAACTATTATTCGGTACCGTACGCATATATCGGTTGCGAAGTAGACGTAATTGAGATCAACCGGCTTGTGAAAATATTCTACAAAAATGAGGAAATCGCCCTCCATAACCTCTGCCGGGAAGCAAAGGGAGAACACATAACAAACAGTGAGCATTATCCCGAATCCAAGAATATTTCAACGGAAGAAATCCTGTCCAGGCAGGAAATAGTAATGCGACAAATCGGACCTCACGCCCTGGAATTCTTTTATGCCTTCTGCCGTAAGGGTCTAGTGGGGAAATATCTCTACCACAACATCTCTGGTGTGCTTGCCCTGAGAAAAAACTATGCTGACAAAGTAATTGACCAGGCCTGCCGCCGTGCGTTGTATTACAACACCATTAACTATGGTACGGTCAAAAAGATATGTGAACGTGGCCTCATCAGCCTACCTGTTGATGACAAACATGTCTCTGATGAGCATAATGGCAATGGCACTGAGATTGCCAGAGACTTGTCCCAGTACCAACAAATGACCGTGCTGGGGGTGATTGGCCGTGAATAATGCCTTACAGGATAAACTTAAGAAGCTGCATTTCTCCGGAGTAATAAAGACGGCCGATATGAGAATAGAGCAGGCCATACGAGAGAAACTGTCTTATCAGGAATTTTTGGAGCTATTAATTAATGATGAATTGCTTAACCGGACCAACAATGGGAACCAAAGGCGTATGCAGCAGGCGAAATTCCCCCAGCTTAAGACCATGGAAGAATTCAATTTCAATTACCAGCCAAGCATAAACCGCCAGACTATTTATCATTTGGGTGCCTGCGAGTTCATCCGCAAAAAGGAGAACATAGCATTTATCGGGCCTCCCGGTACAGGCAAAACCCATCTGGCAATCGCCATTGGCGCCAAAGCAGTTATCCAGGGATATTCTGTGATTTTTATTACGCTAAACGACATGCTGGAGGACCTCTACATGTCCCGGGCGGATAATTCATTCGCCCAGCGCCTAAAAAAGTATACCCAATGCGACTTGCTGATCATTGATGAACTGGGTCTGAAAAAGCTCAACCAGACAAGCGTGGATGATTTCTATGAAGTCATAGCAAAACGCTATGAACAGCGTTCCACTATCATTACCTCCAACAAGACTTTTGAGGAATGGGGCAGAATTCTTTTTGACCCTGTTCTGGCAACAGCCATTTTGGACAGGTTCGTCCACCATTGTAATTTCATTGTCATAAACGGCGAAAGTTACAGAATGCGGGAACGTGAAGGGCTCCTCTCTTCCGGCGGCAAACGCGGAAGGCCGAGAAAATCCACATCCTTAGAGGAAGCGACCGTGAGCAAGGATGAATTAATTGACAGAGAATGCGAGGCATAGCTGTTATCCTGAGTTTAAACCCAAAGAGGCAGATACGGATGATTCAAGAGCAGAGGCATAGCGTCGACTTGATTCATCTGCTGCCGACCGGGTGTCCTGACTGAATGGAAAGCATGTCCCGACTACTAAAACTGCTCAATTTTTTCCACCCGCTTTTTTATTCATTTTTTAACTGCTCAATTTTCTCCGCCTTTTTTGCACATTTTTTATTGACAACAACAGGTAGTGAACAACGAAGGAAAAGTCCCTATGGG
>JBMNTU010000178.1:0-2705 GCA_050945895.1 Christensenellaceae bacterium | reverse complement strand
ACCACATAGTAGCCTTGGCGGCAGGCCGCCAGCGCCTCAGAGCATGGTATATGCTGTATAAGAAACTTTTACGATGCCTCCTCCACTAACTCTGTACTTGGTACAAAGATTGGGGGCAGCCCAGGTAAAGGCGGAGATATCAGCGATCGGGCCTGCCCACAGCACGCCGTCCAGCCCCATCAGCCGGGGGAGAATAAGAACCGCGGGAATCAAAATCAGAATCTGCCGAGACAGCGAAATAACCGCCGCTTTGATGGGCTTGCCGATGGACTGGAAGAATACGCCCGATACCTGCTGGAACCCTGCCAGAATGCAGAACATCAGGAAAACGCGGAAGCACTTTTGTGCAAATTCATTGTACATCGCATCCTCCTGCCCAAACAGGTTAATGATGGATTGCGGGAAAAACTGAAACAAAACAAAACCAACTGCCGTTATTATGGTGGCGATGCCAAACGTGGTAAAAAGCGTCTTTTTTACCCGCTCCAGTTGACCTGACCCATAATTGTAGCCGATGATGGGCTGTGCCCCCACTGCAATGCCGATGACAAATGAGATGAGGATGGAGTTTACTTTCATAACAATACCCAACGCGGCGAGCGGAATATCTGCGCCATAGGGGGACATGGCTCCATAGGTCACCAGTGCGTTGTTCATAACCAGCATACTCGCGGTAATGGCCATCTGCGTAACAAAGCTGGAAACGCCATACCCTGCAACGGTTTTTGCAACCTTGCCGGAAAGCTTCATGTCCTGTCGGTTGATCTTAACGGTTTTTAGGCGCGTGACAAAAAAGATGCTGATGGCGAAGGACAAGGCCTGCCCGATAATCGTTGCCAACGCTGCGCCCTGCACGCCCCAGCCGAATACAAAGATAAAAATGGGGTCCAGTATTGTGTTGGTGACAGCGCCGGCCACCATGGAGATCATGGCGACGCGGGGGCGGCCATCCGCGCGCAGTATGGAGTTGAGCCCGGTGCCAATGACCACGAATGGGTAGCCAATCGCAATAATGCCGCCGTATTCCTTTGCATAGGGGAGCACGTTTTCCGTTGCGCCGGAAAACCGTGCCAGCGGCTCCAGAAATACGAGCCCGATAACCAGGAAAGCCGCGCCCAGGATGATAAGCATCGAAAATCCATTGTTGACACCTTTTTGTGCAGCATTGGTATCTTTCTCGCCCAGCTTCAGGCTCAAAAAGGAAGCGGAACCGTCGCCGATCAGCAACGCAAAGGCCATAACGATGACCGTCATGGGGAATACGACATTCGTGGCCGCATTACCCAGGTAGCCCACGCCCTGGCCAATGAATATCTGGTCAACGATATTATACAGGGAATTCACCAGCATGGAAATAATGCTGGGAATCGCAAAGGTGCGAAGCAGTTTTGAAATGGGTGCTGTACCCAATACGTTTTCTCTTTGTGTGTTTTCCATAAAACCCTCCCAAGTTGTTGCCTAGGCAACTATAATTAGTAAATAAATGCCCAAATATTATAGTTGCTCAGGCAACAATAATATTAGCATAGAGACAACAAAAAGTCAAGTCAGCGCGAAAATAAATTGACTCATTGGAAAATATACGTTAAAATATAGTTGTTAAGGCAACATTAATATAAAGGAGAATAGCAGTGGACCACGTTGCAAGGGAATTTTCCGTTATCCACCGACGGATGGCAAGCAATATTGATAAGGCATTGAAAAAGCTGGATATCCCTTATGGGCAGTTTATGTTTATCCTGTGCATCTGTGAAAACGCCGGGCTGTCACAGGAAAAGCTTTCGTGCGAACTGCAGATGGACAAGGGGTTTGTTGCCCGCACGGTAAAATGCCTGGAAGAAAAAGGATTTGTAAGAAGGAGTCCCTCTCCCGACGACAGGCGCCAAAATCAACTGTTTCCCACGGAGAAAGCAGAGCGGGCGTATCCTGAAATTATTGAAACCCTCCGGGAACAGGAGCAAAAAGTGATTGGGGATTTATCGGAGTCCGAGGCTTATCTGCTCAGGGTATTGCTCGGGAAAATTCTGAAAAATTTGTGACGGATTGCAAAATGCAAAAGTCCGGCATACAAGAGCGATCTTTTTTAACCGACCGAATCCCTGTTCAATAGGGAACTGAATAGGCTGAACTTCGGGCCAGCTTGACCCGAAGTTTTTTATGTAAGAAAGGAGGGCCGCGATTGGCAACCACGTGTATTATAAAATATCATGCTGCCAATGATGCCTTTTATATGCCCCATGTGGAGCATCAACAAAGACTTATGAGAACATAATTGACGCCCTGCTTGAAAACGATGTTACGGTTTTTATAGTATGGCCGCCCTTGCTCTAATAGCCGAGGATAATCTCGCCAAACTTGCCCTTATAAATACGGCTGAATTTGTCCGGCTCTATGAGCAATTACAGCCGAAATACAAATGGCGCAGAAATAGCAATATTTACAAACTGTACGCCCGCGCCGCAGCCGGTGAAACCCTTGAAATCCAGCGAGAGGCTATATTTGAAGATGCTAACTTTACCGCCTACATTGAGGGCGACAGGGCATATATAAAATTTATGCTTAGACCCCAGCGGCAGCTTATTGTAGCCATCAAAAGCCGTAAATGGTGGTGGAACGGCTATAAAAACGCATGGAGCACATATCTTAACCGGGTAGATAAAGATTGGATTGAGAGCATAAGCGAACGATACACAGCCTACATTTAA
>JBMNTU010000177.1:0-2711 GCA_050945895.1 Christensenellaceae bacterium | reverse complement strand
CTGCGGCTGGTCTGTCCGGCAGAGGATATAATCCAAAGACACATCGAAATAGTCTGCGTACCATACCAGCACTTTGTATGGCGCATCCGCTACATCCGTTTCATATCGCACAATGGTGGATTGTACGATACCCAACATTTCCGCGATCTTTGTTTGCGGCAACCTTACACTTTCGCGCAATCCGCGCAACCTGCTTCCCGGTGTTTCCATGTAAAACGCTCCTTTGGATTGATAATATCAGTATATGCCTGTATTAGATGTATGTCAATCTAAATATTAAATACCAATATATTTGTATTGATTTCTGCAAATCTACGGAACATTATGTATATAGTGGTGACGATAATAAATAGAACCACCTATTTTTATCGTCTGGAGGACACATACATGAAAGAGTTTTTTACCGATCACTACGACATGCAGGGACTGTACGCCATACCCGCAAGCATGGTCGCTCCGCGTCCATATAGAGGATTTGAGTACCTGCTATATTTCTATCTCCTGCCGTGGGAAGTCGTTGGCGGAACGCGCCTTAAGGATATGCCGCGCAATCCATTGCAGGTCATATTTAACGATGACTGGCGGAGTACCTACACCAGCGACTATTTCAAAGAGGTCATCAGCAGGGGCTGGGGCAAGCTGCTTTGGCCGCATTTAGGGATTCCCGGTAGAATGGATGATTACGCAGCAGGTTCCTTTTTCTATTCTATGGCAACATCATACCTGAATTGGTTTATGGTGCTGGGCTCGCTGGGCTACCATCCAAAAACGCTTGCAAGCGTAGGCACGGAAATGGGTTTCGTTTTCCCCTCTTTAGAGGAAGTGAACGATTTTGCGCGTAAAATGGTAGAAGTGTTTAAGCAAGAATCACAGTTCGAGGAATTGCGCGACATATATCTGCAATATCCTGATTTCGAAGATTTCGAGCCAAAACGCAAAAGCCGGGTCAGGCTGGATCATTTCAGAAAGTATTATCATAGCCGGACAAAGATCGGGATTATGGAGCCGCTGGAGTATCACCCGGATGCCGGGGGGACAATAAACAGTGAAGATGACATTATCAGCAAAATGGATTTTTCTAAATTCAAAGAGACTCTTTCCAAAAAGGACAGGGCTATCGTTGAATTGCTGGCACAGGATTACACACAGAAAGATATTGCCAGGGCTTTGGGATATGCAAACCACAGCGGCGTATCCAAAAAAATACGGACAATTGCCGAAAAGTATCTGAGATTTACCGATGAACAGCAAGGCCGCCGGGATTTCCTTTCGGGCGACAATACCTAACACATAAGGCTAAAAACTCTATAAACAGTAACGCAACCCGCGAAATGAATCGCGGTTTTTTTGTGTTTCAAACAAACAGAGGGGAGGTGGTTTCAATGAACAGAGAGCAATTGCTGCGTGACCGCAGCACACTCCGATACAGCAGCCCGCGCTGATGTATCGGAGGGATGGCAAGCTCCCCAAGTGGCACGCCACTTGGACGCTTGCAAGGGGAAAATCCCCTTTGAACCCCTGTTGGAGAAAGGCTACGAGGTGAAAAGATGGTGAAACGAAAACGCAACAGGAATATTGGTATACGGGTATCCGACGAAGAGTATCGGCGTGTTTGGCGCAAGGCGGAGAAGTCCGGGTTGTCTATGCGGGAGTATCTGCTACGGTGCTTATCTGGTAAAGAGATCATTGTAAAGGAGGGCGGGCTGGAAATACTGCGGGAACTGAAAAAGCAGGGCAACAACCTGAATCAAATCGCGTACATGGTGAACGCCGGGCAGATCAGCGATTGCTCCGCAGAATTGGCGGAGATTTATGCCGCGCTGCGGGAGGTGAGAAAGGAGTGGCAATAATCAAGGCGATCAATTCCAGCGCCGGAATAGGCGGCATTCTGGATTACATCCGGGATGAAGAAAAGACAACGCCTGCGCTGATTGGCGGGTACAACTGCAACCCACAGGCCGCGACAGAGGAAATGCGTGATACCAAAGCCATGTGGGGCAAGACGGGTGGCAGGCAGTACAAGCACTTTATCCAGAGCTTTCCGGCGGATGAAGTTATCACGCCTGCCGAAGCGCACCGGATTGCCGGAGAATGGATTGCCAAAAATCCTGTCTTTCAGGGTTACGAGGTCTGCTACGCTACCCATACCGATCGCGGGCATGTTCACACCCATGTGGTGGTGAACTCCGTCAGCTTTGAAACCGGGAAGAAATTCCGTTATTCCAAATGGCACTTGCAGGAGATGAAAGATTTATCCGACAAAATTTTGGAGAAGCACGGAAAATCTATCTGCCGGAAGAATGACACGATCACCGCCTTTAAGATCGGCGCTTACCGTTCGATTGAAAAAGCAGTACAGGGCAAATACAAAAGCTGGCTGTATGACACAGTGATTGCGGTACGCAAAGCCAAGAAAGCTGCTGTCAGCAAGGATGATTTCATATCCAAGCTACACGGAGCAGGATACAAGGTGAAATGGCAGGACAACCGAAAATACATTACATTCATCAATTCCGCCGGAAAGAAAGTACGCAACAAAACACTGGAAGACACATTCAAAATATCATTATCCAAGGAGGAACTATTACATGAATTTGGAAGAAATCTTGCAACAAATCGAGATGCCACTGGAAGAACTGATCAGGATTCTGGACGACAGAATACGAAACGACATCCTCATAAAGGAAAACGCCGAGCTCAAGGAAGCGCTT
>JBMNTU010000176.1:0-2722 GCA_050945895.1 Christensenellaceae bacterium | reverse complement strand
TTCCCGGTGTGGCATTCGATAAACAAGGCTATAGGCTGGGACGGGGTAAAGCATACTACGACCGTTTTCTGGGCCGGCTTCGTTGCCCTGTGTTCGGCTTATGTTTTGCCCACCGCTACCTCGAAAGCCTGCCCGTTGAAGCCTGGGACATCCCGGTTCAACGAGTAATAAGCAGCATTTGAAGTTTTTGATTGTGCCCGCCGCTCAACTATTTTGCTTTATTCCCCTTTTTAACCGCTCCTCCCTTTTTAACCGCTACCTGACGGTTGCCGGTGGGGCTTTCTTTTTTGTATTTCTTTAATTGCTTTTCGAGATCTGCAATCTTAAGTTCCTGGTTTTGTATGGTGGTCAGTAAAGAATTTAACTCCTCGTTTCCCACCGATGAGGGGAACTGGGCATTTACTCGCTCCATGAAGTCGCTCAGCACATTCATATAGTTTATAAAAGCCTCAAAGGGACTCTCGTAGGGGCTGAAGTAACGATACAGGCCACCATCCGAAAAACTCTTTGTACTCATATAATAAAAATGGTCGCTGCTCTGCAGGTAATTCCAATCCAGTTGCAAGCGGCGGTCTTTGCTCATCCGCACTCTTTCGGCCACGCTATAGAGCTTATTGAAAGCCTCCTGCTGAAGGTCGTTCCCAAGCCAGGCGCTCAAATCTCTCTCTTCGTCTGTCCAGGAGGTGGGGTTAGGAACACTGATGGGGCCTGTTGCTTTTACCAGACTACTCACCTCGGAAGGTGTTGAAAACTCAATCCCTTTTTTAAAGGCAAACTTGGGCAGGGCTTTGAGAAACTCAAAAATGCCGCTTTCTTTGGGCTGGAGATTGCCAAAGGTTTCGTAATTCATAAACAAATTAATAACCTGCTCTTTCTCCGGCGTTTTTTGAATCCAGTCGATAAATTTGTCAGCCACCAAGGGGTACTCGCTCCAATTGTAATTGGAAAAACGGAAAGCGATATCGTCGCTCAGCTTATCGTTCTTCAATAAAAGTTTCAGGTTGGGGTTTAAAGCGCTATGGTAGACAAAATTGGGGCTTTTCCACCCGAGCACGGCTTTGGCTCCCTCGGCAATAACGGTTTTATACCCCATGGAATAGATCAATTCTCCTAAATCGTCGGAATAGATCAATTCGGTGTTTCTAAAAGTCTTGGGCTTTTGGCCAAATAAGACTTCTATGCGTTTGCGGTGTTGCGTGACCTGATTTTTAAATTCCTTTTCATCTACGATGGAAGACAGAGAATGAGCATAGGTCTCACTTAGAAATTCGACTGCGCCGGTTTTGGCTAATTTTCGAAAACTTTCGATGACTTCGGGGGCGTGTTGCTCCAGTTGATCCAAGGCTACGCCCGAAATGGAAAAAGCCACCCGGAATTTTCCCTCACTCGACTGAATCAAGTCATAGATAATCTGATTTGCCGGCAAAAAGGAATTGACTGCAATTCGTTGAAGTATCTGCTCGTTGGTAAAATCGTCGTAATAATAGTGATCCGCACCTATATCAAAAAAGCGATATCGTTTAAGGCGGAAAGGTTGGTGAATCTGAAAGTAAAAACAAATCGTTTTCATAAGGCTTTATTTAATAATTACTTTATTCCTAACAGACGGTCGTAAATAGCTCTGACCTTTTTCCCGGCATACTCCCATTTGATCTCGTCCACTTCATTTTTGCCCTGAATCTTTAAAAATTCATGCATGGCAGGATTGGTGATTATTGAATAGATGGCATCGGCCATGGCGTCAATATCCCAATAGTCGGTTTTAATAGCATAATTCAAGATCTCGGCACAACCGGATTGTTTCGAAATAATGGAGGGGACCCCTACCTGCATGGCTTCGAGCGGAGATATCCCAAAAGGCTCTGACACCGACGGCATTACGTAAACATCACTCGATTTTAGCATTCTGTAAACCTGGTTGCCTTTCAAAAAGCCCGGGAAATGAAACTTGTCTGCAATTCCCCTCTTGGCTACCAGTTTTATCATGGCCTCCATCATGTCGCCGCTGCCCGCCATTACAAAGCGGACACCGGAGGTTTTCTGTAAAACACGGCTGGCAGCTTCGACAAAGTACTCCGGTCCCTTCTGCATGGTGATCCTACCCAGGAAAGTTACTATCTTTTGATTTGTATGTCTTTCCGGTTGAATTTCCTCTATCGCTTTGCTCACAGGCTCAACAGCATTATGAACGGCAGACACCTTGCGGGGATCCTGATGGTATTTGCTAATCACAGTTTCTCGGGTCAGATTACTGACGCAAATAATATGATCAGCGTGATCCATGCCGTTTTTTTCGATGCCGTAGACCTGTGGATTGACATTGCCCCGGCTGCGGTCGAAATCGGTAGCATGAACGTGGATGACCAAAGGTTTACCGCTGATGTTTTTAGCATGAATACCTGCAGAATAGGTGAGCCAATCGTGCGAATGGATTATGTCGTGTTGCTCGGTACGGGCAATAACCCCGGCACAAATGGAATAGTTGTTGATTTCTTCCATCAGATTGTCGGGGTAACGTCCGGAAAACTCGATACAACCCAGGTCGTTAGTGTACAAATACCTGAAATCGGCATAGATATGATCCCTCATGTTATAGTAGTCCTGAGGACTCATATAAGAACCGAAACGACTTTCCAGGTGTTCCCAGGAAACATCTCTCCAAACCACCGGCGTATTGCAGGCTCCGATAATTTTAACAAAACTCTGGTCCTCGTCTCCATGA
>JBMNTU010000175.1:0-2729 GCA_050945895.1 Christensenellaceae bacterium | reverse complement strand
TCTAAGCTTTACAATTATCTGCTCTGTTGTGTATTTTTTCCTTGCCATCTCCATTCTCCTTCTTCGTTAGTTTATCATCACTCCACTAACTTTGGAACTGGTTCAAGGATTGGGGGGCACGCCAGGGCATATCTGCCGGTTTATCATCTTACTGCCATTCATTTCTTCCATTTTTTATCATACAACCGAAAATCCCCCGTCAATCACAAGGTTTTCACCTGTAATCATATTTGCTGCGTCGCTGGCAAGGAACAGCGCACACGCGGCGACCTCGTCCGGCTGCGCAAACCTCCCAATCGGCACCTTCTCCAAAAATTCGTCTCCCTCTTTTCCGCCCCACACCTCTTCAGCCATGGGCGTCATGGTGATAGTAGGCGAAATGGCGTTTACGGTGATGCCGTATTTGCCCCACTCGTTGGCGAGGACTTTTGTCAGGTTTACAATAGCCGCTTTTGTGGGGCCGTAGCAAGCATGTCCCCAAAGCCCGATCAGTGCCGCCTGCGAGCCCATATTAATGATTTTTCCCCCATTTCCGGATGCAATCATCTTTCGCCCTACACGCTGCGCCATAAAAAATGCGCCCTTCAGGTTTACATCGCAAATATCATCCCACGTTTGCTCCGTAATGCCTTCCGCCGGCTCCATTTGTCCGCGCCCTGCCACGTTGCATAAGATGTCGATCTTGCCGTGCAGTTGCATTACCTGTTCCACCGCAGCATCAATTTCCGGTATTTTCGTTACATCCATCGAAATACCCGTAACGTCCGGTCCAATTTTTTTCGCGGCCTTATCGATGTCTTTGCTGCGGCCCAGCAGCACGACCTTGGCCCCCTTCTCATAAAAAAGCTGTGCAATGGCGCTTCCCAGGCCGCCTCCGCCGCCCGTAACCACCGCTACTTTATCGGTAATTTTAAAGTCCTTATCAAATCCTTTGTATTCCGGCATGTTTTTCTCTCCTCAAATTTTTCGATTATTGAAAATCCGCACGCGCTTCCATAGTCATCTTTCAGCCAGAAATTTTCACGACCGATTTCACTACGCTTTCTTTGTTTTGAATGCTGTAATCCATTGCATGTTGGATATCGTCCAGTTCAAACGTATCTGTCACAATCTGCGTAATGTCTACTTTTCCTTCTTCGATCGCTTTGATTGCAGTCGGATAAATATCACGATAGCGGAAAACTGTTTTGAGTGTAATCTCTTTGTTGATCAGGTTGCTTGTGGGCATGCTTATTTCGCCTGTTTTGCTGTATCCCACAAGCACGATCGTCGCTCCCTTTTTCAGCATGTCAATCGCCTGCCTTGTCGTTGTTTCCGAACCGGCGGTTTCAATTACAAGGTCCACTCCCTGCCCGTTCGTCAGGCTGGCAATACGCGCCGCAGCATCCTCTTTTTTGCCGTTAATAGCCGCCGTCGCGCCCAGTTCCTCCGCTTTTTTCAGTCTTTTTTCAATTACGTCCACCACATAGACCTCGCTAAGCCCCAGCGCCTTAAGGGCAAGCAGCGTCACCAGCCCAATGCATCCTGCACCCATAACCACGGCCGTCTGCCCGGGTTTGGCTCCGCCCTGCATAGCCGCGTGATACCCTACTGCAAGCGGCTCCACAAGCGCGCCTTCCAGCGTGCTTACCGTTTCCGGAAGTTTGAAGCAAAGCCCTGCCTCGTGCGCCACATATTCCTGAAACACACCATCTACGGGCGGCGTCGCAAAAAAAACGACATCCGGGCACAGGTTGTATTTTCCGCTTTGGCACATTTCGCATTTCCCGCAGGTTTTTCCCGGCTCCAGCGCCACGCGGTCGCCTACTTTCAAATTGGTTACATCCGCCCCAATTTCTACAACCGTACCGCCCGCTTCATGCCCCAGCACAAAGGGCGTCTCCACAACAAACTCGCCAATGGCGCCCGTTTCAAAATAGTGCAGGTCCGAACCGCACACGCCCACACAATCCAGCTTTACCAGCACTTCGTCGCTTTTGGGCTTGGGGATATCTGCTTCGCCCATTTCCATCTTTCCTATTTCGGTCATGTAGGCCACTTTCATCTTCCCGTCCATCCGGCACCTCCGTTTTGCCCGTTGCGGGCAATTAAAATCATTGCGTTTCATTTCATACCTGCACCATTTCTGCAGATTTGGTTACAGCAATACAATAAACACCTCAAGTAAATAATGCTTTATGCAGCAATCGTTGACAAAGCGTACGAGCCTTCGAAGAAAGCATCTGCGAAACAATCCTGGAATTTCGGGCACATTTTTGCAGCGCCCGGCAAGCAGGCATACTGTGTTACAATAAATTTGTAGTTCTTATTTCTATTATAGGTCTACACCCGCTTTTGGGTCAATACCCGTCCCCTAACATCGTATCGAAATATTTACTTTTTGCAGTGTAGAATCATTTGCATCCGCCTCCCTTCTTTACAGTACAAAGGCAATGCATATTTATGCAGCACACCGCCGCCGCTTCTTTCCATACTCTTGCATTCCAACCGCCTGTTTTTTCAGCCTATTGACAAAAATAATTTGAAGAGTTACTGTATTAATGCTATCACTGATTTTAATATAGGCAAAGCAGCCAAACTTTTGCCTGCTGCGCTGCAATAAAAGTTCAAAAATATAGAATGCCCGAATAAAAGAGGTTATGGGAAGAATCAATTTGTGTTTGTCAACTGAAAAGTACAGCGTTTGGTCACGAAAATATACAGCACCCTCAATCACCGAAGTTAATTAA
>JBMNTU010000174.1:0-2730 GCA_050945895.1 Christensenellaceae bacterium | reverse complement strand
TTCGCCAGCTTTCGAATACCAAAATGATTGACATTATGAATGTTACCTGTTCGATCAACTAAAGTTTCTAATATGGTTAGCCAACCGATGCCATCTACGCCAATATAAGATACATACAGATCTATGAATCCGTAAGTATGAGTGACAAATAGGTTTTTTCTGCTGCGGCGAGATTTTACTTCAATTTCCATTTATTTTCCTCCTTCACAAACGGTTAATCCGTACATAAAAAAACCCGGCTATTTTAGCCAGGATAGTTTCCATAATTTTATATAAAAAATTATTTATTATTTAAACGAGGTATGGAATAAAATTATAAATAAAATAATGACATGTTTAATGGCAGTAATAGTTAAGGATAAGATAGTTAAGTCTCAAAAAACCTTTCCATTACCTTTCCAAACTCAAGTAAAAATTTAATATACAAAATTTTTTATGCACATTATGGAAAAAGTGCTTAAAACCCTTCCGGCCAAGGTGGTTCGTATATATTGATTTTAAAGCGTTATGGACACCTATGAACATTATGGAAGCACAAAATAGCTAAAACACCATTCTTCCTAATCCGTGTGCCGCAGGTTCGATTCCTGCCAGGCGCACCACTCTGTAAGTCGCGGATGCCCATGATATAAGGCTTTTTGGGTATCCGCCTTTTTTTATTGTACCCCTTATTTTTGTGTTTTTCCAAAAACCTTTCCAAAACCTTTCCACCATTTCAATCATAGCGATGATTCTACCATGCTATCAAAGCTGTCTGCGGCTTCTTTTTGTTTAATTAATAGTTTTTCTGGCGATAAAATATCTTGTTCTTCTACGATTAAATCAAACAATGCAGCAGCTTTTTCCTGTATACCCGGAATAGCATGTGAATACTCATCAAGAGTAGTCGATGTTTTTTGGTGGCCCAACCGTTGTGATACCACTTCAACAGGTATACCTGACATCAATAGTAAAGTTGCATGTGTATGTCGCAAACCATGGAAATTAATCCTGATACCATTTTTTTGCGCGAACCCAGTAAATATACGACTTAAGGTTCCGTTCCTAATAGGCCTTCCTCTCTTATCCGGAAATACCATATCATTATCTTCATAATCTTTACGAAAGAGCTTTTCTTCATTTTGTATCTTCTTGTGCTTCTTCAGGAACATTTCAAGTTTCTTAGACATAGCGACAACCTTACGCTTCTTTTCTTTGGTTGTTCCATAGTGATGTCCCTCATCGGTATAGTGTGAAGTTTGGATAACTGATATCGTCCTGGTAGCAAAGTTAACGTCTCTCCATCTTAATCCCAAAATTTCACTCTGTCGCATCCCTGTATATGCAGCAGTAAATACTACCGGGTATAAACGAGAAACAAACAATTCGCCTAAAACTCTTTTGTTCGTTAATCGCTTTTCGTCAATCCCTACTTCCCTTAGTATGTTTATCTTTTCTTCAGTCAGTTCTGAATGCGTTGGCGAAAAACATGAATAAACCCCGCTTAACTTAGTTAATAAATCGTTTAGTTCTTTAGCTGTTAGATAATTTTCTGCTGCTTTCCATTTACTCGACTTCCTTGCTTTTTTAACTAATTTAGCAGGATTATACGGGATTATCTGTTTTTCAGGATTTGATGCGCTTTCTAAGCATTCATGTATTACTACTAAATGCTTATTAACAGACCCGGGATCTAGCCCGCCCTCTTTTCCATCAAGCCTGCCTGATATTAACTTAGTATCCCTGTAATTTGATATATCATAGGGCTTTAAGTCTATCAGCAGGATGTCGCCAAGAGCAGGAATTATGTGAGAACAAATATATATTTTATATGCATCCCTGGTTCTCGGCTCCAGGTCTGTCCTTGTCTCTAACCACTGCTTTAAGTAATCACCAAAAGTGACTTTTTCAGGATCAATACGATAACTATTTGTGTATTCTTTCCTTAGCTTATACAGTTCTGCTTCTGCCTCATCAGCTGTTCCAATAAACCGATGTGTTTTAATGTTCCTTTTACTATCTTTTTTCTTTGGCAGCTCAATTCGTAATTCCCAAACATAAATTCCCTTTTTGCCTCGACTCCCTTTCTTTATTGGTTTTTTTGTCTTACGATCCTTTACTTTTATCATATTGCCAGGTCTGAGGTCGGGGGTATAAACCATTACTTTTCCTCCTTTCCACCCCGACCAGAAGGGTTATTTCCCTTTTCTACCCGGAGTAAATTAATCCCTGCTTTTTGTAGTTCGAGCCATTCAATTAGTTCTTTTTTCGGAATACGAACACAGCCGTCGATAATCACATGGGGGATCTTCTTTTCTCTTACCATCCGATACAATTTTGATTTACTCATGTCTAATTGTTGAGCAACTTTAGCTGGTTTTAATAGCATTATTAACCCACCTTTCAATGATAAAAAGAGCTATTATAAATTAGTTAATCATTTCATCTAGCAATTCTTACGAGATAACAAATGCACCAATCAATTTCAACGGTTGAAATAGCGTTTTCCTTAATACGTATTAGTCCGGCTTACCTGAGCAAGTGTGTTTCATGATTACGCCTCCATTAGAATAGAATTGTAATGTTATATAAAATAAAAAAGAGCACCAAATGTTTGGTGCTTTCTTATATCAAAGTTTAAAATACTTGTTTCCCTAAATTGTACCTTTAATTAATAAAGATGCATATTCCGTTCAGCTTCGATCACCAAATCCGCTGTAAATCGATCACTGATTCCAGAACAAATCGATC
>JBMNTU010000173.1:0-2749 GCA_050945895.1 Christensenellaceae bacterium | reverse complement strand
CCTCAGCACCCTGACGGTGATCGGCACCCTGATCTCCGACATCGTGCTGGCCGCCGTGGATCCGCGCATCCGGATGGGAGGGCAGTCCCGATGACGGGTGATACGCAGGCAACCTGGGCCCGCCCCGACGTCGCGTCGCCCGAGGACAGCGAGGAGCGCATCTTTGTCGCCTCGCAGTGGCTGCTCATGTGGTGGCGGTTTCGCCGCCACCGGCTGGCCCTGGCCAGTATGATCGTCATCATCGGTATCTACACCGTGGCCATCTTTGCCGACTTCTTTGCCCCGTTCGACCCGAACGCCCACAACGCGGACTACGTCCTGGCGCCGCCCCAGCCGATCCGCTTTATCGACCGCACCGAGGGCGGCCTGCAGTTCCGGCCCTACATCTATGCCCTGACAGCCGAGCAGGACCCGGAGACCTATGCCCTCCATTTCGTGCCGGACACGGAGCACAAGATCCCGGTGGGCTTTTTCGCCCAGGGGACGCCGTACAGGCTGCTGGGCCTGTTCCCGGCCAGCCGGCACCTGGTTACCCCGCTGGAGCCCAAGGCGCCGATGTTCCTGCTGGGCGCCGATCGCCTGGGGCGCGACATGCTGAGCCGCATCATCTTTGGCTCGCGCATCTCCCTCTCCATCGGCCTGGTGGGGGTGTTCTTGAGCCTGTTCCTCGGCGTTACGATCGGCGGGTTCTCGGGGTACGTCGGCGGCACGCTGGACAACGCCGTGCAGCGCCTCATCGAGTTCCTGCGCTCCATCCCGAACATCCCGCTGTGGATGGGCCTCTCGGCGGCATTACCGCCCACCTGGTCGCCGCTGACCGTGTACTTTGGCATCACCGTGATCCTCTCGCTGATGGGCTGGACGGGGATGGCGCGCGTGGTGCGCGGGCGGTTCCTCAGCCTGCGCGAGGAGGATTTCGTCCTGGCCGCCCGGCTGGATTGCGCGCGCGAGTGGCGCATCATCACCCGCTACATGGTGCCCTCGTTTCTCAGCCACATCATCGCCTCGGTGACGATGGCTGTGCCGGGCATGATCCTGTCGGAGACGTCGCTCTCCTTCCTCGGCCTGGGGCTGCGGCCGCCGATGATCTCCTGGGGCGTGCTCCTCAAGGAGGCGCAGAGCGTGCGGGTCCTCGTCACGGCCCCCTGGCTCCTCCTGCCCGGGATCGCCGTGGTGATCAGCGTGCTGGCGATGAACTTTATGGGCGACGGCATCCGCGATGCGGCGGACCCCTATGCGTGACGAGGACAGCGTAGCCATGGAGAGGGAACGGACGAACGACTGCGGGCCCATCCTGCAGGTGCAGGACCTCAAGGCGTACTTTCCCCTGGAGGAGGGCACCGTCAAGGCCGTCGACGGCGCCGATTTCGCCATCCCCAACGACGAGACGGTGTGCATCGTCGGCGAGTCGGGCTGTGGCAAGAGCGTGACGGCCCACTCGATCCTGCAGGTGATCGACCCGCCGGGGCGCATCGTCGGGGGACGCATCCTGTTCCGCCGCCGCCCGCGCGAGGCGGGTGGGGCGGGCGAGGTGGTCGATCTCGCCGCGCTGAGACCCAAGAGCCGGGAGATGCGCCACATCCGCGGCAACGACATCGCCATGATCTTTCAGGAGCCGATGACGGCCCTCAGCCCGGTGCACACCATCGGCAACCAGATCGTGGAGGCCATGCTCCTGCACCTGCCCATCGGGCAGGACGAGGCCCGCGAGCGCACCATCGCCCTCCTCCGGCGGGTGGGCATCCCCGAGCCGGAGACGCGGGTCGACGCGTACACCTTCCAGCTCTCCGGCGGGATGCGCCAGCGGGCCATGATCGCCATGGCCCTGGCCTGCACCCCGAGCCTGCTGATCGCCGACGAGCCCACTACGGCGCTCGACGTCACCACCCAGGCCCGCATCCTGGAGCTCGTCCGCGAGCTCCAGGCCGATTACGGCATGGCGGTGATGTACATCACCCACGACCTGGGGGTGGTGGCCGAGATCGCCGACGGCGTGGTGATCATGTACCTCGGGCAGACGGTGGAGCAGGGCGACGTGCGCGCGATCTTCCACGACCCCAAGCACCCCTACACCAAGGCCCTCTTGCGCTCCATCCCCAAGCTAGGGGTCAAGGCGCGCGACCGGCTAGCGCCCATCGAGGGGATGGTGCCGCACCCGTACAACCGGCCCCGTGGCTGCCTCTTTGGCCCACGCTGCACGGAGCGCGATCCGGCCATCTGCGGCGCCGAGGAGTTCCCGCCGCTCGTGACGCTGGCGGACGGGCACCGGGTGCGCTGCTGGAAGTACATGCCCGAGGCAGTGGAGACGGGGGGTAACTGATGATGGCGACCGCAGACATGGCGCCGGCGCGCCCGAACGGCGAGACCCTGCTCGACGTGCAGCACCTGAAGATGCACTTTCCCATCCACCGCGGGTTCATGCAGCGCGTCGTCGGGCACGTGCGCGCGGTGGACGACGTGTCGTTCTACATCCGTGAGGGGGAGACCCTGGGGCTGGTGGGAGAATCGGGCTGCGGGAAGACCACCACCGGCCGCTGCATCGTGCGGGCCTACTCCCCGACGGGCGGGAGCATCCGCTATCGGCGGGCCGACGGCCAGACGGTGGACCTCTGCACGATCGAGGATCCGCGCGAGCTGGAGCAGTACTATCGGCAGATCCGCCTGATCTTCCAGGATCCCTACTCCTCGCTGAACCCGCGGATGACGCTCCTGCAGATCGTCGGGGAGCCGTTGGTGATCAACAAGATCG
>JBMNTU010000172.1:0-2763 GCA_050945895.1 Christensenellaceae bacterium | reverse complement strand
ACCACATAGTAGCCTTGGCGGCAGGCCGCCAGCGCCTCAGAGCATGGTATATGCTGTATAAGAAACTTTTACGATGCCTCCTCCACTAACTCTGTACTTGGTACAAAGATTGGGGGCAGCCCATTTCAAGGGAGGAAAATGTGGAAATAATATATAAATTTGATGAAACTATGAATAGCAAGAATTTATATGAACTGGCAGATAGGCTACAGGATTTCGTTGAACGTGTGAAACGGTCTAAATTGAAAAAGAGAACAATTGCTGAGAGTTATATTTTGTTAAATGAACATTGTGGTCATGAGGACAATGAACACGCTTATCCATTTTATAAAATCGTCAGCGAGAGCGAAAGCATTCCTGAATTCTTACATAAACACTGGTCGTTCCGCGATGAAGCAAGTGATGACATAAAGCAGCTAGAATCCATAGTAGAAATGATCCGCAGCCGCATGCAACCGCCACAGGCACCTCGAATATCGGACCATACGATCCATGACCTTATGAATTTGGCGGAAAAGAAATTCAAATATTGCTCTAAAGTATTGGAAAGCCATCCGCTAAAGATATTATGCATTAACCAAACACATAAAGATTGGGGATGCTATTATATGGCGGGCACATTAGATGGCATGATTGTGAATGACGGGGTTATTATGACCTGCCCACAAAACCCAGAGCTGCATCAGGAGTTTGGATTCATGCATGAACTGGGTCACCGATTGCATACCAGCTTGACGGGGAAAAGCTTTGTACCTCCGGCGTCCTTCTCATATTTCAGAGATTATTTGCCCGAACATACTCAAGACGACAGATCTATGTCAGAGCATTTTGCAAATTTTTTCGCCATTGCTGCTCTTAATGACACTCCGTATGAGTACTGTATCAAGCATGAAGTGTCCGCCAAGGATAGACAGCACTTCGAGCAATATATGATGCTTACCATCATGACCATGGACGAAAATGTTATTCAAACAATAACGGATCTTGATTTGTAGAAGCGCACTCACCATATGCGAATTGAAACACTGTCTGATTAGAACATACAGTATACCAGACACCGTGATTAGCGGTGTTTTTATATGGAAAGAAGGTGATTTCATGTTATCGCAATATCCGGATTTGCTGAATGTCTATGAAGTGTCCAAACTGCTTCATATCAGCAGACAACGGGTATATCATTTAATCGAAGCTGGTTTACTTCAAGCAGTTAGGCCAGGCAAGGCATATTTGATACCCAAAACCTGCCTGATCGACTATATCAACCGCGAAGTATCCCATATGTAAATTTGCACCTGCTGGATTTGCCTGTTATTATGATTCTATCGATAGCAGGCAAATCTATTTAGGAGGTAAAAATGAACAACAATATGCCTGCAACAGGAAGTATACAAACTAAAAATGGAAAGCTCTACGCTGTATTAAATATCGTAGAGAAAGGCAAGCGCCGGCAAAAATGGATATACACAGGCCAGCTGGTAAGAGGCGGCAAGAAAAAGGCCAATGAATTTTTGCAAAATACGTTGACCGAGTATAACACACGGCTTGCCATCGCGCGTACCGCTAACATTGGCGGAATATCGGTAAACTGCAAAAGCGAAGATATGTTGTTTTCGGCCTACATGAAAAAATGGCTGAAAACCAAGAAACCGGATATCGACCCCATAACATATCAAGGCTATGGGCGGATGGTGAATGGTAAAATCAAAAAGTTCTTTGACGAGCGCGAGTGTACAATGTCGTCGATTCAGGTTGAGGACATAGAAGCCTTTTACGCTTCGTTTTACGAAGATGGATTCACAGGCAATACTGCGCTGAGGCACCACGCCATAATCCGCCAGGCACTCACACAGGCGTACAAGAAGGGCATCATCCAGGTCAACATCATGTCGTATATCGATGCGCCGCGAAAGGCCAAGTTCATCCCCTCGTTTTACAGCGACAAGGAGGCTCTAGCCATGTTGGACGCCGTGAAGGGCGATACGTACTATATGCCGATCATGTTGGCAACGTATTATGGTCTGACACGCAGCGAGGTGCTGGGGGTACGGTGGAAGAGTATCGATTTCGATAAGAAAATCATTCGCGTAGAGCACAAAGTCATTCCAGAGACGGTTGATGGAAAAACAGTGATTATTGCCTCGGATAAACTCAAAACAGATGCCCGGCGCAGGACTCTGCCGCTGATCGACGTAGTGGCTGATGAATTGAGAGCGGAGCAACAGAAGCAACAGCTTAATAAAAAGATGCTGAAGAGAGCATACAATACGGACTATGAGGAATATGTCTGTGTGGATGCCACGGGAAAGCTCTTATTGCCGAATACACTTTCCAAGCATTTCAACTTGCTGTTAACGAAGAAGAAGCTGCGGACGATACGATTCCATGACCTCAGACACACTTGTGCCAGCCTACTCGTTGCGAACGGCATATCCATGAAGCAGATACAGATTTGGATGGGTCACAGCAACTACTCCACCACGGCGGATGTATATTCGCATTTGGAGTCTACCGCACAGCTGGAATCGGCCAATTGTATCGAACGGGTGTTGAGCAGACCGGAGCCGGAAATGACCTAAGGATTCGAGCGGCAAAAGCGACAGTTTTACGCACGAAAACGGGCAAACAAAAACCCTCGGAAACCGCAGTATCAAAGGGTTTTGGCGGCCCACTTGCGTCTAAATGCGAACACCTGTAATCGGCTATATTAAGCACATTTTCAAAGGTCGTGCCGCCCACATCTGCACTTAACAGCTCGGACGATGA
>JBMNTU010000171.1:0-2767 GCA_050945895.1 Christensenellaceae bacterium | reverse complement strand
CTTCGCTCATATCTTCGCCTTTGTAGTATCCATATCTGTGCCATTTTGAAAATCTCTGGAAGAAGTTCTCCAGTGAACGTTCCAATTCTTCCTTTGAGTTGCTGGAATAGTCCAGATAAACGCCGCCATTAGGTGTGCCACGGCCTTCAGCAATGGCTTTGCCCCAATAGTACATGCTTGCCAATTTGCTAAGTTTTGTACCCCTGGAAATCTTTATTATTTCCTCCGGTATATCTATCAAATCTCCATTGCCATCTCTGACGTCGTAATGGATGTTTCTCATATTAAATTCCATGACAAAGGGATAAATAGAGCCTTTCATTTCATTGGGACTCAAAGCAGTAGCAAAAGCCAGCAAGAATTCCATATCGGCCAATTTGGCACCAGCTCTAAAGGCCATAGCAACACCATCACCTGTCATATCGGTAACAGTGTTTTTTAGAGAAAATGGTTGAAATCCTCCTGTCCCAAGTACTACTGCCTTTGATTTAAAAGCTATTAGTTCACCTGTGTAAATATCTAATCCGAGAGCTCCAACCACTTGACCGTTGTTTGTGAGAAGGTCTATGATCATGGTGTCCTCAATTACTTCAATCTCAGGATTTTCTTTTATGCCTTGTTTGAGGGCATTACCCCAACATTTGCCTGCCGCAATCCATGTGGAAGGTGGGACAAATAGAAATTCCTGACCTGCCCTTTTTCCCCACTGCAAAAGTTCATTTACCACCTTTGGACTTTCTTCCACATATTGCTCTACCATGTTCTGATCGCTGATAAAATAAGATTCCTTTACTATATAATCAAATAACTTATCTTGAGTGAAGGAAGGGTCAGCGTTTTCCATGCCGCAGACTTTTAAAGCACTTTCACCATCAACGGAAAAACCGCCTCCCGCCATGATTGCATTTCCACTATTGCCAACTTTGCCTTTTGAAACTAAAGTTACTTTCACATTAGACCTCAGTGCCGCAACTGCAGCAGTAACTCCAGCACCTGAACCTCCTACCGCAAGTACATCGGTAGTAATAACTCTGTCAACTACTCCTGAAGTTTTCAAACATATCATCCTCCTGACAATCTTTTACTTGACTAGTGATGCTTACCAAGGAATCCCCTTAAATTATTTTGCGATGCCTTCGTATTTCGGCATTTTGTTAAAATCCGTATCTCTAAAACTTAATACTATATCGGCAGCTTCCTGCCCAAAATGCTTAGCAAAGGTATCAATTGCCGCTTTCATGGCTTCTTTACCTTTATCCTTGAGCTTTGAAACTATAACTTCCTCCATTGTTTTATACAGATGGCCAATGTGGTAATCCCAGGGCATTACAGCTTTGCCAGATAACTTTTCTTTAGTATCTTTTATGTATTCAAAATTCTTTTCTGTCATATTGGCATTTCTAAACCAAAAATCGCAAAATGGAGCTCCTTCAGCTCTATTCTCAGGTACATCTAGCTTTAGATTGGGGTTGTATCCTTTTACAATAGCTTCATCTACGTACTGGCAATAAATATAAGCATATTCCAATAAATTATTATCTTTCCACTCTTGGTACCATGGGCATTTATGAGCTTGCATATTAAGGTCCTTGTCCTGTATAGCAAATCTCAAGTCCATATCCCCTGGCTTTGCTTGCCATTCTCCATAAGCCATATAATTTGGCACCGATAACTCAAATCCGTCGGCTTTCACCCGCTCTGCCATTCTCCTGCCTCGCTGCTTGCCGTATTTAATGACACCTAGCTTGAGGGCCTCTTTGCCTTTTTCACCACATCTTATTATCACTTCTTTTGCTATCCAACCAAACAATAAAGCATGTTGATTAGCAGTAAATTCATGCTTCATTTCTTCCCCTCCATAATATGATAATCTTCATAGAGTCCACCAACTTAAGAATAATATGATAATAGGAGGCAGCCCAACTGACGTATTGGGCAACCCCTTATTAACACTGCTTAGGAAAATGTAAATATATGGCCTCCTCCACATACAGCTAACATATCACCGGTGATATATGAACTCTTTTCTGATGCAAGGAAAACGGCCCCGTTTGCAACATCCTCAGGCTGACACATCCTCTTTAACACATATCTGTTTCTTATGGCCTGTCTATAAGCCTCTGGATCCTCTGCTTTTTCGAATCTTTCCTTGGTCATAGGTGTTTCTGTGAGGCCTGGCATAATTCCATTAACCCTAATATTGGGTCCACAGTCAATGGCAAGACATTTAGTCAACATCACAACTGCTGCTTTAGAAGGACAATATGCTATTCTTTCCGGAATAGGTTTTACTCCCAGTTCAGAAGCTATGTTGATAATTACTGCATCTTTTGACTTTTTTAAATCCTCTATTGCTGCTTTACACATATTATAAACGCCAAATACATTTACTTTAAATTGTCTTTGGAATTCCTCAACGGAAGTATTCTCAATTACACCTATTCCAGTGACACCGGCACAGTTAACAAGTATGTCCAGCTTGCCGAATTTATTCATACATTTATCGACAACCCTTTTTGCATCATCATAGTTTGTCAAATCACATTTGGCATACCCAAAGTTTTCACTTTCTGAAATCTGCGCTTTATCTTCAAGACCACAACCAAATACCTTAGCACCTTCTTCAATATATTTTTTGGCTATAGCTTCACCAATCCCTGAGCTTGCTCCCGTTACCAACGCCACCTTACCAATAAGCTCCATGAAACAGCCTCCATTTTATAGAAATCTTTGTATATAAGTCAATACTGCATAAAAATTAAAGCCG
>JBMNTU010000170.1:0-2825 GCA_050945895.1 Christensenellaceae bacterium | reverse complement strand
GGGATAGCACCCCATCCGGTGAAGCCTGCCAATACATCTTGTTCGTCTGGTGTTGCCGCGCGGTCTTCATTTTCAATTGATTGCATCATGCGAATAGCTGCAATGTTTTTTTGAAAACGTGTTTTTGCGCCTGCGACGCCATATTGATCGTCGGTAATCCTATAATCTGCGGCCTGTGGCGTTTCCACTTCTTCCAATTTGCTTGGCGCAAGTGTATCCGTTTGCGTCGGCTCTTGGGGTACACTTTGCTGCATTTCCTCTAAAAGCTGACGCACATACTCTACAGTTTCGCTTCGGAAGATGGGGAAGCCCGTCTCATCCTGAAAGGTTATGTCGCGCATACTGACTTTACCAAAATCATAATTAACGCTTTCAATAAGATATCTGCGGTCTTCAATGCCAAGCTCCGTGCCAAGCGAGATGTCGTCAAGGGTATCATGTTCATATTCTGTTTCAGCTTCCGGCAAGTGGGCAGACTGCTCCCCAGGCGTTGGGTCGCTCTTTTCTTGTGCTTCCGGTAATATGGGCCGTTCCGGTTGTGGCTCCGTATTTCGCTCTCTTTCCTTTTCTTCACGCATCCATTCGTCAAAGTTATGGTGGTAATCATAGCTGGATTCATCAATCTCAACTTCATCCACCAGTAGCAGATGATGGTTTCGCGTATCGTCTGCAAACATTTCTTCCAGCAAGGATTCTCTGTCTTTTTCTTTTGTGAGCAACGGTGTAGCCGGGTCGCGCAGAATCACTTTATCGCCCGATGCTTCCAGTATTTCGTGGTATTCATTCTCTATGAAAATTTTCGTTCCAACGGATAAGTCATAGCGACGTTCTATTTTTGCCTGATTATATCGCTGGATATTCTCGTAATATGCGTTGCTTTCATCTGTAGCGATCTGCTGACCGATTTCACGCCAACGCTGATAATATGGGATATTTGCCATTTGTGCTTCTGAAAGAAAGCTGCCATTGTCAATATATCCGGTTATGAGCTTTTGAATAGCTGCCCACGTTTTTGATTTGTTTACTTCCCAATTACCAAGTATAGACAGCTTCATACCCTTGGTGTTTGCGTCTATATATCCGCTGACATCATCTGAAAAGGACAGCGTTTGTCCGGACAGACCAAAGTATTCCTTTAAAAAATCCGCCTTTTCTTTATTTGTGTGTTCTTTTGCAAAAAAAGCATAAATACTGTAACGGGTATGCTCTTGCAACCTGCGTAGCAACGCTGTTTCAAACATTTCATCCGTGATTTCGTCAGCAAAGAAAAAACCGGAGGACTGTTTATCCTCCGGCTCTGCGACCATACTATCTATGCCTATATCTGGATGAACTCCGCTATCACCAGTTCTTCCGCCTGCATCCTGAGTTGATTGTTGTAGCGTGTCATCTCCATGAAATCCTCCGTCTGCGGCGGTTTCTGTTCCTTCCTCAATCGCTCCGTTATGATCTGCATCTGTTCGAGTGCCTCGTCCTCGATCTCCTTGCAGTGCTGGCGAAGCTGGCGCTCCGCTATCAGCTTGTTGTAGGTTGCCGGATGGCTCTCCTTGAGATATTCCATCCGCATCAGCCCGAATTTCGTCAATGGAGAGTTGTCCGGTTGGCACTCTACCAGTGGATACAGCATCCCGTCCTCGCCTGTTTGATACTCTAATTTGGTCATGTTTTTCACTCCTTTCAAAGTCTTCAATCGCCTTGCCAATGCTTCCGATGATCTCAGCGGACAGATTGCTGACCGCCGTACCGATGATGCCCGCCACATCCGCACCGGAATATATCGCAATATTCTTACATTTCGGTTCATCTGTTTTCAGACTACCACATCTTTTCTGAACTACAAAATTTACGCTTTCTTTTATGAGATTCAAAAAGTCTTGCTTGCGTTCATTTTCATTCGTAGGGAAAGGATGTTCCTGTGGTAGTTGTAGGAAATCTTCATAATATTTGTGATATTCCTGCTCTGTCCAATAGACGGTGGTCATTTTGATGACCTTCTGCATACTGAGATTTTTATCTGAATAATCATATCCTTGTTCGTTCAGCAGCCGGATGGTAACTGCTTTGGCATTTTTTCTGTTCAATTTCCATAACTGGGGTGCGCCACGCACGTTGGCAACGGTATCAGCCACATCAAAAATGTAGTTAACGCTATCCCCGGTCGCGCTGCCATCAATGATAGCGATTCCTTTGGAGCCGCCCTTGATCCATCGCCCAAAGCTATTCCATTCATCGAAGGTCATGCAGTTTGTAGCGTCCGGCCTTTGGGCGTAGATTAGGATAGTGTTAGTAAAACCATCGTCGCTGAAATATGCTGCTGTGTTCAGAAAATCTACCCACCTATCCCTGTCGCGCGCTATATTTTGGATTGTTTCATAGTATATTCTAGTCAGATTCTTTTTATTCATGTTGACCTCCGTTTCAATATTTTGTAAAGATATGTATATGAAAAAAAGCAGTGTAGCAGCTGCTTTTGTGTGCGTTATTATTAATTTTTTAGCTAATCGTCGTTGCGATACTGGATAACCGGAATCTGCTTAGTCTTTCCATTGATGGTACGACGCTCTAAAGCGAATACCATGTTCGATGCTCGCTCAAAGTAGCCAATATCTTTTTTCCAACTCATGCCGCATTTACAATGCTGCAATCTGATGAATTGTTGTTTCATTTTTCTTCCGCAATTAGGGCAAAGGTTATTGTTCATCATCGATTTTTTCTTGCGGGATTCTCAATTTTTCTATCAGTATCTTTTCTATTTCTTTTATTTTTTTCAATATTTGCCTATTATCATGATCCAAACAATCAATTAGCTTCTGTAATACAATCAA
>JBMNTU010000169.1:0-2833 GCA_050945895.1 Christensenellaceae bacterium | reverse complement strand
CCCGGGACAGGCGCAAATCCATTTTGCAAAGCTCGTTTCCGTCGATTTGAATTTTATCCACGCTTCAACACACCTCACAATTCCTGCATATTTTTATCATTATATCATGCGAAAAACCTGGGAGATATGGACAAAAGCGGCGTGAATACGGTTTGGGCATTCTTTTATTGTTTAATATTTGAGATGCTGTGCCGTGGCTATGCCTGTCCACTTCAAAATGCAGGGAAAGGCCCCGGAGGTTTTGGAGCCTTGGTCCCTGCGTTTTTGCTTCAGTCGCCCTTTTGTATTTGCTTGTAAATTTGGTTGCCGTATACGGCGGCGCCGGTCACCAACACGCCCTGGATTATGCTTTCAACCGTCCAGTCGCCCAAAAAACCCGCGCCGACAACGCCGGGTACCAGCAGGATAATGGGGATCAGCCAGTTGGGAATCGAGGGAATTGCTTTGATGATTTGTCCGATAACAAGCAGCACAGGTATCAGTATCAGCGCCTGATCTACAATATAGCTTAACAAATCCATTGTTTTTTGGTCCTCTCTCGTGTGGTTTTTCCGCGCCTTTGCGGCGCTACTATTATTTTATGCGCCGAAGCTGCGAATGATGACGGGAGGCGGCTTATGAAAAGCGATAGGAGGGCCATGGGCGTAGCCCTATTTATATATCATGTTTTTCTGGAACAGAAATTCATCCGCACAATTGGAGGAAGGCGCGCATAGAATTACAGGGAGCAGCTTTTGGGGCCGCCGGAGTTTTTGGACAACGTTACCGAAAGGAAAGGATGTGTCTTTTTTGATTTTGCATACTGTAAGGCCAGGCGAGAGTGTTTATACGATTGCCCGACGCTACGGGGCCGACCCGGAGACGATTATCAGCGACAATGCTCTGGCCGACCCGGACCGTTTGGTGGTAGGGCAGTCTTTGGTGATTCAGGTGGAGGATATTCCGCATACCGTAACGCGAGGCCAATCCCTCTATTCGATTGCCCGGGGCTATGGCGTTTCGCTGGATGCGCTTTTAGCTGCCAACCCGCAGATCGAGGACCCTTCGCGCATTGCCGTGGGGCAGATTATACTCGTGCCGATGAAGAGTCCGAAACTGGGCACGATTGAGGTGAACGGCTATGCCTTCCCGAATATCAACATGGACACTTTAAATAAAACTCTGCCTTATCTTACTTATCTTAGTATTTTCAGCTATCAGGTGCGGGAGGACGGCAGCCTCTCTGCGATTAACGATACGCCTTTGATTCAGGCGGCGCGGGCGCAGAACGTTGCGCCTGTTATGGTGATTACGAACATTGAGGAGGGCGCCAGTTTTTCCAGCGAGCTTGCCCACGCCATTCTCAGCGATGAGGCGGTGCAGGATACGCTGCTGAATAATATCGTTTCGATTTTGGAAAGCAAGGACTATGCTGGGCTGGGCATTGATTTTGAATATGTTTACCGGGAGGACAGGGAAAATTACAATAATTTTTTGAGGAAGGCAACCGAGAGGCTGCGCCCGTTGGGGTATATCGTTACGACTGCCCTTGCGCCCAAGACAAGCGCGGACCAGCCGGGGCTCCTCTACGGCGCCCATGATTACCCTGTGCATGGGGAGCTTGTTGACCATGTGATTCTTATGACGTATGAATGGGGCTACACCTATGGACCGCCTATGGCTGTCGCGCCGGTTAATCAGGTGCGCCGCGTATTGGATTATGCGGTCAGCGTTATTCCCAGCAGGAAGATACTGATGGGGATGCCTAACTATGGCTACGATTGGACGCTGCCGTTTGTGCAGGGGTCGGCAGCGCGGTCGCTTTCCAACACGCAGGCGGTTGATTTGGCGCGAAGGGTGGGCGCGACTATTCAATACGACACGACTTCACAAGCGCCTTTTTTCAATTACTATGATCCGGAGACAAGGAGCCGGCATGAGGTCTGGTTTGACGATGCGCGCAGCATTCAGGCGCGGCTTCGGCTTGTGGACCAGTATAATCTGGGCGGCGTGAGCTACTGGACGATTAACCGGTTTTTCCCACAGAACTGGCTGGTGCTCTCGTCGATGTATGATGTAAAGAAGGTATTGTAGAGGTGCGTGAAACCCTTTCCATGCAGAAAAAGGCGGCGGGAGAGACCCCGGCGCCTTTTTGAAATACCGTAGTTTGCGGCTGAATCAGACGGTTGCAGAACCGTTTCTTGTTTGGTGGAGATTTGGGATTTATTCTGTTGACAGCCATGGCGGCGTAAAAATCTGCTTGCCGCATATGCTTATTATAGGGTTGTCTTGCGCCGGTTGCAAGCAGGAAGCAAGGAATTGACTTCTCGAATTTTTCATGGTAAACTAACTGAAAAAACAGGGCGTTTCCGGTTGGCAGCCGTGGGTTTTTCGGCTGTTTCAAGTATTGAGCTTATAGGGTGGGAGGCTCCATAAAGGTGGAGTCTTCTTTTTTTATAAAAACGGATCGCTCATAAACGGATATGGACGCTGATGCCAGGCATAACGGCAAGGCCGGGGAGAGGCATGTATTTGGATGGACAGCGAAGAAATTCTGGATAAATAGTGCTTTTGTCTGGCATAATATATGCACGAGCAAGTGCGATGACACTGGGGAGCGAAAACCATTTTGCCGCTTGATATAGCGCTAAATCGGCCGTTATGCAATTTGGGAATGGTATGAACGAAGGGTGGTGGTTTGGATAAAAACGAAACTTTTAAATTGACTTCTTGCATTTTTTGTGCTAACCTAGTAGCGGATATTATGCTTATGGTTAGCAGTTTTGTCCGGACGGATTCGCTGCAAGGAGGGTTCCATCAGACGGAATCTTCTTTAATTTTATAAAATTTGGGG
>JBMNTU010000168.1:0-2912 GCA_050945895.1 Christensenellaceae bacterium | reverse complement strand
CCATTGGCCTCGGCATAGGAAATAACATTTTCTATGACTTCGGTATGTACTTTGGGATCGCGCACCACGCCTTTTTTCCCTACCTGGCCCTTCCCCGCTTCAAACTGCGGTTTAATGAGCGTAACAACCTCGGCGTGCGCTTCAGATATGCGGGCTACAGCAGGGAAAATATGCTTGAGCGAAATAAACGATACATCCACACTGGTAAAGTCCACGGCTTGTTCCAGCGCTTCTAAATGCCGCGCATTCGTGCGTTCCATCAGCATGACGCGCCCGTCGTTACGCAACGACCAATCAAACTGGCCGTAGCCAACGTCGATTGCATACACGAACACAGCGCCGTTCTTTAGCATGCAATCGGTAAAGCCGCCAGTCGAAGCGCCGATATCGGCACAGGTTTTGCCTTCTAGGTTGATCCGGAATTCCTGCAACGCTTTTTCAAGCTTGAGCCCTCCCCTGCTGACATACGGACAGGCGTCTGCTCTCAGCTCGATTGTTGCATCTTCATCCAATGTATCGGAAGGGTTTTTTACCTGCTTGCCGTTTGCATACACGTTTCCGGAAATAATCTGTATTTTTGCTTTTTCGCGGCTTTTGGTAAGGCCTTTTTCCGCAAGAAGTATGTCTACTCTCTTTTTCATGATTTTCCCGGCTTGTTTTTCTTTTTCATACTGAAAAAATTGGCAATAGAGCCAATCATCATAACAATATCTTTGTTTTTTTTGAAAGCAAAGCTTTTTCCCTGCGCTTTTCCCGCTACCGTACAGGCGGCAATAATAGCTGATACTGCAATGGATACCGCCATTTCGGAAAGCTCGGCGTTCATTACCAGTGCCTTGAGCGCAATGGCCGCGCCCGCTGCGCCCGAAACTATACCGCATATATCGCCAATGACATCGTTACAGAAATTTGCTACAATATCCGCATTTTTTAAAAGTTTTAGCGCATGATGCGCGCGCTCGTCCTTTTTTGCCGACATCGCAATAAACGGCTCTTCACTACAGCTTGAAAAAGCAACGCCAATGATATCAAAAAGAATTCCCACAAAAATGATTGCAGCCAGCACGCCAATTGCCGCAACCAACGAAAGCTCGCCAATAAAATACTCTACCGCAACCGAAACACCAGCGGATATGATAAGTGTAATAAAAAATATTTTGATGGTCCAATGTTTAATGGCTTTCATGTTTATTTCTGCTCAAATTAAAAATGGTGGTGACAATATGGGTAGACCTTGCAGTATATGGTCCGGTAGGATTTCCCAGACAGGCTACTCTTCGTCGCCGCAAGAGCGGTTTCCCTTTAAAGCCTGCTAGACCCTGTTGCCAGCGGCCTGACCGGATTGCCTTTTCAACCACACTATAATCCCCATATTGCCGAATACAGCCTAGGAGCTTTCCTCAACAGCACAACTCCGGCTTCTAGCCTTTTTTGCCAGCATGGTTTTTTACCCTAGGCACCCCTCTGCCCGTACGCTGCAAAAGGAGCCCTTTCGGATATTTCCACCATGCCAACTCAAGGCAGGCTACACTGTACACAGCATTTTATAACCGCATATCAGGTTTAACCCTGGCCAGTAATGGAAAGCCACCACCAAACCAGGTCTCCGCGGAAGCTGGGTCAACGCCCGTATGCCCTTACGGATCGCCCTTCTCCCTTAACTCCCAGCATCAGCCCGAAGCTGGGCGCAACAGGCCAACACAAGGAACTTCATCGATGTGCCCTTTAACGGATTTTTAGGCCCGTCTTCAAAGCCGGCAGTACCGACTAGGATACTGCACCACCACATTTTTATTCAGTTACTTTTTCTGGCGTTTCTTCTATGGCCTCTTCCATATCTTTGTACTCTCCTATTTTGTAGGCCTTCAAAACTTCCTGCTTAATTTCCTCCATTACCTCCGGGTTTGCAAGCAGGTACTGCCTTGCGTTCTCTCTGCCCTGCCCAATGTGCTCTCCCTTATACGAGAACCATGCACCCGATTTGCTGATGATATCGAGCTGGGTTGCAAGATTGAGTATACTCGCCGTCTTGCTGATTCCCTCGCCGTAGTATATCTCTACCTCCGCCACTTTAAACGGCGGGGCAACCTTGTTTTTTACCACCTTAATCTTTGTTTTGTTGCCAATCATCTGGTCGCCGGACTTAAGCACTTCTCCGCGGCGAATGTCCATGCGGATTGTCGCGTAAAACTTAAGCGCCTTACCGCCCGTGGTCGTTTCCGGATTGCCAAACATAACGCCGATTTTTTCTCTCAATTGATTGATAAACACAACGACCGCATTTGAACGGTTAATTACGCTGGTTAGCTTCCGCAGCGCCTGAGACATAAGCCGCGCCTGCAGGCCCATATGAGAATCGCCCATAACGCCGTCAATCTCTGCTTTAGGAACCAGCGCAGCAACCGAGTCAACGATGACAATGTCGATCGCGCCGCTTCGGACAAGCGCTTCGGCAATTTCCAGTCCCTCTTCCCCCGTATTCGGCTGCGATACATATAAATTATCGATATCTACGCCCAGCGCTTTTGCATAGGTTGGGTCCAACGCATGCTCCGCATCTATAAATGCCGCAGCTCCGCCCATTTTTTGCGCTTCGGCAACCATGTGCAGGGCGACCGTCGTTTTACCGGAAGACTCAGGCCCGTACACCTCAATGATTCGGCCGCGCGGAACGCCTCCGATTCCAAGCGCAATATCCAGCTCCAAACAGCCTGTTGGAATAACCGCAAGGCCGGAGCCCTGCGCCGCATCACCCAGTTTCATTACAGCGCCTTTGCCAAATTGTTTTTCTATATTTGCAAGTGCTACTTCGAGTGCTTTGTCTTTTTCCATTTTATACCTCACTATTCATCTTTTAACAATTGCCTGTTTTTATAAAAATATTCAATGCACGAATAAACTGAAAATATGGC
>JBMNTU010000167.1:0-2973 GCA_050945895.1 Christensenellaceae bacterium | reverse complement strand
TCGTTTACCATATTACTGCATACACTCCTTGATTGATTCTTTTCCAAAATCATTATATCAAGTGTGTATCTGTGGGAGGCGCCTTCTGGACGCCTCCCTTTTGCCAATGATTATTTTACACTAAGAAAAAAATTTAACTTTTTTTAAATAGTTTTTAAACATAATATAAATCGTCTGTCGGAAAGACCGGCTCACATGTCAGGTTTATTTTCAGTTTTTTCAAAACCGACTCGTCTGCCTGCATTAGCATGCATGTGGAATGCATCTCGCAGCCGGCAAGCTTTACCAGCTTAGACATCGCCACTTCGGCAGTCGGGTTGGTCGCGGCGCTGATGGAAAGGGCAATCAACACATCTTCTATATTCAATATCGGATCGGGCTCCATCAGTGCATTTTTCTTCAGCCGCAGGATGGGTTCCAAAACAATGGGCGAAATGAGGCGAATCTCATCGGCAATACCGGCAAGCTGTTTGATTGCATTCAGCAACATACTGGAAACAGAATTCATCAGCTCTGTCTTCTTTCCCGTAACAATACTGCCATCGGGCAACTCTATCGCCGCCACCGGCACTCCTTCTTTTTGCGCTTTTTCCAGAGCGGGCTCTACTACGCTACGGTCGTTTTCGGAGAGTTCCAGCTGCTTGAGCAGCATTACATTTTTTTGCAGGCATTCGGCAGACACAAGCCCTTTTTTATAGTCGCACTCTGCGCTGTAATAGCGCCGGATCACCTCTTGCCTGGCCGCTTTGCTGCAGGCCTCGTCGTCGACGATGGCGTAACCCGCCATATTGACGCCCATATCGGTCGGCGACCGGTAAAAATCCTTGTTTCCTGTAATTTTTGTCAGCATTGCCCGCACGATGGGGAACGCGTCGATATCCCTATTATAATTAACCGCCGTTTTTCCATATGCCTCCAGGTAAAACGGGTCGATCATGTTGACGTCGTTCAGGTCGGACGTTGCTGCTTCGTACGCCATATTGACAGGGTGCTTAAGCGGCAGGTTCCAAACGGGAAATGTCTCAAATTTTGCATAGCCTGCTACATTGTTGCGTTTATGCTCGTGGTAAAGCTGGGAAAGACAGGTCGCCAGCTTACCGCTTCCCGGGCCGGGCGCGGTTACCACGACCAGCGGCCGTGACGTTTTGATATACGGATTCATGCCGTATCCTTTATCGCTTACGATCAGGTCTATTTCTGAAGGGTACCCTTTGGTATGCCTGTGTGTATATGTTTTGACACCGCGGCGCTCCAGCCGCTGCCGAAACAGGTCTGCAGCCTCCTGCTCCTCGTACTGGGTAATTACGACACTGTTAACCAAAAGCCCCAGGTTGCGCAGCTTGTCGATCAAGCGCAATACATCCATATCATAAGTAATGCCGATGTCCGCGCGTATCTTATTTTTTTCGATATCCCCTGCTTTTATGCAAAAGATGATTTCCGCTTTATCCTTGAGCGTGGTAAGAAGTTTGACCTTTCCGTTCAGGTCGAAACCGGGCAGCACGCGCGCGGCATGGAAATCGTCAAAAAGCTTTCCGCCAAATTCCAGGTACAGCTTATTGTGGAAGCTTTCTATACGTTCCAGTATCTTTTCCGTTTGTTTTTGAATGTATAATTGATTGTCAAACCCAACTTGCATTTGTATGCCTTCCTCTAATTGCAATTTGCACATTCCATGACCACGATCCGTCCACGCTTTTTCAGGTTGTCTACCGATATTTCAAACGTCGATATTCCCAGCCTGGACCGATCGTACTCTTTTTTGGCCAGCGTCAGAAAATCGTTCACCCCGGCGATGTCCATATCTAAATCGGGCGTCTTGTAGTGCATGGGAATGGTAATATTCGGGTCCAGCTTATTGACAAACGCAAGCGCTTCCTTTGCGTTAAACGTATACGTCCCCCCGACCGGCACCATCAGGATATCCACCCCGCCAACCGCATCAAAAAAGCTTTGCTCGGGCATTACGCCAATATCCCCCATGTGCAGCATCCGGATTCCTTCCGCAACAAACAGGTACGCCGTGTTCTTGCCGCGGAGCGCACCCTGCTGGTCGTCATGATACGTTCCAATTCCAAGCACGTCGATGCCCTTGACATTATACGTTCCCGGTTGATCGATCAGCGTATAGTCTCCCGTTATGCCCTCTTTATAATTGTGGTCGAAATGATCGTGGGTAACTAAAAGGATATCCGCTTTTTCATGCACCGGTTTGTAGCCGATGGTATTATCAAACGGATCTGTTACAATATCGATTCCATCCTGCGTTGTAATATGGAAACATGAATGCCCTACCCATTTTATCAGCATTATCCTTACCTCCCAAAACCTGTATCAATTTTTGGCCTTATAGTTGATATTCAGTTTGTTGAACGAACTTTGTCCCTGTATTTTGATGACGTATTCCAGGTCGATTATTCCGTCGCTTTCAGAAATATCGCTTTGTACCACAAGCGGCAATACCGAAAGCTGCATATACCCGTAGGGTGTGTCGTAAGCGGCTTCAAATAGTTTTTTCTGGTCAAAGATAAATTCCGTTTCAAAACCGCCGATTCGCCTTAATAAAAGCTTGTCTCCCTCCACGGTAAGCCGCGTGACGATATTATCCAGCCCGGACATACTTCCTTCATCGTATTCGATAATGACTTTTTTTCCGTCCTTTTCAAGCCACCCTTCCGTAAAAAAGGACACCTCGCTTTTTTCGCCGTCCTCCACGTATTCTCCAGTCACATTCAAAAAAATATCCTGTCTTTTCATATGCCTCCACAATTTTGCCGTTCCAGCAGTCAAGCCCTAATTAATGTATTATATCACAAATTATGCATATGAAAAACGGTATTTTTGCAAAAGTTAGTGTCAAGTAAACGTTGGCAAGCAAGAGCCTTTTACAAAAGATATAATGACATTTGTTTTTCGTATCTATGACAACATCATATCACTGAAGCGTCATTGTTGAAAAGGGTTTTTGCGACA
>JBMNTU010000166.1:0-2980 GCA_050945895.1 Christensenellaceae bacterium | reverse complement strand
TCCGGAGCCATTTCGTCAAAAGCAGCCCAATCAAGTCCCGCCGACCTCACAAGATTTTCCGGCAGGAGATGAATATAATAAGCGGTTTCTGACAGAGAGTTGTGCCCCATATACGCTCGTAGATAAGTAAGTTTCGCGCCCAGGGGCTGGTTGCTATCCAGCCAGCGGATTAGTACGGCGGAAGCAAAACGATGGCGAAGGTCGTAAACGCGAACACTGGGGAGAGTGGTTTTATCCACTTTGGGATGCGCTCGATTCCATGCACTTTTGAAATAGTTATCTAATTGGTAACTCCCAAACGGACCGCCGCTTTTCCACGAGGGAAAGAAATATTCATTGCCGCGCGCAATAATATTCCAGCGTTTTTCATATGTCCGACACAGGGCCAGCATGTCTCCTGACATCACAACCATGCGTTCTTTCTTCCATTTTGTCTCTGTAATCAGAATTTCACCTGTTTTAAGGTTTACCTGGCTTCGCTTCAACCCGCGCCCCTCGTTCGGGCGCAGGCCGCAAGTATAAATCAAGCGGTACAGCACAGGGGCGACCTCTGGCAGGAATGGCTCCTTGTTTGTCGCCACAATTGTGTCAATTGCCCGGAAAAGAGCAGAGAGTTCATCGTCTGTAAATAAATACGCCTCTTTCCGGGATCTCTTTTTCATATAGCTCTGATACAGAACGTAGGCGTTTTTACCAATCGCTTTCATGTATCTTCCGAGTAGCCGTGCCGCCGACGCTTTTTCTCCAATGCCGCTGCACTGCTCTCCGAGCCAGTTCATTACAATATCTTGCGATAATACGGTTGCGTCAGGATAATTGGAAGCGCAGAAACGGTCCAGGCTGACAAGCCTCGCTTCATGGGACGCTCTTTTGTACCCAAGGGCTTCCCGGTAATCCAACATGGCTCGGATATCGGGTGCAATCCCGCTGATAAAATCACTCATAGCATCGCACCGCCTTTCTCAATTCCCGTAAAACTAAGCGTACATTCTTTTAGGTGATGGCTGTCAAGTGCGATATACTTTTTGATAGAGTCGAGATTCCTGTCACCCAATACTTGTGCGGCAGTCGATGCAGGAATGCCCGCCGTAACTATGTTTTTTCCAACGGCTCTGCGAAGTGAGTGAAAACCCTTCCCATCGAAAGCTCTGCGGGATATTTCAGCTTTTTTGCAATAATCGTCAAATAGGTCTCCGATGGCAATCCCATTCGTGAAGCCCTGGTATGGCCTGTGCAATCGAAGGAATACAGCGTCGGAATTGGTTTCCTGCCGCCCGTACAGAATGTAATCTTTAATGGCCTTCCCCACATCTGCAGTCAATGGCAGAGCCAACGACATTCCCGTCTTTGCTTGTATGATTTTGATTTCTCCATTTTTCCAATCAATATCTGTTAAGCGAAGTTTTGCGATATCCACGGCCCGAAGCCCGGTCACCGTTCCAAGCAGAATCATAGCGTAATCTCGCTTGCCGCGGGGTATTCTCCGATCAATTACTTTTAAGATGGCGTCCACATCATCTGGCGGCATTGCGGGATACATTTTTGCTTCATGCGAAGTCCTGAAAGTTAAAAGACCCTCGTAGGATTCCTCTGAATAACCGTGCTCCGACAAAAAACAGTACAGTTTCTTCATATAGAGTTGCACATTGCGAATGCTGTTGCTTCTAAGGTCGCGTGAACAGTAAATCATAAAACGCTGCACCTCGGCGGCGCCAACTTCAATTAAATCTTTATGTCCCTCTACAATAAGCCACGCAAAATACTTTCTCGCGACCCACATGGCGTCGCTGCTTCCTTTCGGGCTGAAGCTCCCCGTCGATAAAAATTCATCCAACAAGGTTGTGAAATATTCGTTCAGCTTGAATTTGGACGTTAGCTTCGGAGCAGACCAGTCCAGTTTCCCTTGATCATGATACTCGGCAAGCCGTTTTGCTCCGCGCAGGAGTTTGCGATAATGCCCTGGTGATATCTCGCCTCGCTCAATTCGTTTCTCAATGCTTCGGATATACTTCGACGTGAGATCGTGATCGAATTCATCCTGACCTCGACTCTCGTGCGCCCGTACAAGCGGAAGGAATGCTGATGCATGCAAATCCCATGCGGAACGGGGTGAAACCCCAAGCTCCTGTAACGCTTCTGTTGTTCGTAGTACCAATTCCTGAATCTTCATAATTCAAAAATCCTCCAATAGAAAGTGTCAAACGCAGATGCGCTTGCCTTTTTATTATAGGAGTATACAAATGATCAACCAGGATGCAGTTCCGCGTTATCAGGAAATTTTCAGCCCCTCCGTTCTTTGCTAATCGTATTATCAGGAAATATGCCCGCACGGTTTTATTCTGTCGGCGGGTATATTTTTGTTTTCTTTCACTTATTATCAGGAATTATTTTTTCCTAAATACTGTGGTGCAGCGCTTCTTTATTTAGTTTCCTGATAAGAGTTTTTTCACGATAACCAAACTTATCATGAATTCCTGATAACTGCCGCCGGTACAAACGGCTTCGCACCGTTTACCCGTGTAACGAACGCGCCTGTTGGCATTGCGGATCAGTGAACCTTTCAGAGGGCTGCTGTTTGGCGTTGCCGCATGGTGATAGGATGAACTATCTACTTTTGACCGTTTCTGCTAATTTGCGAAAAACTTTTAACGATATCATCCGCGCTTTGCAAATGGGCGATCACTACATATTTTACATGATATTTGATCAAGGCAGCCAAGCTATTGAAAGGTGTTGTAGAATTTCGAAGCGGTTTAAGAGAGATTTTCACTATGGAAGACGCATTGCCTCAGCATCTTCAAGGCCGAAACTAGATAATGATTCTTTCATAATTTGGAATATAAAATGACATATATCCAATAACATATTGCTAAAAGCGTCTTTTTGTCCTTTTTTCAAGTAATTTATAGCAATTTTTGTTTTTTCGTTAATTGTTTTTTTACAAGAAGCATCGGAACAAGCAAAATTGAAAAAATACCCC
>JBMNTU010000165.1:0-3041 GCA_050945895.1 Christensenellaceae bacterium | reverse complement strand
CTGGCAGAGAAACATTTCCCAACAGAAGACGCGCTTAAGAGTTATCTTGAAGGACGTGGGATTGCACTGGAAGAGATATGTTAGGGGGAATAGCGGTTATCTTCTTTAATTTTCTTCCCGGCGCGGCGGATGCGCTCCTTGCCGATTTCGCTGATGTTTTTGTATCCCGCTTTGTATGCTTCAGAATTCTCGTCACATGGCTCAGCCAACTGCACCATAATAAACTTACGTTTGCCACCGTCCTCGGCGTTAAGTTGCATTACTGCATGGGCGGTGGTTGCGGAACCAGAAAAAAAGTCCAGGATTATATCCGATTCATCAGTGGACATTTTTATCAGTGCTTTCAATAAAGAAACTGGTTTCGAATAATCAAATACATTAGTTTCAAAAATGCTTAGCAGGTTTTTCTTAGAGTTGTCATTAGAGTACTCATTTGCAATAAATTCTAAAGAGGAAATAGCACGGGTGCGAGGTGTGTATTCAATCGTAAAGGTTTTGCCGGTTTTCTTGATGGTAGCGTTTTGGTAAGTTTTTGTGTATATCCTAGAATAACCATCATAGTTCTTAACAACTATAAACCCTTTTGCTAATCCAAACTCAAAAAGATCTTTACTCCAGCGCCATGCCCAATCAGCTCGTGCGTGGTTGCCTTTTTTTCTCTCGAGATATTTTTCATACGAATTGCCCGGATAAAGAGTTTTGCCTTCAATTTCAATTGGGTAATCAAGGCTTGCGCTATATTGAAGACTGTCGTAGTCCAACGTCTGATTCAGCTTATATTTCCCGCGCTCAACTTCGAATTCATCACTATACTTAAATCCCTCGTCCGTATGCAACGGCAAAGTAATTTTGGGCGACGGTCCCTTTGAACACATAACCACGTAATCATTATTTTTTGCTATAGATTCGGTTGTTTTTCCAGCTTTTTTTGTTACTCTTGGAAAACACGCCATAATATTGCCCTCACCAAAAATGTCGCTAACAATTCTTAAAATATTTTTAAGCTCGTTATCATCAATACTAATAAAAATAACGCCATCATCTTTCAGTAGGCCCCTTGCTACACACAGACGAGGATAAATCATATTCAGCCAGTCGGTATGAAAACGCCCATTGCTGTCAATGTTTTTTACCAAACGGTTGCCATTTTCATCTAACTGCCTGTCGCGATACTGAAATTCACCCGTTTCTTCGGAATAATCATCCTCGTACACAAAATCGTTCCCCGTATTGTAGGGAGGGTCGATATAGATCATTTTTACCTTGTTCAGGTAAGTCTCCCTGAGCAGTTTGAGCACATCGAGGTTGTCACCCTCGATGTATAAGTTTTCGGTATTGTCGGAGTCCACGCTCTCCTCACGGCAGGGGCGCAAGGTCGCCCCAATTGGAGCATTGGCCAGCAGGATGGACTTGCGCTTATCCGGCCAGGTGAACTGATAGCGCTCCTCCCTGCCGCTGACGACGTGGGTATTTATCTCCTGCGCCAGCACGTCCGCATCGATGGCCCTGACGACCGCACCGTTTTCATCAATTGTCTCCGTTACAGCATTCGGAAAAAGCCTTACCAGGGTAGCGAAATTCTCATCCGCAAGGGACGGTGTGCGCATGGACAGTTTTTCGGGTTTATTCATTGGGGGATTCCTCCATTCCATTCAGTTCCTCTGAAACCTTATATAAGGGTAGTAGCTTTGTAAGTTCATCGGCGATCTCTCTCGCTGATAGTAAAGCGGTTGGCAGGGCTTTTCTTCCTGCAAGGGTGGGGCTAAATGCATGTACTTCATCTTTGGAAATGTTGTGCCAAATCGGCAGGATGGTTTTTCCCCTTGTCATTTCTTTTTGGAATAAGCCATCTAATTCGTACTGTGTCCATCCTTTTTTTATGTAATCGTTTGACAAAATAACGATCCCAAACCTAGATTTTATTAGTCCTTCGTCAATTTTAGCCCGCAAGCTGTCACCCCAACCTATATTGATTGAATCAAACCATACAGCGACGCCCTTCTTTTGGAGAGCTGCGCATAAATCGTCCGCAACACCCCTATCCTCTGAAGCATAGGAAATAAATACATCGTATTTTTCATTACCCTGCTCGGCGTACAAATTTTTTTGCCCTACATGGGTAGTAGATACTGTCCGTGATAGTTGCGAAATCAATTCGTCTATCCGGCGTTCGTATTCTTGCTGTATAGCTATTTGGGCTTTGTCTTCCTTTTTTCTTTCTTCGGATTCTTCCTTTTGTAATTTTAAAACGGTTTCGTTCCGTTTCTTTCTTTTGTCGGCGATTTTTATGTCTATATCAGCCTTGTCTCGGGCAGCTTTATTTGCCTCGCTGTTATATCTGTCAATCTGGGACTGTTTCGACCTAAGTGTTGTCGCTGATGCATTCTTAGGAATTCCCTTCATTGTCCGGGACACGTTTCCGCGAGCAGCAGCTTCTTTCCTGCCTAACTCCGCCGATTTCTTTTCAAGGGCGGCAATGTCATTATCCAGTTGATTCAACGACCGCCTCGTCATTTCAGCGCTCATTTTCTAATCCTCCAATTCTAACTTCAATTGCCTGATTTCCTCGGCGTATTCCCACTTCCTGCGAGGCTGTTTCTCGCTCATCGCTTTCTTTTCAAGCGCAGCAATCTGCTTCGCCAGCTTAACCCGGCGGTCGTTCTCGGCGATGGCAGCGTCGAGGTCTTTCCCACCGGTCAGGTCGATGCCGCCAATTTCGGCAATGATGTTGTCCCATACCGCCCCCAGGTCAAGGCCGCTTAGGCTCAACTTCCATTCTTCAGCCGGCTTGCTCCCGCTAACAAGCACCTTTCCGGAGCGGTAGACGGTAAGCCGGGCGGTATTACCATATTGAAGGATGAACAGCATATGCTGATCGATCAGCTTCGACAATAGCGCGATGTTTTGCTGATCACATTCTTCTGTTTTCAAGGCTATCAAAATAACGTATACCGCAGAAACATCTGGACCGGCAGCCAGGGCTACGGTCTGAGGCGAAATCTCTGCAACAATCGAAAGCCTGCTGATCTGCTCATCAAAGA
>JBMNTU010000164.1:0-3070 GCA_050945895.1 Christensenellaceae bacterium | reverse complement strand
GTCCAGGCGGCGATCGACAAGGAGGCGGCTATTGCCGACGCCATCGCCGCTATCGATGGGCTTCCCGCGCCGGGCGCTTTGACCCTTGATCACGAGGGCGCCGTTGAAGCGGCCCGTGACCTGGTCAGTACCGCTATAGATGATCACGGCGCCGAAGCAGGGGATATTACCAATCTTCAGGATCTGGTAGATGTGGAAGGGGCTATCACTGCCCTTAAGGGGGCTACTACTGCCGTCGAGGCGGCCGAAGATAGTAAAGAGCAGGCCGATGTAGATACGGCCCGCGGCCTGGTCGCCGATCTGCCGGAGGGCGGGGCAAAGAGCGACTTGAAGGATCGCCTTGATGCTGTCCAGGCGGCGATCGACAAGGAGGCGGCTATTGCCGACGCCATCGCCGCTATCGATGGGCTTCCCGCGCCGGGCGCTTTGACCCTTGATCACGAGGGCGCCGTTGAAGCGGCCCGTGACCTGGTCAATACCGCTATAGATGATCACGGCGCCGAAGCAGATGATATTAACAATCTTCAGGATCTGGTAGATGCGGAAGGGGCTATCACTGCCCTTAAGGAGGCTACTACTGCCGTCGAGGCGGCCGAAGATAGCAAAGAGCAGGCCGATGTAGATACGGCACGCGGCCTGGTCGCCGATCTGCCGGAGGGTGGGGCGAGGGATGCCCTTGATGCCCGCCTCGATGACCTGCAGGAGGTTATCGATGCGAAGGTCACAAAAGAGGAGGCCGTTCAGGCTGCCATCGCGGCGATCAGTGCTTTGCCCGCCCCGGACAGGCTTACACTTGATGACGGCGATGACGTAGCCGAGGCTCGCGGCAAGGTTGATGCCGCACTCGCCCTGGGTGCAGTACTCGGTGACATTTCCAATCTGGGTGATCTGGAAACCCTGGAAGCGCTGCTGGAGGCCCTGCAGGAAGCCATCGCCGCTGTCGAAGCAGCGGAGGACAGCAGGGACCGTGATGATGTCAATGATGCGTTCGGCCTGGTAATCGATCTTCCCGACAGCATCGTCAAGGCCGACCTTTTACACCGCCTCGAGGTTGTTCTCACCGAGATCGAAAAGCAGGCGGCTATTGACGAAGTCATCGCTGCCATCGAAGCCCTCCCCGCGCCGGGTGAGCTGACCCTTGCGGATAGGGAGGCTGTGACAGATGTTCGCTATCTCGTCAAGAGGGCCAAATCTGTTCACGGTGTCACTGATGACGAGATTACCAATCTGGATACCTTGGTTGCGGCGGAGAAGACCGCTCTTGACCTCGAGAAAGCTGCCGCCGCCGTGGAGATGGCCGAGTCCCTCAGGATTCAGGGCACTGTCGATTTTGCCCGTAATTATGTGGATCAGCTTCCCGAGGGAGAGGCCAGGGCTGACCTGGATGTCCGTCTTGACGCTGTCGAAGCTGCGATTCCTGTTGGGATAGCGGCTGCTCTGGCTGAGCCGGGCGACAAAGAATGCGGGGAGCCCTTCGATCTGGTGTTAACGATTGAAAATAAATTTGGTGAGGCGATCCCCTATCCAGAGGCGCCCGGGCTCACCGTGATCACCAGCGATCTGGATGGAGAGGTCTTCTCCGAAGAGATCGCCTACGACGGCGATGACGGCGAAGCGGTAGCGTCGCTGATGCTGCAAACAAGGGGTACCCATCTGGTTACGGTAAAAGCAACCGGCGTAAGCGGAACGGTAAATATTACGATACCGCAGACCTTCTCGGATTACGCCTTGACAATAGACGGTCCCGACGAGCTGGTAACTGGCCAGACCGGTTTGCTGAGTTTGCGGGTCCAGGCCGAAGCGCCCTTCGGGAACAGCAGCCTTATCGCTACCTGCGAATACGAAGTCACCGGCGGCGGCTACAGCCTGTTCCAGGGGGTCGGTCTCTTTGGCTTCTTCAACTGGTTCGAGTTGACCCCTGATTACGATCAGGCTGTGGCACTCATGTTCATCCCCCAGGAGGCGGCCACATATGAGATCAAGGCGACGCTGCGCTCCACGGATAACCAGGTGTTGGCTACTGCTGCCTACACGGTAAAAACAGGGGTTGCCATAAGCGAGGTTGCGGATATAGATGATATCGCCGTTGATTACGGTACACCTCTGGAAGAGATCGGTCTGCCCGGGCAAGTCGAGGTAACCCTTGCAGACGGTTCGGTTTGCGATATAGCGGTAACCTGGGATCAGGGGACCCCTCTCTACGATGGCTTTGAACCGGGCACTTACACTTTCCGTGGAACCTTGGTTCCCGATCCGGGAATGGTCAATCCCGGCGATCTTACTGCCTCGGTGATTGCAGTGATGCAGGATCCGTTCCTGTTAGCCCTGGAAGCGGTGAACGGAGCAGACAACAAAACTGAGATGAAGGCAGCTCTCGAAGATCATGCCTTCTTCCTGGGTATCGACGTTGGAGAAGGTTCTGCTTATGCCGCTCTTTATGATCACCTGGGCGGTTGGGCTACTGATTCCTACCAGAAGAACGCCGCCAACTTCGTTATCGACAAGCGTGAAGCCGTTCATGAGGGAGCCTATGGGTTGGTAGAAGAAGTGGCCCTCGCCTTTGACCAGGGTGTAGCCTACGAGCTGGGCAAGCTAGACTTCCATGCTGCGGTGGTGGCCGGCGATCTTGACGAGGCTGCTGTTGCAGCGGTAAGAGGCGTCTATCACACCATGGGGACGATTCTCGGTGTGCTGGAAGATGAAGAGCTGGCGCCCCTGCTGGCTATGCTTGATGTTTATCTGGAAGAGCTGAGTGCTGCAGACCAGCAGCGTGTTGACGCCTACGTTCTGGGCAATGTGATTGGTAACGAGCGCAAGTCCAGAGACAAAGTCTTCAATGCGATGAACAACGAGATCGGAGTTGTACTAACCGAGCGGGCCAAGGCTGCCTTCCTATCAGCCCTGAAAGATGAAGTTGAAGCCATCGATGTGGCTGATGTTGTCCTGGACAAAGCCACCGAGGAGATCACCGTCACCTTTGATGAAGACGTGGGCACTGACGCGGTCAAGGACGCTGCGGAGGGTCTCATTGAGGCCTTAAGACTCATCGTGGACGGTACGAGCACCCTTA
>JBMNTU010000163.1:0-3074 GCA_050945895.1 Christensenellaceae bacterium | reverse complement strand
CAAACAAGCGGGATGGGCAAGTATGCCTGGTCAACAAAGAAATGCGCCGCCTGCAAGAACTTTTTCTTTCGGAATTTAAAAGCAAGCCTTTGTGTGAACTGTTTAATTGATTTGTTAAGCTGCAATGCCGAATAAACCGGGCCTTGTCCGGTTTATTTTTTTTGTGCTGCCACAATAAACATCATCGGCCGCCGCAGCTCTTCTTTCATGGCGGCAATTTCCATCATTTCTTTCGTTGGCTTTGGCTCGGCAAAATCTACAATCGAAAACCCCGCGTCCAGCAGCGCCTTAAGGTAGCTTTCCATCGTCCTGTGGTATTTCGTCACCCTCTCACCCAAAAAGAGCGGCTGGCGGCTGCCCTCTTCAAAATACCTATCTACCGGCCAGCATACAATATTACCATTATCGCCATACAGCCAGTCCTGCGTGCCATATGCAGTAAACACTGGATGCTCCGCCGAAAAAACAAAGTATCCGCCGGGCGTAAGGAAACGGTGTATTTTTTTACACATATATTCGAAATCGGGCGTATAGTGAAACGCCAACGAGCTGATTATACTATCAAACGAATTTTCCGCGAAGTCCAGGTCTTCCATTGCGGCTTTGCGGTATTCCACATTGCCATACCCTGTTTTTTCCCTTGCAACGGCAAGCATCTTCTCCGAAATATCGGTACCCACAACTGTTTTTGCCCCTTGTGCGGCAGCATATCTGCAATGCCAGCCAAAACCGCAGCCAATATCCAGCACGCGCTTTCCGCAAAAATCGGGCAGCATTTGCTCTAGCCGGTGCCATTCGCCCGCGGCCGCCAGTCCTTCCTTCGAACGCGGAAATTCGCTGTATGCCTCAAAAAACGCCCGGTCATCATATTTGTTTTCTTTCATCGCCTTCCTCCATCAAAAAAACGCGGCACCACATGTGCGCTTCTAAAAAACCGCCCCATACTCCGGGCGGTTTTTATATTCGATTCGTTCAGTTATTCTTTTGAAAACAATCCTGTGGAAAGATAGCGCTCGCCTGTGTCGGGCAAAACTACTACAATCCGTTTGCCGCGGTTCTCTGGCTGTTCTGCCAGCTGCATAGCCGCATACAGCGCCGCCCCCGAAGAAATGCCGCACAGCAGGCCTTCTTTATCCGCCAGTAGCTGCGCCGTCTGTTTGGCTTGCTCGCTGCTTACAGCAACAACGCTGTCGATTACATCACGGTTCAATACCTTGGGCACAAACCCTGCGCCAATGCCCTGTATTTTATGCGGTGCCGGTTTGCCGCCCGAAAGCACAGGGCTTTCGCTGGGCTCCACCGCCACGATTTGCACGCCCGCAACCTTCTCCTTAATCGCCTCTCCACATCCGGTAATCGTTCCTCCCGAGCCTACGCCAGCCACAAACAGACCTACATCTCCGTCCATGTCGGCAAGTATTTCCGGCCCGGTTGTCTCTCGGTGCGCTTTGGCGTTCGCTGGGTTCTCGAACTGGTTGGGCATAAAGCCCCCTTCGTTAGAAACGATATCCTTTGCAGCGTTGATCGCGCCGCGCATCCCTTCCGCCGCAGGCGTCAATTTCAGGTTTGCGCCCAGCGCCGCAAACAGGCTTCTGCGCTCTTCGCTCATGGATTCGGGCATCGTCAGCGTCAATTTTAGCCCCAGCGCCGTACAGATATACGCAAGCGCAATACCCGTGTTGCCGCTCGTCGGCTCTACGATTGTTGTGTTCTGTCCAATCATGCCACGGTCCATGCCGTCCTTAATCATATAATACGCCGCCCGGTCCTTCACGCTGCCCTGCGGGTTGAAGTATTCCACCTTTGCGTAAATATCCGGGTTTATACTGCTTAGGCGCACAAGCGGCGTTTTGCCAATTAAGTCGGTCAGTTTGTTTGCAAAATTCATAGCTTACCCTTCCTGTTCCGGCGGAATGGCCGAAACGTCGTACGGTGTTTCCTGATATACATAGTAATTCAGCCAATTATAAAACAGCAGGTTGGAATGCCCGCGCCAGCAAACGATCGGCTCTTTCGAAGGGTCGTCTCCTGGGTAATAGTTTTTTGGTACTTCCGGCTTAATGCCCTTTGTCACATCGCGCTCATATTCACCCTTCAGCGTATGCGCGTCATATTCCGGGTGCCCCAACACAAACAGCCGCCTGCCATGCTTTGCCGAAACAAGGTACAGGCTTTCGTCCGACTCTGCCAATATAATCAGCTTTTCGTTTTTAGCGACGTCCTCTTTTTTAACGTCCGTGTAGCGCGAATGCGGCGCCCAGAAATAATCGTCGAACCCGCGCAAAATGGGCTTCGTCGTCTCGATTCGCGAATGCAGGAAAACGCCCGACAGCTTTTTTTCGAGCGGATACTTTTCTATCCCATAATGAAAATACAGCCCCGCCAACGCCGCCCAGCAAATAAACATGGTCGCGTATACGTTCGTCTTTGCCCAAAGCATGATCTCCTCAAGCTCTTTCCAATAAGTCACGTCCTCAAACGGAATCTGCTCCACCGGCGCTCCGGTAATGATCAGCCCATCAAATTTCTGGTGCTTCACTTCGTCAAACGTCTGGTAAAAAGCGTTCAAATATTCTATCGACGTGTTTTTAGGTATATGCGTCGCCGGGTGCAGCAGCACGACCTCCACCTGCAAGGGCGTATTTGCCAGCAGGCGCATCAGCTGCGTTTCCGTCTGCTCTTTGGTGGGCATGATGTTCAAAATGGCGATGCGCAGCGGACGGATGTCCTGCGTCACCGCGCGGGAGGTGGGCATGATGAATATGCCCTCCTGTGCCAGCGTCTTCGCTGCGGGTAGCTTTTCGTTGATGTTTATAGGCATATCAATGCGCCTCCTTTCCGGGCCGCGCCACCATTGTTTCCACGAGACTACACAATAGGTTTGGCCATAATTTATTAACGCTCATTTTAACACAACCGGCAAGCCAATTCAACGTGCTGTTCATCCGGGTTAGTGTCAAGTAAACGTTGGCAAGCAAGAGCCTTTTACAAAAGATATAATGACATTTGTTTTTCGTATCTATGACAACATCATATCACTGAAGCGTCATTGTTGAAAAGGGTTTTTGCGACAA
>JBMNTU010000162.1:0-3081 GCA_050945895.1 Christensenellaceae bacterium | reverse complement strand
CGGCAATTTGCCGTACATATCCGTTCCCCCTCTCTTTATTTAACCTTTATTATACCTCATAGCATCCAAAAAATGCCATGGCCGCACTAAAATCTTCTTTTCCGGCACAGAATATGCGCCGCCCGCCGTTTGGGTGCGGCGATAAACAAGTACGGTTTCATTGTTATCCCTTTGCCGCCCCCTTTCTCTTTTCATTTGTTTCACTTAGGCGTATGTCATAAGAGCACAGTAGCAAGACATACAGCAGCCTCATGGATATTTTACTAATCCCGATAAGTCTGTTAGGGAGCCTGTCGAAATTTGTCTGCTCAGATATATGCAGCTGTCGGCAAAAACGTAAGAAACCGCACGTTTTTTCGGCAGACGACAAGTGGGCTCCGTGGCAGCAGTGCCGCGGGAATACGGGTTTTGGGAATGTAAGCAGCCTATTCTAATTGCGGGAAGGGGTTGCAAAAAACGTGTAAATATTGTATAGTCTTTGTAAAGATGTGTATTGCATTTTGTTGTAATAATTAAGGAGACAATGCGTGAACGCAGATAAACAAATCAGTATCATCATCCCTATATACAATGTCGAACCCTACCTGCGCAAATGCCTTGACAGCGTGATTGCTCAAACATATTCAAATTTGGAAATCATCCTGGTAGACGACGGTTCACCCGATCATTGCGGCGCCATCTGCGACGAATATGCAGCCGTTGATCCGAGGATCAAAGTCATACATCAAAAAAATAAAGGCCTATGCGGTTCCCGCAATGCAGGCTTAGCGATAGCAACAGGTGAATATATCGGCTTTGTGGATCCGGACGACTGGATCGCGCCGGACATGTACGAATATCTGTTAAAGAACGCATTGGCGTATGAAGCGGACATTACATGCTGCCGTTATTATCGTGTGATTCCGGGAAAGGAGACCACTTCCCGCTGCGACGGCATGACCTATGTCTACACACCGGAAGAAGCAGTCAGGGAGCTGGTAAAACGATTTGTTATCCGCAACATTTTTTGCAACAAATTGTTTTCGCGCAAGATGTTTGAGGACGTCCGCTTTCCGCAGGATAGGGTCTACGAAGGCACGGCCATGATGTACAAGCTTATAGAAAAGGCCAATAAAATAGTCTCTCTGGGCGATCCGAAATATTATTATTTTGATAATTCTTCCAGCATTATCCGCTCGAATTCGTTCAAGAACATGATGGATTACGCCATCGCCCATATCGACAGATACAATGATTTAGTGCCCCGATACCCCGATCTGCAAAAAAAACTGATGACGGAAACGGTTAAAGTGCTTCGCCGTCTTGCTTATGTGGGTGCGAAAGCCACAAAAGAAACGCTGTTAAGTCAGCAGTCCGATATAGAATACATGCAGAAATTTCTAGATGACAATATGATGTATATCCATTCCCTCCGCTTGAGCAGGCGGGTAAAGAAGGCTCTTAAATATATTCGCTATGCTTCAGTCAAGAAGTTTAAAAAAGCGCGCTTTACTCTCCGAGCAGATAGTGCTCTCAAGAAGTTGAGAAGCGTTTTAATCAAAAAAAGAAAAAAGGGGAAGCGTAAGCTCATCTTAGCAGCGAAGCTTGACGAGGCTTCCCAGAGAAAACTGCGCCAATTGCAAGTGCATGAAGTCGAGATCCTCCAGGAGATGGTACGCATCTGCGATAAACACTCTTTGAAATATTATCTGTATGGGGGCACGCTCCTGGGTGCCGTGCGGCACAAGGGTTTCATCCCATGGGACGACGATATGGATATTGTAATGCCGCGCAGGGATTTCAATCGCTTTGCCAAAGTCTGCAAGACTGACTTAGCACCTGGTTATTTTTATCAGACCAGCTTTACGGATAAAGAATACCCTAAGATCGGTGCCAAGATACGCAAAGACAACACCTACGTATGCGAGGAAAAGTGGAGAGGGAAGAACATGCATCAGGGCATTTTTATCGATATTCTGCCCTTGGATCGTTTTCCCAAAAACAAATTCTTTGGAGCTATGGCGCTTAGAATGGTGTCCTTGCTAGGTCAAGCGATTACGTATAAAAGGTGCCACTCTAACAAGCTTCTGGGGCATGTATTGTATCGGTTTCTCAAATTATTTCCCAAGCCCTTCCTCTATCGTTTACGGCACTGGCTGCTGAACATCATCAACGCGCTGAGCGGCAACACCTATTACTGCAGTTTCGGTAGTCACTACAGGCCCATGCAGCGGCGCGTACTCAAGAGCGAATGGTTCGGCGAAGGAACGCCTTTGAAATTCGAGGGAAAAACGTACAATGCGCCCTCCCAGTGGGAAAAATACCTGCTGCACCTGTTTGGCGACTCCTATATGGAACTGCCTCCCAAGAATCAACGCATCTGCCATCTGAATCTGGCCGACAGTATCCTATCCGAACAGGACGAACCCGACACCCATCCAATGAATACGAATATGGAGGCAATGGCAAATGAAACCCTATAAAATAGGCTATACATCCGGTGTATACGATATGTTTCATGTGGGGCATCTCAACATATTGAAGCGGGCGAAGGAATTGTGTGATTATCTGATCGTGGCCGTCACGACAGATGAGCTGACGGCCTATAAAAACAAGACGGCAGCCATCTGCTTTGAAGATCGTTGCCGCATTGTGGAGGCCATTCGTTATGTGGATCAGGTCGTGCCCCAAGCAGACATGAATAAGATGAAAGCCTGGACGAAATACCGTTTCGACGTCATGTTCGTGGGCGATGACTGGAAAGGCACCGATGTATGGAACCGGCTTGAGCAGGATTTTAAAAAAGTGGGCGTGGATATCGTCTATTTCCCCTACACAAAGAAAGTCTCCTCCACCATGCTACGCGAACAGCTTTTCGAAGAGAGCGGCGTCAAGCTGTAGTCGGAAAGCCGCCGGCAACCGATGATCCGGCGTGCAGGGCGATGATACGCGGACGCCGTTTTGCGCACGGCATTGATTTTGCGTTTCACCGGCTTTACAGCCTTATAAAAAAACTATTTGACAAAGCCAAACGGCTATACTATAATGTGCTGCAAAGCTACGACGAAGAGAAGTAGCATAAATTATCGCTTTCAGTGAGCA
>JBMNTU010000161.1:0-3086 GCA_050945895.1 Christensenellaceae bacterium | reverse complement strand
TTACAATTATCTGCTCTGTTGTGTATTTTTTCCTTGCCATCTCCATTCTCCTTCTTCGTTAGTTTATCATCACTCCACTAACTTTGGAACTGGTTCAAGGATTGGGGGGCACGCCACTGATCGAACAGAAACTAAACAATAAATTTGTAAGGAGAAAATGAGATATGGTTAACGGATTGATATTTGAAGAGCGGAACAACACCTCCAAAAACTGGGGAACAATGCTCCGCGAGGTTTTTCCGGGCGACGGGGTTTTGACAGGGTGCGGCGTTTCGGGAACGGGCTTTGCGGTAACGATCGAGGCGGGCTATTTTATTGCGGCGGGGCGCGTCTGCCAGATAGACGGCGTAGAAATACTGGACGTTACGCCCGGCATACAAACGGGGTTTATGCGCCTGAAATACCGCATAGACCTTAAAAAGGAAGCGTCTTCGCTGGAGTTTGCGCAGGGCGAATGGCAAATGGAATACGCCTCCAGCCCCGACGGGTTTATAGAGCTTGTGCAGGAAGACATCAACGGCACGGGAACGGTGTACGAGGCCGAATTTGCCGTGTTTGCCATTGTGGGCGGCAGCATTGCAAACGTTACGCGCGCAATGGGTACGGCGGTTGTTGACGCCGAAAAGCTGGGCGGCCAGCTTCCGGCATATTACGCTACCAAAGCAGCGGTAGACAGGGCGCAATCGACGGCGGAGGCAAGGGCCAACCTGAACGTGCCCGACGGAGCAGATGCAAACACCATACTGTCGCAGCCTGCGCGGTGCGCAACGCACGGGCCCACAAGCGACGTGTGGTTTGTTATCCCCATGACATATGGCATGGTAACGGTGCAGCTTGCCATTCCCAACTATACGGCCGACGACGAAACCAAGACGGCGGGGGCCTATTACCGCACGGGCGTAAATGGAGCGTGGCGGCCGTGGAAGCGGCTGCTTGCGGCGGGCGCGGAGGTAGACGCTACCAAGCTGGGCGGCTATACGCCCGACCACTACGCAACGCTCGACCTGCCCATGGGAACGGCGCATTCGGACGACGTGCGTATACAGCCGCGGCTGTGCGAAGCGGGAATGCCCACGGGCAACTGGTATGTATTGCCCATGACGTATGGGGCGCACACATCGCAGCTGGCCATCCCGTATTGGGATATGGACACAAACACCGGCACATCCGGGTTGTATTACCGCGTTATGAAGGGCGACACGCGCTATGCGTGGAAGCACGTTCCGGCAGACGGCGGAGAAGCGCGCCCCTCGGCGATCGGCGACCTGTTCCCCATTGCGTCGGGCACAAACAAGTGCATTGGCTACAGCAACAACCGCTGGAACTCCATATTCCTTGCAAGCGCGCCCGACGTTTCGTGCGACAGCGCCGAAAAAGAGCTGGTTGCCAATGTAGACTTTGGAAGAGAGGAAGCAGGGCAGGCGCCTGCCCCAAGGATGCTTGCGGGAAGGCCGGCAGGCGGCGAGGCGCAGGAGCAGGCAGACACCATTGCCATCGACGAGCTGCGCGGCCTGCTGGAGGGGCTTACCATCCGCGCATACCGACGGTACAAAAACGAAGCGCCACAGGGGCAAGCGGGCGAAGAGCCGCAGACGCAGCGCGTGCTTTCGGACAAAAAGGAGCTGGGCATCTTTATCGACGATTTGAAGAGCCATCCGCTGTTTGAGTACATTGGTCGCGCGTATACGGACGAAAACGGCGATACGACCTATTCGCTGGACATGATGAGCTATGCGACGCTTGCGCTTATTGCGGCAAAGGATGCGGAAAACCGCGCCAAAGCGCTGGAGAAAAAAGCGGAAAAGCTGGACAGCCTGCTGGCGCTGCTGCAAAGCAAGGGAATGCTGACGCAAGAAGAAATCGAAAACCTGTAAGGAGGAAGAAACATGCAACCAGTACAATATAAATTATCACTAGACGTATCCCGCCCGGGCAGCCAGGGAATGCTGCACGTAAAAGAGGGCGACACCCGCTCGCGCGAGATGGCCGTTTCGCTGTATTGCGGCAAGGAGGTCTTTGAGCTCGGCGAGGACATGCTGGCGGTTATGCGGGCAATAAAGCCGGACGGCACGATCGTCTACAACGACTGCACGATCGAAAAAAGCGTTGTGCGCCATATTATGACGCAGCAGCTTTTGGCGGCGGCGGGCGTGGTCCGCTGCGAGGTTACCATTTACGGCGCGGGAGGAGAGCTTTTGTACAGCCCGTTTTTCGAGATTGCAATCGAAAAAAACCTGTACGAAGATAGCCTGGTAGAATCCACCGACGAATTTTCGGCGCTGACGCAGGCAATGACGGCTATCCGGTCGCTGGAAAATGAAATGGAAACAGCCGAAGCCGGAAGGGAAGACGCGGAAAACACGCGGATATCCGCCGAAAGCACCAGGATATCGGCGGAAAACGACAGGGTCGGGCTGTACGGGCAAATAAAAGAGGACTACGAAAGCGGCGCGCTCATCGGGCCTCCGGGGCCGGGCGTTGCCGCCGGCGGGACGGCAGGGCAAATTCTGATGAAAGCGTCCTCCGCCGACTACGACACCGAATGGAAGGGCGTAACGCAGCTGATGGGGCTGATATACCCCGTCGGCTCTATTTATATGAGCGTGCGGAACGTAAACCCGTCGGCGCTGTTTGGCGGAACATGGACGGCGTGGGGCGCGGGGCGCGTTGCGGTGGGGGTAGACACGGCCCAAACCGAGTTCAACACAACGGAAAAAACAGGTGGCGCCAAAAGCGTAAAACTGACGGCGGGCCAGCTTCCGGTGCTGTCCGGAACATGGGGCAGCATGAATTACACGGGCAGCCCTACTCCCACAGGAATCGTAACGAAAACCGGCGGCGCAAACGACCGCACATTCCCCGCAACCGGAACAAACTGGGGGCAGGCCAGCTTTAAAATAAACATCGGCAATGGCGAAACGCACGAAAACATGCCACCGTATATCACCTGCTATATGTGGAAGCGGACGGCGTAAAAACGGAGGATAATGAAAATGAAGATTTGTATAGACGCGGGGCACGGCGGTGCAGACAGCGGCGCCGTCGGCATTGGCGGACGCATGGAAAAAGACGACAACCTGAAAACG
>JBMNTU010000160.1:0-3091 GCA_050945895.1 Christensenellaceae bacterium | reverse complement strand
TCGTTTACCATATTACTGCATACACTCCTTGATTGATTCTTTTCCAAAATCATTATATCAAGTGTGTATCTGTGGGAGGCGCCTTCTGGACGCCTCCCTTTTGCCAATGATTATTTTACACTAAGTGGAATTTCAGGTGCGCTGCAAGGTGCTGTATGCTAAAAATATTACGCTGTGTCGCGCCAGATGGATATTCCCACTGTTGGCATATCCCCTTTCCCTTCCGCATTTGCGCTGTGCTTCATTTGTAAAACGTTACATTTTATTTACGCAAATGTTTCGACAGCGCAATATAAAGCACAACGCCTTTCGGCAATAACCAGCTCTCCCCATTTTCATTTTTTCACTTCTGCCTTGTCATTTTGGCGCATGGTTGTAAAAACCAGCAAGCAATCAGGTGTTGACATAAAGGTAGCTTCACGATTACAATAAAACTATATTATTCCAGCCATTCCCATGCATCATTGCCTGTAAATTTGAAAAAAGCCGAAGAACTTCTCAACATTCGGTTGATAATTAATATCTGATGATATAATATAGTTAGAAACATATCAAAATTCTGTATAAAGGTATAAAGCATGACATTAAAAACAGAAGAAAAGGAGAACATTAAAATGAAACGATTTATCGGCTTGGTAGTCGCAATCCTGCTCGTTGTCTCGCTCGTTCCGTCCGTTGCGTTTGCGGAAGAGGCCGGGGCCGCAATATCGCAGGAAGAGCTTACACCGCAAGCAAGCGCCGCACCTGCGGAAGTAATACTGCAGGAGCCCGCGCTCGAACAAGAGGAGCTTGCCCCGCAGCAGGATGAAGCTCCCGCAGACATTCCTGCGGCCATAACCGAAGCGCTGGATGAACTGCCTCAAACCGCAGCAGCAGAGGCCGCTGCGCCTGAATTTGAAGCACAGGCAGACGAAACAGGCGTCGCTGGTTTTGTGGAGCGACTGTACAAGGTTGTACTGGGCCGCAATTCCGACCCGGTGGGAAAAGCAGCGTGGATCAACGTGCTTACTGCCGGAACCGAAACAGGCGCAGACGTTGCACACGGGTTTTTCTTCAGCAAAGAGCTGATTGCCCGCGGGCTTACAGATTCCGAATTTATCGATATCTGCTACCAGACATTACTGAATCGCGGATCAGACCCCACCGGCAAAGCAGCTTGGCTGGCAAATATGAACAACGGCACAAGCCGCTCGGGCATATTCTATGGATTTGCAAACTCTCCAGAGTTCACTTCCATATGCGAAAGCTACGGCATACAGCGCGGTGATGCATCCAAGTACCGCGAGCCGCGTGACATAAACTCAAACATAACGGCGTTTGTCGTTAGGCTATACCAGAACTTCTTGGGCAGGTCGTACGATCCGGCGGGGCTAAACACCTGGGTAGAGCAGCTGTTAAGCGGCGCAACCGGAGTGCATGTAGCAAGCGGGTTTTTCTATAGCCCAGAGGCCCAAACCCTTACCCAGGACCAGTTGATCGACGCCTGCTATCGTGCCTTTTTAGGCCGTGAGCCGGATGCAGCCGGCAGAACAAGCTGGCAAAACTCGCTCAACATAAACGGCTATGGTACCGATTTCCTGTTCTACGGTTTCACGATGTCTCCGGAGTTTACAGGTATTTGTACACAGTATGGCATCATACAAGGAACTGCACCCATGTATGCGCCGCCTGCCGCGGTAAATCAGCCGACCACCTCTATTACGGGGATCGTGCAGCGTACAACTGCATTGACCGTGTTTGATACGGTAAACACAGAAAGACAGAAAGCGGGCGTTGCCGCCCTTAAATGGGACAACGACCTGGCCGAAGCAGCCGAACTCCGCGCTGCGGAATGTGCTGTATTGTTCAGCCACACCCGCCCCAGCGGAAAGGATTGGGATACCGTCAGCAACAAGGCTTACGGAGAAAACATTGCCATGCATACAGGCGAACCCAGCCCCTCCTACGCAATGCAAATGTGGATGAACTCTTCCGGGCACAGGGAAAACATCCTGCGCACCGGATACACCACCATTGGCGTGGGTTCGTTTACCTATAATGGAACAACCTACTACGTGCAGCTGTTTGGGTACAATACGGATGGCATAACGCCAAATCGCAAAGTGCAAAATCCGCAAAAAACCTTTTTGATTAAAACATGACCGCATAAACGCAAAAAGCGCTTTCCATACGGAAAGCGCTTTTTTATATCCAATACTGTTCCCACTTAACTTTTGGCCGCAAAGCAACCCAACCCTATAGACGCCTTGTTCCTCCTCGGCAGGAAGCATATTAGTCTAGCTTTCAGAAGCAGTTTGCACCTTCCTTATACATATGACCTGCGTTGTTTGGCGCGTTTCCACCTTCTGTTATCATTATTTCAGGCTGTCACTATATGCTTTTAACTCAATTTTCACCGATTCCGATAGTCGATCCATCTCTATACCATCAATCGCCGCCTGAAGCGTGTACAAATGCACCAGGCATACTTCAGGATAGCTTGCTTTCAGACGATGAAACGCCTGTTTGCTCCCCATCTCCCGCAGCTGTTCAGCAGTTTCCACTCCTACCGAAATCAGTTTGTGCTCAATCGTTTTTCCAATATTTTTCATTGAAGAGAGCGTCGCCATGCCATCACCTCCATAAATACCCTTTCCCTTCTAATCCCACTCTTACGTAATTGCCCCATGCAGGGTTATCGTCATATATACGTATGAGTCTCAAATAAATCTTCCAGCGCCATATTAGACTATTTGAGCGTCACATTAAGCCCTCTATCATAGACTGGCGCTTATTTCTCATCGTCTGCCTAGCTTCGCTATTTGATATGCCGCCATTCTTATTGAAGTCTTCCCTACTTTTCTGCAACCGGGTTTCAATATACAGCTGCGATAAAAGCTCCTGCTTTACTGTGTTCATTTTCAACCCTTCACTTTGATTTATTATATCACAATATGGCTAGTGCTATCCTCGCGCTATGCATATGGGTTAGTGTCAAGTAAACGTTGGCAAGCAAGAGCCTTTTACAAAAGATATAATGACATTTGTTTTTCGTATCTATGACAACATCATATCACTGAAGCGTCATTGTTGAAAAGGGTTTTTGCGACAA
>JBMNTU010000159.1:0-3239 GCA_050945895.1 Christensenellaceae bacterium | reverse complement strand
GTAATGTTTCTTTTCATCTTTTTAACGAATTCGGATGCCGGCATGCGCAGCGCCTCCCCTCGGTTGCAAGGCGGCGCAGGTGCCGCGCAGCAATCGTCACAACAAGGCGATGCTTTGCCCCAAGAAGAGCCCGATGCCGAATCGGATGGTTCTGTTGCTGCCGAGGCAACCTCCACGCCAGGCCAAACAGACGGTGCGGACGGCGAACAGAAAACGCTTTCCTACGACGGAACTATCTATATTGGCCTCAAAATATCCAATTTAGAAAACGCCCTGCAACTGACGGAGAGCAATGACGAGGCTGGCCTTTCGGCCCTGGCCGAATCGGGCGACGTCCGCATTTTGGAGCAAGGCACCAGCGTTTCCGTAATCAATACGACTGCCGGCGGCTATGTGCTCGTCCAGGTGCTGGACGGCGACCATCAGGGTATTATGGGGTATGTTTCGCAGGATGTTATCGCGTAAACAGTGAAACAAAATAATGAAGCCTCGCCTGCGTTTATGCAAGCGGGGCTTCATTTTAATGATTCCGAAATAAATTATGATTGCGTCAACACATTACCTGTCGGGGCTTTGGCCTGCTGCAGGTAATCGACAATATCCTGGACACGCACAAACGAGCGGATGTCCTCCTCGTCTACTTCAATACCAAACTCTTCCTCGAATTCTACAATTACATTAACTACGTCGAGCGAATTGAGCCCAAGGTCTTGCTGCAATGTAGATTCCGGGCGAATCTGATCCGGCTCAATACAGGCATATTCCTGCAAAAGCCGTTTTACTCTTTCATACATTTTGAGCCTCCTCTATTGGCTGATGCCTTTTTATTTTATTGGTTGTCGTTTTTTCGAATTCCTCCTCCCTAAATACAATACTTCCTACCTGCTTATACATAGGCAGCTTTTTATTGATCGTATCGATTTCATTGTTAATCAACGCTTTAACGTCTTCCATGCCGTTTGTTTCTACATATGCCGGATCGGGGAAAACCGCCGCCGTAATGACATCGTTTTTGGCATATACAACAACCTCTTTTACGGCTGCAAGCTCTCCGATATATTCCTCCAGCTCCTCCGGCGAAACGTTCTCCCCGCTGCTTAAAATAATCAGGTTCTTTTTCCGGCCGGTAATATGCAAAAAGCCATCCTTTACGCCGCCCAAATCGCCCGTTTTAAACCAGCCGTCCGCCGAAAACGCCTGGGCCGTTTCTTTTTCATTTTTGTAGTAGCCCATCATTACGTTGTCGCCTTTTACCCAAATCTCCCCGTCGACGGATTTTACCTCGCAAACGGGCAGCACCGGGCCGGTGGAAGCGTCCACATAGTACCGCTCCCTGTTTACCGCAACCAGCGGCGCGCATTCCGTTATTCCATATCCGTGCAGCATGGTAATTCCCAGCGCGCGAAATTTCGCCGTCAGGCGCGGGTTCATTGCCGATCCGCCCACTACCGTCTTTTTGAGGCGTCCGCCCAATTGCTCGTGCACCTCTGCAAAAAGCTTTTCGCGGATATCGATGCCAAGCTTCAAAAGAAAGTTGCTCAGCTTCATGCCAAACATCAGTTTTTTCAGCTTGCCTTTTTTGCGTGCGCCGTCCATAATCTGGCGGTACATCGTTTCCGCGATCAGCGGAACAATCGCCATTCCCGTCGGCTGGAACAGCTGCAAATTAGACAGGAACAGCTTGAGGTTTTCATTAAAACAGACGACCGTACTGGTATGCAGCATAGCGAAAATACCGCAGCCCATTTCGTATGCATGGTGCAGCGGAAGCACGCTGAGCATTACGTCGTCTTCCGTATAGCTGACATGCTTGCACGCGCCGTCAAAGCTGGCGATCAGGTTCTTGTGCGAAAGCATGACCCCCTTGCTTTCGGCGCTCGTGCCCGAGGTAAACAAGATAGCGGCAAGGCTTTCGTTGTCTACCTGCGCATCCAGGTATGACCGGTCTCCGCCATCTACCAGCCGCCCGCCTTCGGCAAGCAGCGCGCCCAGCGGCGTAAAGGCAGCGTCTTCGTTGTTCATGCAAACAAAAAGCATTTCCCCGGGCAGTTCCTTTTGCAGCTCTGCCATCATCGCTTCATATCTTTTTGTAAAGAACACGGCCTGCCCGTCCGCAAACCGGATGTGCTCCAGCAGCTTTTCTTTTGTCTGTTCCTTATCCAGCGGTACAATAACGCCCACGCCGCAAACAACAGCCAGGTACGTCAACACCCACTCATAGCAATTTTCGCCAATCACGCATATATGCTTTCCTTTAAAACCGCGCGATACCAGCGCCGTTCCCAGTGCGTCCACATCTCCCGCAAACTGCCTCCACGAAATGCCGCGGTAACTGTCCTTATTTACGCGCACACGAAAAGCGTCCTTTTCAGGCGTTCGCTCGTACGCATATGTTATCAGGTCTTTGATTTTTCCGACCGGTCTGGTCTTATAATATGGATAGGGTTTCAAAACACAATCATCTCCTATTCATTTTTCATAAATATGCGTTATATTTCTTGGTGATTTCCCCACGTGTTTACCGCAACCATTTCCTTTAGCCCGCGACGCGGGCGCGCGTCCGGCTGCTGGGCAGGAACTCCCAGCGGAGTTGCCGCCACGACACGGATGTTGTCCGGCACATGCAGCACCTTTTTAACAGGCGCCTCATCAAAATAGCCGATCCAGCACGTTCCCAGCCCAAGGTCGGTTGCCGCAAGCATCATATGCTCCAACGCAATGCCCATGTCTGTCATATAGTACTGCTGGTCCGAAGGCGAATCCACCTTTTTGGGGTCTGCACACGCCACAATAACATACGGAACCTTCTCGTAGGTCGTGCGGTTTGGATTGTCGCCCAGGGCCGCACCCAGTGCCTTTATTATATCGGGGTCAGAAACAACGATAAATTCCCAACACTGGGAGTTTTTCCACGATGGGGCAAGGCGCCCCGCCTCCAGTATTTTTAAAAGGTGCTCCCTCGGAATAGACGTGTCCTCATACTTCCGTATACTGCGCCGCGACTGTATTGCATCAAAAAGCTCCATGTTTTTCCCTTCTTTCCAATTGTATTCCGCAAACGAATTCAATGACATTATAACACATTTTACGAATATTTCCATCCATCCCGCTATTTTGTTAGTGTCAAGTAAACGTTGGCAAGCAAGAGCCTTTTACAAAAGATATAATGACATTTGTTTTTCGTATCTATGACAACATCATATCACTGAAGCGTCATTGTTGAAAAGGGTTTTTGCGAC
>JBMNTU010000158.1:0-3296 GCA_050945895.1 Christensenellaceae bacterium | reverse complement strand
ATCCTGCTTTGTATGAAGTACCTGCCCCAAATAAAAAACCAACATTAGACAATCCTTGAGATGCATTAGGGAATATTTCCGAAATACTAAAACTCACTTTCTCCCTCCTTTCATTTAATGTTGCTGCTCAAGCTTTTTGTCCGTATGTTGCTCAATATCCATGTCCATCAATTTTGCTCATTAAATATGTCCGGCATGGTCCGAACATGGGGGCTCTGCCCCCAGACCCCCGAGGTTTTACGCTTTGTTCTCCACAAAGGTAGCATAAAGGAAGGGAGTAGGGTGGCATAATACCACCCACGCTACCTCTGGCAGAACTCCACCGGGTGCTCGGGTTGCTCCTCAGCATTGCCCTATCCTCCAGGTGGATAAGAGCCCTTAATTTTTGCTACCAGTTGAACTCTTCCTCAATAATCAACCTTACCATGTGATCATCAATTATTTTTTTCTGTATCTGGGCTGCGTGTAACAGGCAAGCTGTACACAGCTTGTTTATCTTCCGGGATACCCCATGGGAATACTTGTAAATCTCATTTACCGCCACGTCAGTGAATAACTCCCGCGTTTCCCCCGCGTATTCAAGATGCTTTTTTATGTATTCTTCTGTCTGCTGCCTGTCGTAAGGCATCAGGTGGTACCTCAAGTCTATTCTCTGGTAAATGGCCTCGTAAATCTGCTTTTTAAGGATATCCTTCAGCTCGCTTTGGCCTACCAGAATTAGACTCATGGGGTTGTATGAGTCCATTTTGAAGTTTAAAAGAAATCGGATTTCCTCAAGCATGTCCCTTGACAGTAAATGGGCCTCGTCTGTGATGATTACCGGAATCTTTTTTTGGATCTCAATCAGATTGGTTATTTCTCTGGTCAACTGGCGCTTGGCATCGCTGCGGTAAAATTTCCCCTCGCAACCGAATTGGTTTAGTACTTCCCAGTAAAAATTTCTTGGCGTGAGGGCGGAATCGCTGATGTACATCACCTTGTAGTGGTTAATGTCCAGGAACGTTACAAACTTACGTATCGCCGTGGTCTTGCCCGTCCCGACATCTCCTGTGACGACAGTGAAAAGCCGGTTCCTGGCCACATACTCAAGCCTGTCGCATACCTCCTCAATGTCTGTGTTGTTGTAAAGGTCTTTTTCAGGTATGTCCCGGGCAAATGGCGTCTTGAGAAAGTTGAAATACTGTTCAAACATTGCCGCCACCGCCTTTCATGCTCCTGAAAGACAATGCGCCGGTCTTTTTCTGACGCTTGGAATTTTCAGCTTCATAAACCCTCAGAAGCCTTGAGTGGGTTGCTTTCATTATGGCAGGCGCCTTTTCTGTCTTTCCGCAGAATTCACCTACTGATAGTGGTGACACCGCTTTTTTGCGCTCACCGCTGTACCATATTTCCACCAGGCTCCGGTCGAGCGGGTCATACCTTACGTCCACTTTTTTACCGATATATTCAATACCTGCTTCGTATTCAAGACCATTTAGCTTAAAGCAGCCGGTACCGTCTACCTTGCGTGTATCCTCCCACAAAAATGCATCCCGGCATTCTTCTGGTGTTACAAAACGTACTTTCCTGAGATCGGCAGCATACGCATGTGCCGGTGTGTCTCTTTTCAGGCTGCTATGCGGGCTATTGTTGTACCCCTCGTCTAACCATAACCGGAACTTGCGGTTCAGTTCCTCCAGCGGGAGATAAATATTTTCCCGTTGTCCACGTACACGGCGTCGGGCTTTCCGTATTTGAGGACCGCTTTTCTAAAGCAGTCCTCCAGTATGGGCAGGCGTTGGTTATCGTAAAATTCCCCGTGGCAAACAAGCCGCGTGGCGTCGTCGATTATGGCTATCAGGTACGTCCGCTTCTTACTGCCGTTTGCCGCCGGTATATATGGCCCATATTTCAAGTCGCTCTGCCAAAGGGCGTTCCGGCCGCTTTTCACAAAACGGCGTGCTGCTGTCCCGGTTAGTTTTGTTCTTTTCAGGTCGGCTGTCCCAAACCCTATCTTGAGAAGGTGCCTGGACAGTGTACTCCGGGATATTTCCCCTTTTTTCACTATCCCTTCGCCCTCAAGTATACGGATAATTCGCCGCACAGATCGATCCGGCAACTCCTGCTTCAACTCCGCCGCCCGGTCCAGGACCTCCCGGGGTATTGCTTTTAATTTCCCGATATCGCTCCTGGTTTTGGGTTTTAGTCCCTCATACCTGTTTTTCCGGTACGCGGCGAGGTATCTTCTCAGTGTCCTTTCGGATATGCTTTCCCTTTCCATTACCTCCCGCCGGATGCGGCGCTTTTCTGCCTCGTCAAGTCCCGGCGTCAATAGCGGCGCTATTATCTCATGCCGCTTTAGTGCCGTCTCTATTACTGGCTCTCTGGTCATTTCCATCCCTCCGGTGCTTTTTCTACAGCCTACCAGAGGGTTATTCCGGTCAACAACGCAAACTATGTGGGAATTAGTCTATACAAACATGCCGGACAAGTTGCTCGTAAACAATATGTTCGTGTCGCCTATCACCAGGTTATTGCTCTCAATCTCCGGAAACTCTTCGAGTATCCTCTCCAGTATTAGAAAAATCTTTAACCCATAAAATTCGATCTCGTTAACCACCTTTTTGTAAAATCTAAATAACAGTGCTTTTAGCGCCCCGGCGATCTGGTGACTCTTTTCCCGGAATTCGACTGCCCACCTTCGCAACGTGGAAATACTCGCACTCGTCTCTACCTGCTCTACCGGAATCCCGTTATCCATATCCCGCAGGGACATCTCAGAATCGCAGGCTGAATAATGCTTATACGGCCTGATGAAATCCGGAATTACAGCATGTGTCCTCTCGCATTCTTTGCAAATTACCCGCTGGATGGTAAGCCATTCCACATTATCTTCAATGTGTAAATGACGCTTGTATGTGGCATGAAAAACTGTTTTTTCGCCACAGCCCGGGCATATTAATTCCAGTTCATCCAAATATCGCAGAAATTTTTCGCGATATTCCTTAACGTTTCTTCCTAAATATGCTATGATCATTATGCTTTTTGGTGGGCCTTGAGCTGTTAAATGTGGCAACATTTAATGTATAGCTCAAGGCTTTTCATATCCTCCCGTTTTTACTCCAGGTGAATATTACCATAATTACAAATGGTCATACAATATGAGCAGTTAAATGACATTTAGTTCGGGCAAAAACAATTTAACATGCAACGTGCGACGGTAATTGTAACGTTCCCGCATTCACGGCGCGGACCAGCCCTAAGGTGATGGTTAAATCCTAGATAGCTCCTATCTTCGATTTGACCGGCATATCCTG
>JBMNTU010000157.1:0-3473 GCA_050945895.1 Christensenellaceae bacterium | reverse complement strand
ATGAAGCTCTTGTGTGAATGCGGGCTGGTCAAGGGCAGAGAACAAGGTAAATGGACGTATTACTCGTTGGACACAGATACTGTCAGTAGAACAAAGCAATTTTTATGTGACATCACCTCTGCCAAAGAAAACTGCATCTGCCAAGAAGATGCAGGCTGTTGTAAAGGAGGCGATGAATACGATGAAAATGATTAACAATCAGTCCTGCTGCTGCCCGGCTAGTAGTTGTTGCAGCACGGAACCCATTACGCCATATGATAAAAATGATGAATGGGTAGCAGGTGAAATCCATACTCCTAAAGGCGGCGTGCCTGTGGTTTCAACAAATCTTCACTTCAAAGACACGCTCGGAGCGTGGAAGGCACGCTGGGGTATAGGGAGGATGAATTACAAAATAAATCCAGGGCTTTATGCCATAGGCAAGCCTGATCACACCTCTCCTGTGCTGGTCAGCGCAAACTACAAGCTTACATTTGATGCCTTGAGGAAAGAGTTGTCAGGCCTGGATTGCTGGATTTTGATACTTGATACAAAGGGCATCAATGTCTGGTGTGCCGCAGGTAAAGGTACATTCGGAACCGGTGAACTGGTGGGCCGCATATCGAAAACCGGGCTGTCAGGGATTGTGTCGCACAAAAAACTAGTACTGCCACAGTTGGGTGCGCCCGGCGTGTGCGCCTATGAAGTGACCAAACAAACCGGGTTTTCTGTGGTTTACGGACCGGTGAGGGCGAAGGATATAAAAGCCTTTCTCGATTCAGGCTTCAAAGCCACGGAAGAAATGCGTACTGTGAAATTTACGATGTGGGACAGATTGATTCTCACCCCAGTGGAGCTGGTGGCTGCCGCAAAGTCTTCATTGATGGTTTTTGGCGTATTGTTTCTCCTAAACCTATTTGCTACAAGATCTTTCGGGCTTGCAGATTTCATCGCTTATACGGGTGCTGTGGTAACGGGAACTGTCATCACGCCTTTGCTTCTTCCCGTGATTCCCGGCAGGGCCTTTGCTTGGAAGGGCTGGCTGCTGGGGCTGTTATGGACGTTGGGATTTACCTGGTATAGCGGCTGGTTTGTTTCCGGATACTTGCTTCTTGCCATAGGATATTTACTGGTATTGCCGTCATTGTCAGCGTATCTGGCGATGAATTTCACAGGAACGTCAACATACACATCTTTTTCCGGTGTTATCAAGGAAATGAAAATAGCTGTGCCGCTCATTGCTCTTTCATCCGTAGCGGGGATTGTATTGTTATTGATAAATAGTCTGTAGAGATAAAGGAGGCTGCTATGAAACATAGATATTTGAAAAATGTTGCAACGCTTCGTCTGTCGATTGAAAATTGTATCGGCTGTGGAAGATGCGCGGAAGTATGCCCCCATAGAGTTTTCAGCGTGAATGAAAAGAAAGCACGGATTGAAGATAAAGACCGTTGTATGGAGTGCGGTGCTTGCGCGAAAAACTGTCCTGAAAACGCCATTACTGTTAACTCCGGAGTGGGATGTGCCGCAGCCGTGATTATGGGCTGGCTTACCGGGAGTGAGCCGAGCTGTGATTGTTCATGCGGTGAGGAATGCTGCTGAAATAAGCTGGCAGAGATCAAAGCTACATTGGGGAGGGAAAAATGCCAAAAAAGATACCAACAGTGGGTTGTTGTGGTCTGGATTGCGGATTATGTCCGCGATTAAATGGGAAAGACCATTTTTATATCTGGCGGGTGGCAAAATGATTGAATCGTTGGATAAAAGATTAACCACAATTAGGGAAAAGATCAGGCACAAACAAAAGCTGGAGAAAGACCTGGTACAGATCAGAGAGTCCCTGGCGGCAGAGCAGGAAAAGTATGCCAACTTGAGTATACAGTTGCATAAAGAAGGTCGCGATGTCAAAAAGCTTGAGGGCCTAAGTCTTTACGGGTTGTTTTTGACCATTCTCGGCAGTAAAGAGGAGCAACTTGAAAAAGAGCGTCAGGAGTACCTGGCTGCTAAACTCAGGTACGACGAGTGCAGAAGTGAAATAAACTCCCTGAAGGGTAAAGTGCAGGAAACCATTAAACAATTGGCATTGCTGGAAGGCCTGGAAGCCAACTACCGGGAACTGCTGGCCGAAAAGGAAACTATCATCCTCTCCAGTCAGTGCAGCCAGGCCCAGCTCTTACTTGATTTATCCGAAGAACTGGGTGAATTGAAAGCAAACCAAAAGGAACTGCAGGAAGCGATTGATGCGGGAAACCATGCGCTGGTTCAGCTTCAAAAAGTACAGGATTCTCTTGGCAGTGCACAGGCCTGGGGTGTTTGGGATATTCTGGGCGGCGGTTTGATTGCCACGACCGTAAAACACTCTCGCATTGATGAAGCCCGGCAGCACGCGCATAAAGCCCAGCAAGCACTGCACTGGTTTATTCGCGAACTAAAAGATGTGAAACCACACCTTCAAACTGATATCAATATTGACATCGGCGGATTTGCCACCTTTGCCGACTACTTTTTTGACGGGCTGATTGTGGACTGGATTGTCCAGTCCCGGATTAACGAAACCTTAGATAATGTGAAAAACATGATAAATGACTTAAGTAAAACCCTTAGAAATTTACAGCAGGAACTACGTGTTGTAGATAATCGCCTGGCCGAAGGATATAAAAAGAGGCAAAAAATAATTGAAGAATATAAAAAAGAGCACTAATTGTCACTTGATTTGCCCCGGCGGAAGAAGAGAGGCTGGAAAAGAAAATGACCGGTTTTAACGCCGAAGGCGGGAAAGAGCTTCTGTACGATTAGCTCCCGGTTCAGTAATAAAATGATCAATAAAACAGCCTGAACCAGATATTGATTTAGCCCAAAGCCTGCGGTAATGCCTCCAATATCGCCGCCATAGATAAAAGGCCCGATAGAAAGATTAAAAGCATCAATTAATAACAGGAGGAAGGTCAGGTAATAAACGTAACTTCTCCAGAAATTATTCTTCAGTGCCGCTATTTTTCCCCTTATTAGAAAAAACAGGTAGCCAAGAGACAGGGTAAGCGCATTGGCCGAGCCGGAGATAAAACCCCACTGAATCCCTGCCCTCTCTTCCACAGGAGTTTTAAAGATGACTTCGACACCATAGGGTAGAATCCGCAAAGATTCAAATTCGCCATAAGCGTAACCAACCGCCAGGTGAGCCCCTTCATGTAGAACAATAAATGTCAGGACGGCAATAACCAGAAATATATATTTCCGCATACTCTCTCCCCCGGTAAGCTTTGCCACCGCTAACTCAATTATAACAGCTCGAAATGAAAGATCAATCGTAATAACCCCATGGCATGAGGGCGTTAAAGGCCAACAGGGAATCGATTTCTGAACATTATCTGGCCACGAGAAAGCCGTCTCCGGTCATAGTTGAACTGCAACATGAGGTGAGAAAAGAATTAACACGGCTAAAAGAGAAAAGGTTGCCCGGCAAGGAGCATCTTAACAACGTTCCACTGTTTTAC
>JBMNTU010000156.1:0-3500 GCA_050945895.1 Christensenellaceae bacterium | reverse complement strand
TGTCGACCACCACTTCCCGGGCTTTTTCTTCCCCCAGGTAAGAAAAGTCCTGCAGCATTTCGTTTGTCGTGCGGAAATACAACGGGGGCTGCACTACGTCGTCAAATCCTTGCACCTTTAAAATGATACGCCGGAAATACTCTTCGTGCGGGTCGAGAAAGTGCACATCGCAAGTCGCCACGACCGGCTTCCCTGTTTTCTCTCCCAATTCCACGACCTTCCGGTTGCACGCGCGTACGGCTTCTCTGTCTTTCAGCGTGCCCTGGCGCACCAAAAATTCGTTGTTGTCCACCGGCTGGATTTCAAGATAATCATAAAATCCGGCAATTTCCATCAGCTTTTCGTTGCTCTCGCCGGCCACAACTGCCGTATAAAGCTCCCCGTTTTCGCAGGCCGACCCAACGATCAGCCCCTCCCTGTGCTTTTCGATTAGGCTTCTTGGCATGCGCGGCCTTCTGTAAAAATAATCGATATGAGAATAGGAAACCAGTTTATAGAGGTTTTTTAGCCCTTCTTTATTTTTGCACAGCAAGATTACATGGCGCGTTCTCTGGTTTTTGGATATGCCGGCCTGCTCTGCAAGAGCGTTGACGGCGAACATATCCTGCGCACCCAGCTTTTCAAACTGCCGGAACGCCAGCAACACAATTTTTGCCGTACACTCGGCGTCGTTTACTGCGCGGTGATGCTCCAGCGGAATGTGCAGTGCCTTTGCTATGGTATTCAGCTTGTAGTTTTTGAAGTGCGGATAAGCGATCCGGCACAGCGGAATCGAGTCTACCACGGGGTTTTCGAAACGGATTCCCAGCGCTTCTGCTTTGCCGAAAACAAATTTTGTATCGAACTCTGCATTGTGCGCGACAAGGACGGAATCCTCTCCGCAAAATTCGCGAAACGCGGCAAGGGCCTGCCCCGGCTCGGGCGCGTCCGCTACCATATCGTCCGTGATGCCCGTCAGTGCAACAATCTTCCCGGGTATGGGGTGGCCCGGCTTTACAAACGTCTGGAACCGGTCCTTTATTTGCCCATCCTTTACCCGCACCGCGCCGATTTCGGTGATATCGCAATGGATATGCGAAAGACCGGTCGTTTCGATATCGAAGACAATATATTCGTCCGCAAACGAACATGGCTTTTCGGAATCATACACCCGCCTGGTATCGTCCACCATGTAGCCTTCCACTCCGTAAATCACCTTGATGCCATGTTTGCTCGCGGCACTGGCGGCATCCGGAAACGCCTGCACTACGCCGTGGTCGGTGATGGCTACCGCAGGGTGGCCGTATTCTGCGGCGCGCGCGACCAGCTTACCCACATCCGTCAGTGCATCCTGCGCGGAAAGCTGCGTATGGGCGTGGAGCTCTACCCGTTTTCGATCGCTGGTATCGGCCCGCCGCCGCTTTGCCGACGGACGGATATCCGTCACCTTCATCGTACAGTTGCCCCGTTCGAAAGAATCGATATCGTATGTACCGCTTACAACCACCTGCTGCCCTTTTTTAACGTCTTCAAATTTCTGCCGATATTTTGTGCTGGAAAAATAAAAGCAAAGGATGCTCGTCCGATAGTCCGTAACAACAAACTTCTTTTTGAACGATCCCTCTGTGGGCAGCGCAACCGGCTCTTCCACATGAATCACTTCGCCCTCTATGCTGTATTTATTTCCCGGCACCAGCTCGTCCATGTTGGTAATGCCTGCCTGCCGCGCCTGTTTTTTTGGCTTTTGCAGCGCTTGCTGCACTGCATCGGTGGCTTGCGGCCGCTTTGTTTCCGGCTTGCTTTTTGCATCTTCGCCCTGCGCCGTTTCCACTGGTGCGACTTCCTTCGGAGGCGTATATTCCCTGCCGTTTTCGGCTGTTTCGTCTACCTCTGCCTTAACCGCACACGCCATGTTGTAAACACGATACAGGTATTCCTGCACCTCGTCCCGAAGGCCCATCGTTTCAAACAGGTCCCTGCCTGTATCGCTCCCAAAAACAATCAGCACGACCGCGCCATCCTGCTTACGCTCGATGGCGGCGGAAGAGATAAACGGAAGCATAACCGGCCATTTCAGCAGAATATAGTCTTTCAGAAAACGCTCCAGCGTTTCCTCTTTTGCAATTTCGGAAGCAAACTCCCTCTGGCTTATAACCAGCTCGACCCTTCCCTGCTCAAAATCGGCCAGTTCTTTTTGCAGACGCAAAAAATCGGCCGGGGCATGGTGCCTCGCCGTTCTAAAATGCAGGCATAGTGTATTTTTTTCCTGGTCGTATTCCGCTTTGTCCCGTATCAGTTCTTTTGTAAGGCGCGCATTGCCGGACATACCGTCCAGAATCCGCGCCAGTTCTGCGCCAATATCCAATCTATTCTCCATCCTCTGCCAGTTCCATAATCATCCTCTTCAGTTCGGGAATGATGTCAAATTCATCTACTTTCCGCAGCGGCTCTCCATGCGCAAACAGCAAGCCTTCCCCCCTGCCGCCCGCAACGCCTACGTCCGCTTCCCGCGCTTCGCCCGGCCCGTTGACCGCACAGCCCATGACAGCAACCTTGATCGGTTTTGTAATGTTGTGCGTAAATTTTTCGAGGCTTACAACAATTTTTTCGATGTTGAGCGAGCAGCGCGCGCACGTCGGGCAGGAAATGATCTCTACGCCGCCGGTAATTTTTCCGCAGCTCTTTAAAATATCCCGCGCCGCATAAACCTCCTGTACCGGGTCACCTGTTATGGAAACGCGTATGGTGTCGCCGATTCCGTCCAAAAGCAGCGCGCCGATTGCCACGGAAGATTTTACAATTGCCGTTTTATACGTTCCTGCTTCGGTCACCCCCACATGGAGCGGATAGTCGATCAGTTTTGAAATCTTGCGGTACGACTCTACGCACACCGGCACACTGGACGATTTGAGCGACACGACAATATCGTCAAACCCCGCGTCTTCCAATATCGCAATATTGTGCATCGCGCTTTCGACCAGCGCGTCTGCCGTTGGCCCGCCATATTTTTCCAGGTATTCCGGCTTGAGCGAACCGGCGTTTGCCCCCACGCGTATGGGAATGTGGTGCGCTTTCGCCGCATCCACCACCTGCAATACTTCTTCCCTGCTGCCAATATTGCCCGGATTGATGCGGATTTTATCGGCGCCGTTTTCTATGGCCGCCACTGCAATCTCGCTGCTGAAGTGTACGTCCGCCACCAGCGGAATGCCAATTTGTTCCTTTATTTTGGAAAGGCATTTTGCGCTTTCTTCATCGGGCACTGCGCAACGGACGATATCGCACAACGCCTGCTCCATTTCATGAATTTGCGCAACGGTCTCGCGCACCTTTTTTGTGCTTGTATTGGTCATGGATTGTATGGCGATTTTATTATCTCCGCCAATGGGCACGCCGCCAACCAACACTTGTTTTGTATGTTTGGGCACGGTTACTTCCTCCCTATATAATCTTAGTTTTTCTTGTTCATGCTTCCGTTTTCATAGTATTTCATCAATTTCTACAGAGCAGTGGGCGGGTAG
>JBMNTU010000155.1:0-3563 GCA_050945895.1 Christensenellaceae bacterium | reverse complement strand
TCTAAGCTTTACAATTATCTGCTCTGTTGTGTATTTTTTCCTTGCCATCTCCATTCTCCTTCTTCGTTAGTTTATCATCACTCCACTAACTTTGGAACTGGTTCAAGGATTGGGGGGCACGCCACATGGAGAAAACGCAAAGAAAAACCAGACCCTGATGAAGCATTAGGAAATTTGATTCGCAGTTGCCAGGAGAAAACCAAATACACCTATGGATACCGAAGGGTGCGCCTATGGTTATTGCGGGAGGCGGGATTAGTAATCAGCCCAAAAGCCGTATTGCGTGTCATGCGCAAGTACAATCTTCTTGCACAGATTCGTCGTCCAAGGCCATTGTATCAGAGACAACAGCAATTCCAGACTTATGCAAATCAATTAGAACGGAATTTTTGTGCGGACAGACCTAATCAAAAATGGGTCACAGACATTAGCTACATACATACGAAAGAGGGCGTGTTGTATCTCTCCGCCATCAAAGATTTATACGACAACTTTATCGTCGCCTACGATATCGGAACAGTTCAGGATAACGCATTGGTATATCGCACAATCCAAAACGCTCATAAAGAGGTCGCTGATGGGCTCATCCTCCACAGTGACCAGGGGTTCCAATACACGTCGCACGGGTATTCAAACCTACTCAAACGGTATTCTATTCTGCCCTCTATGTCAAGAGCGGGCACACCGCTTGACAATGCACCTGCGGAAAACTTTTTCGGGACACTTAAAACAGAATGTATTTACAGACAGAAAATCCAGAGCATAAAACAGGCAAGGGAGTTGATTGACGAATATATTTATTTTTACAATTATGAGCGCATACAGCTAAAGTCAAAACTGACGCCGTTTGAAAAACGACGTCAGTTTGCGTAATCTTTTGATATACTACGGTAGAACCCCTTTTTTCGTGTCTCTTTGAGGGTTAGCTGTTCACGCTGAAGCCCTTTTTACTTTCACAATTTTAGGAGAAAATCATATCGTGGTGTTTCCTGAATGCGAAGCTGGATACCGCTTCGCCGTAATAGATCGGACTTTATCCTGACCATCTCAACATGAATGCCCAGTTCCGTTGCAATCTGCTCATCCGTATAGCCATATGAAGCGAGTTCCATAAACTCATCTTCCCGCACCAGCAGGCTGGCTGCAAAACGGTTGGCTTCAATCTCATGCCGGGCGGGTGAAGAGAACTCTGTATCCCGAAGCGGCGAGAACACCGCGAGATTACGATGCAGCCGGTCATGCCCCAGCTCGTGCGCGCAGACCAACCGGCGAAGATTTTCATCAAGATTGATGTTAATAACAATCATTCTGACCCGGTTCATGCAGCAGTAATATCCCTTTACAGAGCCAATATTGTCGAATTCAACATGCACACCAAGCGCTTTTGCCAAATCGAACGGATCATTTGTCTCGTGCTTTCGTACAATAGACTGACACAGGCAATCTATAGAATCTTTTGGTCTGTTCATTTACCCGTGCCCTCCCCGTGTATGATATATATAAATCATATCACAGGCATATGCCAGATTCGGTCTATCTCATTTTTTCTTTTTCCCATATTTTTCTTTGGCAATTTCCTTGGAACGTAAATACATGCGCATGAAGGATTCCATGAACATCTCGCGGTCGTCATCGCTAATGTCGCCGCCAGCCAAATATGCGTGCGCTTCTTCAAGAATTTTCTTAGCCTGATTCTCGCCCTTGGCTCCATACTGCTCCCGAATATTGATAAAGAAAAGATCATTGTCATCCAGAAGCTGGCCTTTTGTCATATCATACATCTCGCAGAGCTTTTCTAAAATATCTTTTCTGCGAGGCAGTACGTTGTTCAGCTCATAATTCTGGTAGGCCCGTACAGTGATGCCCAGCTTTTTCGCCACGTCCTTTTGTAACCAGCCCTTTTCTGTGCGCAGTATCTTTACTTTTTCACCAAATGTCATGATACAGCCCTTTCTAAAATACGAAGTATAAATTCATTTTCGCTATTGACACATGAAGCTTATGGATATATAATAACACATGAAGTAGTGATTCGTCAAGGCGCAACATAATTAGGGGGGCATCATGAAAAAAAATATGATGGTAAATATTCTTAAACATATAAACGGAAACGGTTCGGATAGCAAGTATTATCACAATGCAAAAAAGTTAGTAGAAATATATCGCGAGGTTTCCTGGGGGCTGCAATACACCCTCGATGAGATGAAAGAAGCCTGCGCGGATATGGGCTACGTAGATGTGGAAGAAGCGCTGTCCTTCATGGAGGATGGCAGCGTTGACCGCAGATCGACCCAGGCATTGGAAGACCGGGCTATGTCATTGCGACTAACCGGCGTGCTTGTCCGTATTACAGAAAGCGCCCTGGCCGCCTTGGGGGATTATCCTCATCATGGAGAACAATATTTTGATATCCTAAACAGCATATATTTTGTAAAATATCCATTATCAGAAAATGATCTGTTGGTGGAAATGGATATTAGCAGGAGCACATTATATAGGATCAAAAAGCGGGCGCTATCCTTGCTTGGCGCGATCATATGGGGATATCTGCTTCCGCAGATTATGGAAATGCAAATCGCATGACACCCATTTGACACTCAGATGAGACTAAATTGACACAAAATTGGAACGCGGATGGTACTGACATGGAATTTATACCCTGATAGAATATGTAGTATGAGATAGTGTTACCCAAAACCGGCGAGATCGCCGGTTTTTTTGTACCGCTAAATCCAACCCTCATATTGCAGAATAGCCTATTTAAAGGCGGTGGCTGACAATTTGTTAGCTGCCGCCTTTTTGCGTTCTCAGGAAAAGGAAACCACATGCCGCGCGCACCGCCGGACTCTGTTTTGGATAAGAGCAATTTCAAAAATCAAACCAATCAAAACGGAGGATAAACAATATGTATTTTAATCTGAAAAAGGAAAAAATGAAATTGAGAAAGCACTATGCGTCTTTAAGGAAGGTAATGCTGGACGCAGGAATGAGTGAAAAGGAAATCCGGGAGTTATACTTGCTCGATTTACGTCAACTGTATAGCGATTATCAATTCTATTCCCATCTGGATCATTATCTCACCCCAGAACAGGAATCAAGACTGATAGATGACAACGAATTTGACATCATGGACGAACGGCTTAAGCAGGTGCTGGATGAACTGAAACCGGAAAACCGCGAAGTCATACTGCTTCATATCGTGGAAGGCTGGTCATTACCGGATATTGCATGCCTTTTGGATGAGCCTTTTGAAACAGTAAAAAGCAGATTTTATAGAAATTTTAAAAAAATTTCTGAAAAAGTGCACACGATTTGGAGTTCAACTTCCCATATATAAGTGAAGGGGTAAATTTTGAACCCTTCGGTGAACCTTGAAAATTTCATACGCACGAGCCGGTACGTTCCCTGTCTGACCCAAACGGGAAAGCCTTACTGCAAATGCGCCACGACCCCGGCCATCCTGGCCGGTCGAGCGATTCACATTACGCAGTGTAACGAGAGTTGGTTCTCTCTATGGCGATAATCTCAGGCAGAGGGATAATGATACTTCCGTCCAGCCACAG
>JBMNTU010000154.1:0-3601 GCA_050945895.1 Christensenellaceae bacterium | reverse complement strand
ATTGTTTACCGGATCTTCGCCGGATTCTATCGCAAGACGCTTGTGGCCCATATCCTGAAGTGCGACAACTTCTCTGCGGATTTCCTCCTGCGACATTTTCTTTCTGGTGATGTGTCCGTTCGTCTTATGGTACGGACAGTATACACAGCCGTTTATGCAGTAGTTGGAAAGGTATAAGGGTGCGAACAGTACGATGCGGTTACCATAAATATCTTTTTTGATTTGCTCGGCAAGTGCATAGATCTCCTGGTTTTTGTCATCAAGCTCACATGCAAGCAAGACCGACGCTTCCCTGTGTGAGAGTCCTTTGCGGAGCTTCGCCTTCTCGATGATTTCGTCAATAAGCTCTGCATTATTTTTGTTCTTTTCCGCGTAATCAAGTGTTTCGAGAATTTCCTCGTGTGAAATGAACTCATCTGCTTTGGATGATTTTGGATTATACATATAAAAACTCCTTTCTTAATCGGGTCAGAAAATATCTTTCCCTTCAGTAATGGAATCCTTTTAAAGGATGGATTTATGGTCTCCACGGGAAACAGTCACACGATAACCGATACTTTCAATGCGTTTTTGCATACAGTACCGGCATTCCGCGGCCTCATCCCCCGTACAGATTTTGTTGTCATAGAGCAAATATTTTTGCCTTGTGCTTATGGGTGAAAGGTTAGGCATAACTACATTTGCTCCGGCAAGAATACCAAGCTCCCTGCCTTTGGGATGAATCGTCCCAAGCGCTGTGGTAGCAGGGAGAAGAACGGACGGAAGCATTAAACGAATACTACCAAGTAAAAACAAAGTAAGTTCGAGTGTTCCCGCTTCCCTATCCGCAAACGGCGTCCCGTGGTGAGGTATAAACGGGCCTATTCCCACCATGTGAGGATTTAGTTCCTTAATAAACAATAAATCCTCAACAATGCAGTCGGTGGTTTGAAACGGAGAGCCTACCATGAATCCGCATCCGACCTGATACCCTATTTCCTTTAGGTTATACAGGCACTGTTTCCTGTTTTCAAGCGACAGTGTTTTGGGATGCAGCCTCCGATAATGTTCGTCATTTGCCGTTTCATGGCGTAAAAGATAACGATCGGCTCCGGCATCAAAAAACGCTTTATAGCTTTCATAGCTTTTTTCGCCTAGAGATAGTGTAACAGCACAGTCCGGGTGATTAGTCTTTATGGCACGGATGATATCAACTATTTTTTCATCCGTATAATATCCATCTTCTCCGCCTTGCAGCACAAAAGTGCGAAAACCCAGGTCACATCCGGTCGAACAGCACTCAAGTATCTCTTCCTTTGTCAAGCGATACCGCTCCGCAGTGCAGTTGCTTTTCCGGATGCCGCAATAATAGCAATCGTTTCTGCAATAGTTTGTAAACTCTATAAGTCCCCGTATGTACACGTCATATCCATAGTTTTCAATCCGTACTGCTCTTGCTTTTTCAAAAAGATATTCCGATAGATCAGTGTCCCTGTTATCAATCAGTTCTTTATATTCTGCCGGTGAAAGAGCGTGCGTTTCAAAAAGTTTATCAATGAGCTGCTTCATCTATTACCTCGTTTTTCGTCTAATCCGTTAGCTTTGAATATAGCGCTTTTGTGCTGACCCCCGGCAGCCGTCCGAGCTTCCCGGAAAGTGCGCTGATTATGTCCTGGGGCGCATCAACCGCAATACTTATTATATTAATTCCTTTTTCGCGATATGGCAGACCCATTCTGCCAATAATATATTTTCCATAGTCATGTAGAATGCCATTTAATTTCTCGACTGAATCACCATCTTCAACAATAATCCCTATAATAGCGACTCTTGTTTCCATTTGCAAGACCTCCGCTCACTGGGTAAAGCTTGACAAGCCTTTACGTTCCTGTTTTCTGCCTTTGGCGAGAGCCAGAGCCTTTTCCCATGTTTTTTCGGTTTCATATTTCAAAAACTCATAAATGGGATCGATATCCTCGGCTTCATCATACTTTTGCAGACATTCGTAATGCAATCGCTTATCCTCGTTATATATTATAAGGGGCGGGTGGCTATGAGTCATGAGATAATAATTCATAAGCGTTCTTCCGACACGTCCGTTACCATCCGCAAAGGGATGGATATATTCAAACCTTGCATGGAAATATGCGGCGGCTTTTAAAATATCTTTCTCTTCATAGGAATTAACCTCGGCAATCAGTTGAATCATATCGTTTTCAACATCTTCAGCAGGAGAGCCAACCTCAAGTACGCCGGTTACATAATCTCGTTTTTTAAATTCACCCGGCCGCTCTTCATTTTCTATATACCTGCGCTCATCATATGTTCCGCCGGTCAGAACCCGATGAATCTCCTTAACCAACTCTATGCTGAGAGGCTCCTTTTTCACAATTTTGTCTTTCAAGAGTTCATAGCACATCTTTTGATTCTGCTGTTCAAACAGGGCACGGGGATTTCCGGTATAGCCTGTGACCATACCGTTTTCAAAGATTTCTCTTGTATCGTGATAGTTAATTTCCTCGTTTTCTATCTTCCCGGAATGAAAAGCAAACAGAATGCGGAAACTGTCAAGATATTTATCCAAATCGGCGGCGGACACAATTTTGTATGACTGCCACAGTTCAACAGCCTTATTGTATAACTTCAAACACACCCATCCTTTTTACATTATTTGTATCATTATACCACACTTTAATTTTGCGAAGACATAGTTAATATGACAAACCCCCGAAGGAGATCGTCTTCGGCTTCAAAAATATTGAAGTTGGTGCAATGTCCGGAATGTTCCGTAATTATTTCATTTTCACTTGCTGCTGCAATCTTAATCAATTTTTTCCTCTGTTTTCTTGCTTATAATACACTCATCAAGTATCCTTGCGGCATGCTCAACCAGCCCGGCGCAAAAACGCTGTCTTGCATCGCTGTTAAAATCGTCCCCGGCCAGCTCTAACAATTCCCTGCATATGATTGAACTGTTTTCTTTTTCAAATTGCTTTACCAGTCAGTCCTTTAACAAGTTCGTAATGTTCTGTTTTTGATTCGTTATCGGACGGATCCGTATAACCGTATTTTATGCCGATTACCATAGCCATTCCGCTGACGGCTCCGCATACTTCCTGCAATCTGCCTATACCGCCTCCGAAAGGAGCCGCAATTTTTAACGCCGTATTAAAATCCATCCCTGTTTCATCACAAAAAGCAGCAAAAACAGATTGTGCGCAATAATAACGTTTTCCTAACAATTCTCTTGCCAATTCTGAATGTGTACTCACTTAATATCTCCCCCTATTCTTTCTTCTGCTATTTTTACCTTTCACCTGTTACATCAGAACCGTTTCCGCAATATGACCCAAAATCCCCGATGCCAGACAGAAAGGAATGCTAATGATCAACTTATATATGAAAAATCTTGCTCCGTAAAAAGCTGTCTCAAAAGGTGCCTTGCTTAATCCCAGAAGGCACCAGCCTGTAATTAGGGCTATGATCGTTCCCAAGCCCGCACCAGAAACCATTACGGCGGCAATGATGGGAAAAGCGGCGTATGGCCCTGTGGCCAGCAGCATCCCCCCAAAGGCACCCAGGAATATCCCTTTCATTCCTGCTTCTTTGGACAACCAGTTTT
>JBMNTU010000153.1:0-3602 GCA_050945895.1 Christensenellaceae bacterium | reverse complement strand
AACCAGTCCCTTGTTGCCTTCCATGATCCATTTCATAATGCCCAGCAATTGTTGTGGGCAGGATACGTCAATGATTTTTAGATACGGTATCGTATCAAACACCAGTATATCGTCCGTACCCATATGGGTTGCACCATTGACAGCCGTATCTATATTGGAAGCAGTGGCCAGAAATGTAAGATCAAGGCCGTGACCCTCATTGAGCCAACCGTCAGGATTGCTAATATCTTCACACCGTTCCTGATGGCTCACAGCAATTCTTCTCATTACCTGCCAGTTGAAAAAAGGACAAAAAGTACTTACCCATACATTGTAACCCAGTAAGGAAAAGGCTTCCCCAATATTCATCATGTTGGCTTCCGCAATCCCGACATTAATCGCTCGATACTTGTCCACAAAAGAAATGCCTGGTTCCAGTCCTGAGGTTGAGCCCAAATCGGAATCTATGGAAACCACGCGTTCATCCAATGCAAACACCTTCATGGATTCCCGTATGATATCACAGCACATATACTTTTTATTCTTATCGATTTCAGGCAGTTGCATTCCGTCATATTGAATGCGTTTATTTCGAACGGGAGCTTTTGTTATTTTTACTTTAGGAGCAACATGCAGGATCTTTTTGTCCTGTTTGCATTCGATTTGAATGTTCATCTCTACAGCCAAATGAATCAGCTTATGCCTTTCATCATCTGATAAATCCGCCATTTGATCCATCAAGTGATTTTCCCGCTTTTTCAATAGCTTCTTTTGCAGCTCCATTTCATTTGCATACAACTGCTCGTCCATACTTATTTTATGCTTATTAAATAGTGCGGAAAAACCTCCGACGCCCTTCCTTGACTTGCAAATGATCGCCGTTGGCCTTCCATTTCTGTTTCCATACTTAAAAGCGCTCAGGGTATTCAATAACCCATCGAACGAATTCGCATCCACTTCTAGCGCATTCCAGTTGAAACTTTCAAATTGCTCCGCCAAATGAGCATCCGAAGGATACAGCAACCGATCATAAGTATCCAGCTGCCCTGAATTGTTATCCACCAGTACGCATAGATTGGAAAGGCCATGTTGACCGGCATATATAATCGATTCCCAGGCCATGCCTTCCTGCAGCTCGCCATCTCCCGTCATGGTGAAAACATCAAAAATTCCATCTATCATCCCAGCAATAGCAAGCCCTTGCGCAACACAGATTCCTTCACCCAAAGGTCCGGTAGAAACATGCACGCCGGGCAAAATGGGTCCGGGATGCCCGTTTACAATACTGTAATACGCGCGTGTATTTTTTAACAACTCTGTACTGAAATAACCAAGATCTGCATATATGGAGGTCATCGTGGCCGTCGCATGCCCCTTGCTCAGCACAAAATAATCCTGTTCCCTTTTCGTCGGATTCTGGACATCATATTTTATAAAACCTCCGTAATACAGCGTGATCAAGGGGGTAACAGCGGACATTGCTCCGCCGGAATGTATGCCCCTGTCGATTGCGTTCATCGCCTGATCGATTATACTCATTCGTATCTGTGTTTCCTTCACCTTGAGCAAACCAGTGAAAGACCTTTTAAACTCCAAAGAACAATTTGTAATATCCATGATCTAACTCCGTTTTTTTTATAGTGTTTCGGTGCTTGTAAAACTTTTCTATATGAAAGCGCTAACGGCATTGGTATCCACCGTCAACAGCTATTATAGAACCCGTAATATATTTGCTAGCCTCAGAAGCCAAGAAAATACAAATTCCTTTTACATCGTCTGGCGTTCCCCATCTTCCCGCAGGTATCCGGCGCGTGATTTCCTCAACTTGGTCGGGATAATCGCGCATGGTTGCGGTCAGATCGGTTTCCATGTATCCGGGGGCAATCGCGTTGACGTTTACGCCAAGCCCCGCCCATTCGTTTGAAAGTGCTTTAGTAAGTTGTGCCACCCCTCCTTTGCTAGCCGAGTAGGCAGGGATCATCACACCACCAAAAAAGGTGAGCATGGATGCAATGTTGATAATTTTTCCAGCTCCTTTTTCAATCATCAGCCTCCCCGCCAACTGACACATGTGAAATGTGGTGGTCAAATTTATATCCAGCACCCGTTCCCATTCCGATACCGGAAAACCCACAGCTGCACATCTGTGCTGTACACCCGCTCCGTTTACTAAAATATCCACATTTCCCAATAAATCGACGGCCTTTTTAAATGCTGTTTCAATGTTTTCTCTTCCGCTTAAATTGGCTTGTACAGCGTATGCTCTCGAGCCGGATTTTCCCAAAACAGCTGCCGATTCATGCACGGTATCCAAAACATCCATCAATACCACTTCGACTCCTGCATCGTGAAGCCCGGTTGCAATACCAAGACTTAACCCCCTTGCGGCTCCTGTGACGACCGCTTTTTTACCTTTTAGGTTAAATAAATCCAACATGTTAGACATTTTCGCCTCTCTTTCTGTAGAGCAAAAAACCAATTGATATGCTTTTGAATATCCTATTGCCTCAGTTTTTCCGATCTGTTATTGATTAAAAGAATAATCAAAAGGATAGCTCCCTGCACAAAAACCCTTGCGCCCGACGGCATATTCATTGCCTGTAATATAGTGGTCAGCATGATCAGCGCCAGCGCGCCAAGAGCGGTGGAAATAAAATTGCCCACCCCTCCCGCAAGCTTCGTTCCTCCTATTACTGCCGCGGCCACCGTAAGCAGTGTATAATTCGATGCCATCTGCATCTGGGCGCTTCCGGCAAAACCGACTAGGAGCAAACCAGCAAACCCTGCCAGCGTACCTGATATGACATATGCTAAAATGCTGATCCTGGAGACCGGCATCCCGCCAAGATTTGCGGCTTTACGATTGTTCCCGACAAGAACCAGCTGCTTGCCAAAACGGGAATATGTTAACAAAGCCTGCATGGCTATCAAAACAATGATAGCAATCAAAGTCAGTATGCGAATGGGAGGGAAAACGATCTGGCTGATATTCGTCAAGCTCTTGCTTACATCCACCGCCGGCTGCGCTTTTGTGATGAAAAACGACGCGCCGTCGATTACGTAGGACATCGCCAAGGTTAATACCAGGGCGGGTATTTTTAAATACCAGATCAACATTCCGTTTACAAGCCCCCACAGAGCTCCTATTCCCAAAACAATAACAAGGGAAAACGGCAGCACCATCGAACCTCCTATTTTGATCATCGGACCAAGGAGCGCTGTCATGGACATGATCGCGCCTATGGACATGTCAATTCCATCGTTTCCGGACATTACGACCGTCGTTTGACCTATTGCGGGAATGACCAAAAGGCTTGCGCTCATCAACATGCCGCTGAGACTGGTGATGGAAGCAAAGCCATTCACCAATATTTGACCCACAACCAGCATCACGATCACGATCAGTACCGAAGGAATAAATACGCTGAAATTTCTCAGATTATTTCTAAGAAAATTTCCTTTAGCGGTTTGTTCCATATCTTTTCCCATTATTTAAGTTCCTCCTATTCAGTTCAATCCCCTATACGATTCGAATTTTGAATTTAACTTGCTGATCATGATGGCTCCGATAAGAGCGGCAAGCAATATGAGACCTGTCACCAATCTCTGTGCAAACGAATCGA
>JBMNTU010000152.1:0-3639 GCA_050945895.1 Christensenellaceae bacterium | reverse complement strand
ATCAGTTACGATCACATGATTCTCGCCCGTGCTCTTAGAAGTGATGCGGAACGGCACATTAGCCAGCCGATTACCGTCACCATCTGAAATCTTCACGCCTTTCAGATCGCCGCGAATGGGATCGTTTTTAATGGCGGTTTCGGACGTATTCATATCAACAATCTTTCCATGTTCCCGTATTTTGAATGTGCGGGATAGAACGCCTGTGTGCAGATAGCCCTCCGGCGGCTCGATCTCTCTTACCTCATACGTTCCGTATGGAAGCAAGTCGTTGGGTGTTGTGGCTACGCCATCTTTGTCCGTTTTGAACGTAAAGACCACCTCGCCCGGCGCGTATAGCTTATCCAGCACAAGAACGCTGTCAACGCTCCTGTTGACAAGTTCAAACACTGCGCCTTCAAAGGTCGTGCCACCCTGGGCATGATGCTTGTCAATTTCGTTATCCCATTTTTCAATTCGCGCGCCGCCCCTGATGATGTTGTTTTTAATCACTTTATCGCTGGTAAGCAGCTTTACGATCTCACCATTTTTCCTGATCTGGAACGACTGTTTGATTACACCAGTGTTTAAATATCCTGTCGGCGGCGTCTTTTCAATTATTTCATAGCTGCCGTAGGGGAGCAGATTATTGGCTGTACCTGCCCAGCCATTGGCATCTGTTGTCATGGTATGCACAACTTCGTTGGGGGCATATTCCTTGCCAGCTACAACCACAATACTTTTGCTGCGATTCCAGATTTCAAGTACCGCACCCTCAAGAGTGGCATCACCTTGTTTTAGTTTTTCCGCATCGCGTTCAATATCCCACTTGGATATCTCCACGCCGCCGCGCTCCACATTGTTTTTGATCGCCGTGGCATTTGTTTTCAGACTGACAACTTCGCCATTCTTCTTTATTTCAAATTCCTGCCTGATCACGCCGGTATTAAGATAGCCAGTGGGCGCGGTCTTTTCAATCACCTCATATTTTCCATACGGAAGCAAATCGCCGGAAGTCGCTGCCGAGCCAGTCGCGTCTGTTATCATGGTATGGACAACCGCATTGTTCTTGTATGTCTTATTGTTCACGATGACATCGCTGCCTGTCCGGTTATATATCTCCAATACTGCTCCCGCCAGTGTAGCATCGCCCTGCGGGACTGCCTTGCGGTTCAGATCAAAGTCCCATTTTTCCAGCGACACACCGCCACGGATGATGTATTCCTTTATAATGGGTTCGTTGTATGTGGTTACGCTTTCGACAACACCGTCCGGCTTAATTTGCCGGATATATAATTCGTCATTGAGCAAGTACCCAACTGGTGCGGTCTTTTCCTGAATCGTAATTGTGCCAAGCGGCATTGTGGGCGTTTTGCCATCGCTTTTGAAATAAAAAGCATCGCCGGAAACAAGGAAAGTCGAGTTTAGATAGGCAAATCCGTTGGCGTTTGTTTTCACTACCCATTGCCTTGCAGGAGTAACGCCTTTAAGCTCACTCTCCGTATAGTACCACTTATAATACTTTATGGCGAACTGCGCGCCCTCAAGACTTGCGCTGCCCTGGGTTTTATCGGAATCAGTTTCCGCATCCTGTTTTTTCAAAAGTATGCCTATAGGGTCGTTCTGCGGAATGTTCTTGATTTTTTTGATTGTCGTTTCTCCAGACACTATCTCAAAGGGAATCTTTACTTTGCTTTCCGCATAGCCTTTGGGTGGTTTGGTTTCGATGAGATAATACCCCGAGCCTGCCGGGATGCCCTCCAGCTTGCCCTTGCCGTTCTTGTCTGTTGTGATGGAGCCTATCTTTTCATTGCTTCCATTGAAAACATCGAACTTCGCACCTTCCAACGAATAGCACTCGTTCTTATCCGTTTTGCTGGGATCGCTTGATTCCTTCTGAATTTCCAAATTGCCTGTGGGTGTGTATTCCCAACTCATTAGGCTCTGATTGGTGTTACTGCCAACGTTATACAAAAACACCTCAAAACTTTCGGGCGGCATGACCTGTGCGTTTACGGAATCAATTACGCGCAAAAGGTGATCCCGTGTTTGGCTTGAAAGCCCCATAAAGGCTGATGGATTATCTAACCACATATATGCAACTGCTGCATGACAAAGCCCGTATGCCTCCATACTGTCGGGATCGCCAAACAGATTATTTTTAACGCTGTCATATGCAGGACCGCCGTAAAGATAATATGCAGCCTTTATCAAATCGTCGTATCCTGTGCCACGAGAGAGATATCCTGATACATCATAAGTACCTGCACTAAGGCCGCTTACAGTTGGGTCAAGACAAAAAGCTGTGTTGCCATTAGCGGTATAGTACGACGTATAATACCCATAATATATTTGATCGGCGCTTCTTGTGTGGGAAACTTGTGTTGTCGCGCCCATTGTGGATATGCCACGCGCCGCTTTTTGTGGAGCGTAGGCCGTCACAGCAATATCACCGCCCAAAGCTGATGCAGATATATTCAGGTTGCCGCCACTCATGCTGTACACACTTTCGGGGAGGTCAATACCGTTTTGTGATACAACCAAACCGATAGTATTCGCAAGCGGAACGCGGATGATATTTGCATTCGATACAAGTGACAAATCCATTATGGAGTTTGTGAACGCGCCATTTGCGTAGGTGCTGATAGTTGCCGTAATAGGCAATTCTGCAACCTCGGAAGTCGGGCAGTACCAATGAACGGTAATATTATGCCCCATAAAGTCATGGGGCAGGCTGACCGCGCCCATTGCCGCGTCATACGATGCCTGCGCGGTAATGTCTTCGCTGCCGTTTAGCAGAACGCGAAAACGCAACTGCTCTGTGCTAACCGGAACTTGGGTGGGATATTTGTTAGCTGCAATGGAAATGATATCGCCGTTTGCCATCGCAAGAGCGTTGTATGAATGTGTGGATGCGATTGTATAATCCTCAAAGCTGCTGACATTCTCGTTTTGGGCTGCATCATAATAATGATAGACAACCTGTACCAAGGGCTTATTCACAGTCTGCACCAAAATAGGGTCAGGATTATCGGTTGCCTGCGGCGCTTGTTCCGGCTGCTGCGAAACCTGTGGTGCAGGCTCTGCTGCCTGAGTAGGCTCAGGTGTTGAATCAGGCATGGGAGAGGCGGTAGGTTGCTCCGGCTCAGGAGTCGGCTGTAGGGTAGGCTCAGGTGCAGTGTTTTCTGCATCCAAATCCGTAGGATTATCTGCGGCAATATCGGGCGCTATTCCATCAGCCGTAGCCAGCGCGGGCATAGGCACCATAGAAATGCACAAAATGAGTACCAGCAACAATCCCAATGCTTTCTTTGATAGTCTTTTCATTCTAAGTCCTCCAATGTAAATTTTTATCTATATAAAAATCCCGTATAGCAATACGGCTATACGGGATTGAAACTGAGCAACAAAAAAAGGAACTGACGTATCAATTCCTTTTTGTTTTTATTCAATTTTCATATTGGCTTAATAGTATCCGGCCTCCCTGACCAGCTTCTTTTCCCAATGGCCTTTTTCAGGGATGGTCACTTTTTGAGTGCCTGTCTGTACTTGCGTAACCTCGCTTTTCCAATTTCCATTCTCGCCATTCATCATATGCTGCTTCACATGGGATTCTTCGTTGCCTGTTATATCCGCATTGCATGTGGTGCATCTTGAAAT
>JBMNTU010000151.1:0-3684 GCA_050945895.1 Christensenellaceae bacterium | reverse complement strand
AAATGGAACATTTGCCCCAGGTGGTTGAGGCTCAGCTTTTTGGAATAGTTGCGGCGGAGGTAGGCCATAATCGAATCGATGACTTCGGCGCTTTCGGCTGCCGGAAGTTCTTCGCTGTCTTCCGGGTTCTTTTTGAACAACAATCGGGCAAGCCGCTCCAGCGCAATTTGCAACTCCATTTCGTCCACTGGCTTTAACAGGTAGTCGAACCCGTCCTGCTTAAAAAAATCGCGCGAATCGCGAAAGCTGGCATGTGCGGACAGCATGAGGAATTCGCAGTCTACCCCGGCGTTTCGGATCTGCATCATCAGGTCGATTCCGTCCAGCCCGGGCATTTTTAGGTCACACATTACAAGATCTGGCTTTTGGGCGAGTATTTCGCGGAGCGCCTCGCGTGACGAGGTCGACTTTCCGATGATTTCAAACCCGCATTCCTGCCATACGGGTTTTGCCGATACATCCTCTAAGATGATGGGGTCGTCGTCTACCAGATATACCTGAAACATAGTCTATCTCCTTTTACAAATCTGAATGAACCGCTTTGCGGGGCGGAGCCACGGGAAAACGTAGCGTGACTGTTGTTCCGCCCGTTTTCCTGCTTTCGATTGAGAGTGAACCGCTATTGCCATAATAGGAGCGCAGCCGCCGCGCGATATTGAGCAACGCGACATGCTCGATGCCGCCTACGTTCCAGCCGTCGTGCGCGCCGCCGGCAATCTCTGTGCGCAGGCGCTGGAGCTCGTGTTCTTCTATTCCCCTGCCGTTGTCTGTAACAGATATTTCTACCATGCCGCCGTCTGCCTGCCCCCTGACAAGCAGGCTGCCGCCGCTTTTTTTGTCGGCAAATCCGTGAACGATTGCGTTTTCGATCAGCGGCTGCACCAGCATACGGGGAAATTTGGCATCCATCAGCCGGTCGCTCCAATCGAACTCGGCGGAAAAACGGTCCTGGTAACGGATTTCCATCATGGTAACATATTTTTCCAGCACAAGCAGTTCATCCATGCCAGAAATAAATTCGTCCTCTGCGTTGGAGTAACGCAGCAAGTGGGAAAGCCCGTCCGACACCAACGCTGCTTTTTCCGTCTCACCCCTTTCGGAAAGCGTTTTGATGATGTTCAGGATATTGACCACAAAATGTGCGTCTATTTGCTTTTTGAGTGAAACAATGAGTGCGGCTTGCCGCTCTATTTCCGCATTTTGCAGCCGGGATTGCGATTTTAATAGTGCCTTGCTCCGTTCGTCCAGGCGCGCAAGCATCAGGTTTACCTGCCGGACAAGCCCGTCAAAATCATCGATTCCCGTCTGGCTGAGCTCTTTTTTTGCATCTATATCCAGCCCAAGCTGCTCTACATCGCGAATAACGCCCACCATCGGCCGCAGGAAATAGCGGTTGGTGGCGGCGAGATATACCAACAGGAACGCGATAATAAGCGCAACAGTAATAAGCGCAGCCAGCGCATAGTCGCGCGTTTCGTTTGCAAAGTAATCATTTTTTACACTAACATAGATTTCAAACGGGGCAAAGCCCATTGGTTTGCTTTGGTATAACGCGGCCGAAGCAGTTAGCTCCTGTGTAGATATTCCCACTTGCTCTCGATTGCTGGATGTTACAACAACGCCGCTTTCTGCAAGCGATATATCGATTCCATCAGGCATAACATATTTTTCAAAAAGGCCAAGAAGCTTCTCTTCTTCGGCAAGCAGCACGATCGTCCCCACCTGCTCACCGCTTTTCATAATGGCGCCGCCATAGCTGATGTACGGCACGCCCTCCAGCTTAACAGCAGTGTAGCGCGGCAATGCGGTTTTATGGAAATTTGCAAACAGCATATCCAGCGTGGTGTGGCCGAGGTTTCCCATAAAACTCGCATAAAAACCATCCTGGTTATACAGCACAAGGGTGTGCGAAAAATCCCCCGTGCCTGTCAGCGTATCCAGCAGGTCGTCCACAATGGCAGATTTGGAATGGAACAAAAGGGTGTTTTTCTCGGTGATGAAATCGACGACCGTTTCATTGGTCGAAAGAGAAAAGGCGACGTTTTCCAGTTCAAACAGTTCCGTTTCCAGCCGTTCGATGATTTGCCCGGAAATTTGGTCCAGGTACCGTTCGTTCATCCTGCGGATGTTGCCCGAGGATTGGATATAGAAAACAAGCCACACTGCCAGCACGGATATTCCGAGCAACAGAGTGATGGTGAGTATTCTTCTGCTGATGCCGCTGTTTCGCTTCATGTCACGTCTTCCCTGAGCTTTGTCCAGTATTCTGTATATTCCGTCTGATGCTCTGCAAAAAATGTACGGTTTAAATTCCAAAAACGGACATCCTCGCGCCGGATGGAGGATGGTGTTGTTACATCGGTACGCACCGACCACGACCCTTCGTGCATATACGGTGTAAATCCATCGCCTGTTCCGTCTTCCCCTCCCAGCAAAAAGTAGATAAAGAGCTTTGCCGCGTTGACGTTTTGCGAACCGCCATGCAGCATAACGCTGCCTGGGACCAATACACCTGCCGCCGGCTGCATTTCGTAGATGGGGGCAATGGAATAGCCCAGTCCGGTTTTTCGCTCTTTGCTGGAAACGAGTATGGCAACAGGCGGATCCTTCTGGCCGGGCATACCGACCATTTCAAGCGCTTCGTCCGACGAGGACGTAAACTGTACATCGTTTTGCAGCAGCATGCGCCAAAATTCCTGGCCGGCAGTGCTGCCTGCCGGCACTTCCAGCTCTTTGCCGTACAGGTCGAAATACGCTTGTGCCATTTCATCACTATGTTCGATCATCGTAAACATCAGCGCGTTTGTAGTATGTGACCGAAGCGGGTCTACCATGTAGAACCGGCCTTTGAAACGCGGTTCGGTGAGCTCCCACCAGTTTGTGAGCGGCGGTGCGTCGTGGACGTCGTTGTTATAAAACAACACAGCGCCTTCCACCATAAAATCCAGTACTGTTTCGTTGTTTTCCGGCCTGATTTTATCTGCAATGGACGGCGGCGTATATTTGTAAAGCAGGCCGTCGGGCACAAATGTGCCGGACAGCTTGGCATTGGAATCCGTGCATATTACGATGTCGCATACCGGTTCTTCGGCGGACGATTCCTCTTCCAGCAGGCGAATTAGGTCGGTGGCACGCACAAACTGTACGTCTGCGAGCAAGCCGGGATAGGTTTTTTCAAATGCTTCCTGCGTGTCGTATATTCGGGTTGTATTGCTGTAGATTGTAAGTGTGCCTTCCTTAAGCGCAGCCTCATAAAGCTCCTCCGGCGTTTGGCTAGCGTCCAGCGCTGCATACGCAGACCAACCGGCGGACGTGTTTTCGGACATTGGTGCACCGCATGCCAGCAGGCTTACAGCGAAGCATATGACCGCCAATATGGTTGCTGTTTTAATAAGGTGTGCCTTCATATTACGCTTCCTTCCCGGATAAATCGTAAGAGGCCTGCACAGCATATACCAGCCCGTCTACGTCCAACAGTGCCAGGTCATCCAGATACCGCTGCCATTCGGCAGCGCTGTCTATGTCTTTTGTTCCAATAATAAACATACTTATGTTTTTCATTGTATATTCTTCTATCAGCGAGCGGATCTCGTCTGCCTGCTGTGTCGTTTGCAATCCGCGGATATAGCTTTGCGGTTCGTATTCCTGATAGACCCGTGCTGCCCGCGCGTTGAGGTAGCGCTG
>JBMNTU010000150.1:0-3708 GCA_050945895.1 Christensenellaceae bacterium | reverse complement strand
GTTTCTTTGGGCGTTTCGCCGGACGTATCGAAACTGTCGCTTTTTGGCTGGCTGGCTGTTGTGTTGAGCGCCGCCGCGTTCCTTATCTATTTCGGGGCGCTGATGTCTTCCCATATTGCCGCTTTTCATACGGCGCGCAACATGAAATCGCGGCTGCTGCATCATTTGGTGAAGCTGCCGCTGGGGTTTCATGCCGCGAATTCCAGCGGGAAGCTGCGAAAAATTATCGACGAAAATTCTTCACAGACTGAAACATTTATTGCGCATCAGATTCCGGATTTGGCAGCCTCTTTTGTGACGCCGGTTGCCGTTATTGCCATGCTTTTGATTTTCGACTGGAGGCTGGGGATTGCAAGCCTGCTTACCATTTTAATCGGACTGGGGATTGAAATGCGTATGATGGCCAAATCTTCTTCCGGGTTTCTGAAAAAATATCAAAATTCCCTTGAGGATATGAACAACGAAGCGGTGGAGTATGTGCGCGGCATTTCGGTTGTGAAAGTATTTGGACAGACGGTACATTCCTTTAAACGTTTTTATCAGTCGATTATTCAGTATAAAAATTTTGTGATTCAATATGCCATGTCGTGGCAGGCGCCTATGACCGCATTTACAACCGCAATTCATGGCACGTTCTTTTTCCTCGTGCCCCTCGGTATATTGCTGGCGTCCGGCGCCGCCGACTATACGCATTTTTTGTTAAGCTTTATTTTCTACGTTATTTTTACGCCGGCCTGTGCAACCATGCTGATGAAAATCATGTATTCCGGCAACTACAAGATGATTACCGATGAATCGGTACGGCGCGTCAACTGGATTTTGCAGCAGGAGCCGCTGCCCGAGTCGGTGGTAAGCGATTTGCCCCGGAATTGTGATATTGAATTCTGTGATGTTTCCTTTACATATCCAAACGCAGACATTCCGGCAGTCGACCATGTTTCATTCTCGGTTCGCGAAGGAACGACTGCCGCGCTTGTGGGGTCGTCCGGGGGCGGCAAAACCACCATTGCAAGCTTAATACCGCGTTTTTGGGATGTAAAAGACGGCAGCGTGACGATTGGCGGTGCGGACGTATGCAATATTCCGAAAGAAATACTGATGCAGCGGGTCGCCTTTGTGTTTCAGGATACGCATCTTTTTAAGGCAAGTATTCTGGATAATATACGTACCGCGCGGCCGAGCGCTACGCGGGAGGAGGCGCTGGAGGCTGCGCTGTCTGCCCAATGTGAGGATATTTTGACGAAGCTGCCTAATGGGATAGATACGGTCGTCGGCACAAAGGGCATCTATCTTTCCGGCGGCGAGATGCAGCGCATTTGCCTGGCGCGGGCAATTCTAAAGGATTCGCCGATTATTATTCTGGACGAGGCGACAGCCTTTGCAGATCCGGAAAATGAGTATAAGATTCAACTGGCGTTTGAAAAGCTGACCCGGGGGAAAACGGTTTTGATGATTGCCCACAGGTTGTCTACGGTACAGAATGCAGACAGGATTTTTGTGGTAGACGGCGGGAAGATTGCTGAAAGCGGCAGCCATGATGCGCTTCGAGAGCAGGGCGGCTTCTATGCGCGGATGTGGCAGGACTATCAGACCTCCGTGGCCTGGGGATTGGGAAAGGAGGATGCACATGTTTCGTAGAGTGTTTGCTTTGAGCGAAAAGGGCGCAAGAGATGCGAAAAAAGGCATTGCGGCAAGCGCCTTTGCCAATATCAGCCTGATGCTTCCGGTCAGCCTGATTTTTATGCTGATAACCGAGCTTTTAAAGCCGCTGATGGGCGAGAAAAGCAGCGCGCTGAACGTTTGGCTGTATACAGGGCTTGCGGCGCTGGTGCTGGCTATAATTTTTATTGCCCACTGGATTCAGTATCGGGAGACGTACATTTCCGCTTACGACGAAAGCGCCAACCGACGAATTTCGCTGGCGGAAAAGCTGAGGCAGCTTCCGCTGTCGTTCTTTGGACAGCGGGATTTAAGCGATCTGACTTCTACTTTGATGGCGGATTGTACCGAGCTGGAGCACACTTTTTCCCACGCCGTGCCGCAGCTCTTTGGCGCAATTATTTCCATTACGCTGGTGAGCTTTGGGCTGTTTATGTTTGAATGGCGCATGGCACTGGCTATTCTTATGGCGCTGCCGATCTCTTTGCTGCTCGTGTTTGGCAGCAAAAGGCTGCAGGATAAGTTTGGGCGAAGAAAAATACAGGCGCGACTTGCATCGATAGACGGCATTCAGGAATGCCTCGAAAATATTAAGGACATCAAAGCCAGCAACCGCGAGGAGGAATACTTAGGCGGGCTGGATAAGAAGCTCGACGGTTTGGTCGGCGCGTCGATCCGCTCGGAGCTTGTGACCGGTTCGTTTATTTCCTCGGCCACGATTGTGCTGCGCCTTGGCTTTGCCAGCACGGTTTTAATCGGTGCGACGCTGCTGGGCCGTGGGGAAATCAATTTTTATATCTACCTTATTTTCCTGCTGGTGGCATCCCGCATCTACGATCCGATGGTAACTGTTCTGATGCAGATTGCGGAGCTTTTCAACGCCCGGCTGCAAATCAAAAGGATGCAGGAAATTGAGCGCCAGAAAATACAGGAGGGCGCCCCTGTATGTAACCCCAAAGGCTACGATATCACGTTTTCACACGTTACGTTTGCTTACAACCAGGAGAATGTTTTAAATGATGTATCATTTACGGCGAAGCAGGGGGAGGTAACGGCGCTGGTCGGCCCGTCTGGCAGTGGGAAGAGCACGGCGGCAAAGCTTGCTGCGCGTTTCTGGGACCCAAACTGCGGCACCATTACCATAGGAGGCGTGGATATAACCAATGTGGAGCCGGAGACGCTGCTCAAGAATTTCGCCATTGTATTTCAGGATGTGGTGCTGTTTGGCGGTACAATTATGGATAATATCCGGCTGGGCAGACGGGATGCGACCGACGAGGAGGTTTATGCAGCGGCCCGGGCGGCGCAGTGCGACGGGTTTGTTTCGAGGTTCCCGGATGGATATCAGACGGTAATCGGCGAGAACGGCGCGACGCTCTCCGGCGGCGAACGGCAGCGCATTTCCATTGCCCGGGCGCTTTTAAAGGATGCGCCAATTATATTGCTGGATGAGGCTACCGCGTCGCTGGATGTCGAGAACGAGACGCTGATTCAAAAGGCACTGTCTACGCTGATTCGGGATAAGACGGTGCTTGTTATTGCCCACAGGATGCGCACAGTCGCCAATGCGGACCGGATTGTGGTGCTGCAGGAGGGGCGCGTAGCGGAGTCGGGCACTAACGCCGAGTTGTTGGAGCAAAAAGGGCTTTACGCCAGGCTTTATTCCCTGCAAAAGAAGGCGGGGGACTGGCGGCTGTAAAAGAGCTTTTTGAAAACAGGTGGCAAGGAGTGGTATTTTCCCCAGCCACAACCGATAAAGATGAGGCTGCCGGTTGTGGCTGGGGTTTTGTCGCGCAAAAGGGCGGCAGTTTGCAAAAAATGGCCCCGTATTTTGTTGGAAGTGCGGGGTTTGGGCCAAATAACCGCGTTAACAGCACAGGAGAAATTCTAAAAAATTAATTATAAATAAAGGAGGAGAGCAACTTAGAGCCTATCCATAAATTAAACATGAACTCGAATCAATTTACGCCAGACAATGATTGCACAGGCAAAATGCAAAAGTCCAAGATAATTTGCAGCTTTCTTTTCAAAACGAACCAGCAGTTTACG
>JBMNTU010000149.1:0-3822 GCA_050945895.1 Christensenellaceae bacterium | reverse complement strand
CATGGTATATGCTGTATAAGAAACTTTTACGATGCCTCCTCCACTAACTCTGTACTTGGTACAAAGATTGGGGGCAGCCCACGTCCAACAAGTCGACAAATTGAAATTTGCTGAGCGGAAAATGCATGAAGTATTGCGAAATATAAACAATAACATTATTATAAGAAGATACGGTGATATATTTTTCATCAAAAAGCAGGTGATAAGCTGTGCACACTAATTTTGATTTTCTAACAAAAGACAAGCAATTCGAAAGCTTCGCTGGCCTTGCTGTTAGCGCGGAGCAGATATATATGCTAAATCCGTCCGTCTGTGCCATAACCTGTCGGACGGCGCTTGAAGCTGCGGTAAAGTGGGTATATAGCGTTGATAGCATACTTTCGCGGCCATATGAGGATACATTGGTTGCGCTTATCCATTCCCATGATTTTCGCGATATGGTGCCGCGAGAGTTGTTTCCCAAAATCAATTACCTACGCAAGGTGGGCAACAACGCCGCACATAATCCGGCTTCTGTTAATGCAGACCAGGCAGAGCTGGCACTGGAGAACCTGCATAGCTTTTTAAGTTTTGTAGCATATTGCTACGGCGAGGATTATACCGATACCCAATTTAACAAATCTTTATTGTCGGCAGAAGAGACGCCAGCAGCCCCGATGCCTGTTCCCGAAGAAGTGGATTTCCAGAAACTGCTTGACGAGAACTTATCTGTGCAAGAGAAGATGACTTCCCGCCGTGTGCAGCAAATGAAGCAAGGCTACATCGTGCAGCCTATGGACTTGACAGAGGCACAGACCCGCAAGGCATATATCGACGTCATGCTGGAGGATGCGGGTTGGCAAAGAGGCAAAAACTGGGTAGACGAATATCCGATTGATGAAATGCCAAACAAATCAGGATTCGGCGCTGCCGATTATGTGTTGTTTGGCGACGATGGCCTGCCCCTTGCCGTTATTGAGGCGAAGCGCACCAGTGTCAGCGTGGAGAAAGGTCGGCAACAGGCAGTGCTGTATGCCGATTTTCTGGAGAAGAAATTTAAGCAGCGTCCGGTCATATTCCTAACCAATGGCTATGAGACGCGTATATGGAATGATAAATATTATCCTGAACGACCGATATCAGGCATTTATTCCAAGCGGGATTTAGAAAAAGAATTTAATAAGATGAAAAGCCGCACCGCGCTTGCCGGTGTGCAGGTGGATGATAACATTGCCGGGCGGTATTACCAAAAAGAAGCCATCCAGGCCGTTTGCGATACGTTTGATTCGAACAATCGCAGAAAAGCTTTGCTCGTGATGGCAACGGGCAGTGGCAAGACGAGGACGGTAATCGCACTTGCCGATGTGTTGATACGACATGGCTGGGTGAAGAACGTGCTATTCCTCGCCGACCGCACGGCGCTGGTGACACAGGCAAAGCGTGCATTCCACAACCTTCAGCCCAATCTTTCGTTGTGCAACTTGACTGAGAGCAAAGAAGAGGCGAATGCACGAGCAGTATTTTCTACCTACCAGACCATGATGAACTGTATTGACGATACGCTGGATGAGCAAGGCGGCAAGCTGTTTACTCCCGGGCATTTTGATTTGATTGTCGTGGACGAAGCACACCGCAGCATATATAACAAATACAAGGATATCTTTACCTACTTCGATGCGCTACTAGTTGGCCTAACGGCTACCCCAAAAGATGAAATCGACAAAAACACCTATGGTATATTTGATTTGGAAAGCGGTGTTCCTACCTACGGTTACGAGCTATCCCAAGCAGTCGAGGATGGATATCTTGTAGACTACGTCACAATAGAGACACAGCTAAAATTCCTGAGTGAAGGTATCACATTTGATGACCTCTCACCCGAAGAAAAAGAAGAGTATGAAGAGACCTTTGCAGATGAAGAGGGTAATATCCCAGAGCACATCAATTCCGGCGCCCTGAATGAGTGGATTTTTAATTACGATACTATCAAGCAAGCCTTGCACCAGTTGGTAGAATATGGGCAAAAAATAGAATATGGCAGTAAAATCGGTAAGACGATTATATTTGCCAAAAATCATAAGCACGCGGAAAAAATATTAGAAGTGTGGAATAAGGAGTTTCCGGATTACCCCAGCCATTACTGCCGCGTAATAGACAATTACACCAACTATGCCCAGAGTCTGATAGACGATTTTTCTGACCCGGCAAAATATCCGCAGGTTGCCATATCTGTGGACATGCTTGACACAGGCATCGATGTGCCCGAGATACTCAATTTGGTTTTCTTCAAAAAAGTAATGAGTCGTGCAAAATTCTGGCAGATGATAGGTCGCGGTACGCGTATTTGCCCTAGTCTGATGGACGGCGAGGACAAAAAGCAATTTTATATTTTTGACCTTTGTGGAAACTTTGCGTTTTTCCGGATTAAAGCCAAGGGCAAGGAAGCCGGAACAATAGCATCTTTACAGGAAAAGCTTTACAACATCAAAACTGAGATGGTATTTAAGCTGCAAGACCTGGCGTTTCAAACAGACGAGTTAAAAGCATACCGTAAGGAGCTGGTAGATGAGCTTGCATCAATAGCACAATCTTTAAATAGGGATAACTTCGCGGTAAAGCAGCATCTGCGTCTGATTGATAAGTATTCGGATGTTGATGCATTTACACCAATTACATACGAGAATACGCTGCAAATCGCCGAACATATTGCACCACTGGTGCCGCCCATCGAGGATGATATTTCCGCGCTGCGGTTTGATATGCTGGCATATCAGGTGGAGTTGGCGCTGCTCATCGGGAAATCATTCAAGCGAGCCAAGAATGACATCGTTGGCAAAGCGCAGCAATTGGCCCGGTATGCAAACATCCCTGCAATTGAGCAACAACAGGAACTACTCGAACAAATTTTGCACAATGATTATCTGGAGCGAGCCGGTATCCATGATTATGAAGATATCAGGCTACGCCTTCGTGACCTGATAAAGTTTTTGCCAGCCATAGAGCAGGAGCGATATGATACAAACTTTGCGGATGATATTCTCAGCATGGAATGGAATGAAGCCGAGCTTGAAAACGACGACCTTGTTAACTACAAAAAAAAGGTAAACCATTATATTCTACAGCATCAGGATATACCTGCTATTGCTAAGTTGAAAGGGAACCGCCCATTGACATCACAAGATATTTCAGAACTGGAGCATATTCTTTGGGCCGAGCTTGGAACGGAAGAGCAATATAAAGAGCAATTTGGACAGACCCCATTGGGTGAGCTTGTTCGTTCTATAGTTGGCCTCAGCCTGCAAGCAGCGAATGATGCGTTTTCTATTTTCCTGAATGATGCGCATCTTGACAGCAAACAAATACATTTTGTAAAGCTCATTGTAAACTATATTGTGAAAAATGGAATGATGAAAGACCTCAGTATTTTGCAGCAAAGCCCTTTCAGTGATGTTGGGAGTATAAGTGATGTGTTTGATATGGAGCAATTCATGGGCATTCGCCAAGTGATAGATGCAATAAATAAGAACGCGGCAGCTTAATCCTACCATTGTAGATTTATGAACATTCTGTAAACAATGTGGCAAAAGTGCCACTTTTCGCGTTTCTCGTTGTATATATAGTGAATGCTTTTTACAACTGAATTGCGGTTTATCATGAAGATGATTTTCTCTCAATAACAAACTAACGGACAAATTGAATTGGTTCACCCTGTGGGTGGCCCTTTTTTATTTTTCAGGAGGTGTTCTTGGGCTGCCCCCAATCTTTGTACCAAGTACAGAGTTAGTGGAGGAGGCATCGTAAAAGTTTCTTATACAGCATATACCATGCTCTGAGGCGCTGGCG
>JBMNTU010000148.1:0-3904 GCA_050945895.1 Christensenellaceae bacterium | reverse complement strand
TACCATTGGCAGCGACGCCCACCGGCCGGAGGATGTGGGGAACTTTACTGCCGCGCTTCATAAAGCAGAGCAGGCAGGCATCCCCGCGGCGCAGATCCGCAACGCACAGCCGGAATGATATTGTTTTAGCCGGCAAGTTTAGGTATAATGGCAACAAGCATTTGACAAAAGGGGGCGGTTTTTTGAAATTTGTAATCGTAACGGGTTTGTCCGGCGCCGGGCGCTCTACTGCGCTGCGCAGGCTGGAAGACATCGGCTATTATTGTGTCGATAACCTGATGCCCGAATTTATGCCCGAGTTTGCAAAGCTTTGCCTGAAAAATCTGGGTTCCCATGCAAAAATTGCAGTTGCGGCAGACATGCGCATCGGCGATCTGTTCGATTCTATATATGGCGCGATCGAGCAGTTGAAAGAACTGGACCTTACACTGGACATCCTCTTTTTGGACGCTTCGGACGAAATGCTTGTCAAGCGCTTCAAGGAAGTCCGGCGCAGCCACCCGCTTTCCAATAGCGGGGAGATATTGACGGGCATCCAAATGGAGCGCTGGAAGCTGCAGCCGATTAAGGAAATGTCTAACCATGTTGTAGACACCTCCTCTTATAATGTAATGAAACTCAAACGCGTGATCGACGATATTTACAGCAGTGCGGAGGACAACCGGATGAAGGTGTCGATTATTTCGTTTGGGTATAAACGCGGCATCCCGCTTGACGCGGACATGGTTTTTGATATGCGCTTTTTGGAAAACCCCTTCTGGAACGAAACGATGCGCGCCCATTCGGGGCTGGACGACGACGTGCGCGCGTTTGTGCTGCAATCGGACGTAGCGCAATACTTTTTGGATGCGCTCGTTACGATGGTCACAAAGCTGGCCCCCAGCTTCATTTCGGAGGACAAAAAGCAGCTTGTTATTGGCATTGGCTGTACCGGCGGCATGCACAGGAGCGTCGCCATGGCCGAGGAGCTGTATAACCGCTTAAAGCAACAGAATATGAAGGTATCGGTGGAGCACCGCGACCTTAAAATAGAACGGACTTTGCAAATATAACAGCATACGCCAAAAGAGGGCCGGCTATGACATTTTCTACTGAGGCGAAAAACGAGATATGTGCACAAGGCATAGACGATTGCTGCGTAGCCGCCGAGCTTGTGGCGCTGACTTTTTCCTGCGGCAGCATATCGCTGAGCGCAGCAGGCATGCACATTAAATACAATACCGAAAATATGCTTACGGCCAAGCGGATTTTTTCTACAGTTACGCGCATACTGAAAATTGACGCGGGCGTAGAGGTAAAGGAAAGCCAGCTTAAAAAAAAGCATATGTATACGATCGACGTGCCGGACGCCGCACTGCTGCTTTCGGCGATGGAGCTTTCTACAGGCCTGTTGGCGGAGGAAAAGATCCCTGCGGAGCTAACCGGAAAGCGGTGCTGCAAGATTGCTTTTTTGCGGGGCGCGTTTTTGGGCTGCGGAACGGTTTCCGACCCAAAAAAGAACTATCACCTGGAATTTGTGCTGCGCTCCGAAAGAATTGCGGACAAGGTGTTGCAGCTGCTTGCATTTTTTAAGGTTTCGGCGAAAAAAGTTCTTCGCAAGCAAAGTTTTGTGGTATACTTAAGTGAGGGAGACAGCATTGTCTCACTTCTTGCGCTGATTGGGGCGCACACCTCTATTTTGAATTTTGAGAACGTGCGCATTTTAAAGGAAATGCGTAACAATGTCAACCGTGCGGTAAACTGTGAAACGGCCAACATTAATAAAACAGTGAATGCGGCATTAAAGCAAATAGAAAATATTCGTATTATTGGCAGGCATATGGACATGAAATACCTGAGCCCCGCCCTTCGGGAAGCGGCCGAGCTTCGCATCTCGAACCCGGAGGCAACGCTGCAGGAATTGTGTGAGCTTAGCGGAACGACCAAGTCCGGCATGAACCATCGTTTTAGAAAACTGAATCAGATAGCGGAGTCATTTGCGCATGAAAAGGAGGATATACTATGATTTACAAGGAATTGGTAATTAAACATCAGGACGGCCTTAAAGCTAAGGCGGCTGCAAGCTTTGTGCAGGTGGCAAACCAGTTTGAGTCACAGATACTGATCGAGTATTCCAACAAAAAAATCAATGCGAAGAGCATTATGGGCCTGCTTTCGCTGGGTGTTACAAGCGGCGAATCCATTTATGTATTTGCAAACGGCAAGGATGAAAAAGCAGCCGTAGACGAATTGACCAAGCTTGTTGAAAGCGATTTTGCCCAATAGCCGAATACTTCTTTTGTTCCAATTAAAAAATGGCTGCGCCCTGCTTTGGGAGGGCGCCAGCCATATTTTTGCGTGTATTTTTCGATTTATCGTTCCGCATGCTGTACCTTTTTGACAAAATACATTTCTGCGTCCGCCTGCTCGATTAGGTCGTTTAAGTTTTGCTCGGGCGCCAGCTTGATGGCCGCTCCCAGCGAGATAGATACCTCGAAGGGGTAGCCCTGTATTTGCCGCAGGTTGTACTGGATATCGGCAATAATCTGTCCGGCGCGGTACCCGTCACAATCTGGGATGAGCACCAAAAATTCGTCACCTCCGATGCGGGCGGCACGCGCACTGGGCGGGCAGCTTGTAATAAGCGTTTCGGCTGCCAGCCGGAGCATGGCGTCTCCTTGCTGGTGGCCATAGGTGTCGTTTACTACCTTCAAATGATTGAGATCCCCCATAATGACTGCAAGCGGCAGGTTTTCGGGCGAATCCAGCAGCTTCTTTTCCTTGTCCAACATGGGCCGGGTCAAAAGCCCGGTCAGCGCATCCAGCCCAGCGGTCCGCTCGAGCTCCCACAGCGTTTCGCGGTTTTCTGTTACATCGGTGCAGATTACGACCGTTGACATCCGGGTACCGCGTTTATCGCGAATGGCTTTTTCCTGTAGGTTATAAATCTTCTGTTCGCCGCCTTTGAAAACAAAATGAAAATCGATGCCCCCGTTCCCGCGCTCTACCTGCTCGAACCGGTCGGCGGTTTTCATGATCATATTAAGCACGGCCGGGTACGTAATATCGGGGTTTGCCTCCAGCATCGAAAGCAGCCGCACAGCCATATCATTTTTCGTAATGATGCTGTTGTCGTCACCTATAATCAGGACGGCTTCATCCATTTGGTCGAGGACATTTTCGCGGGCGGCATGGATTAAATCTAGCCCTTGTGTGTTGCGGGATGAAAAATATAAGAAAAATGTGCACACGCTGGCCCCCACAAGGGTAATGTCGAGCACCGGCACAATCCGCGCGATAACAAAAACATTTGCAACAACGGACGAAAGCATTCCAAAAAGCAGGAAATACGAAGAGCGCCTGTATATTTTGGGGATTTTGAAAAGCTGCACGATTGCAATGACCGAAGAGATCATAATCAATACATAGCAATAGCCTGCGTGGATCCAGAACCACGGCCCAAATCCGGCCTCGACCATCAGCATCGGAAACGTTTGCACGATTTCGAAGTTGGTCCGCATCAATTCGTGATGCTCCGTCGTCAGCGCAAACAGGCCTGTTAAAACCGGGATGACGCACAGCAGCAAGATGACAAACCGCCATTGGTAGATTTCTAGGTTGTAAAACTTTATGATGAACAGAAATACTGAAAGGGACACAAGCGCGACAAAGGGCAGGTCGAGGTCGTATAAGAGCTGGGCGTATGCGAATGTATTTGCCGAATAAGCCAACACATTGATTATTTGCCAGCAAAACTGCATCAGAACCAAAAAAATCAGGCTCCCGGTCAGGCGTTTTTTTCGGTCGCGGATTGCCGCAAGAAGCATGATTGGCGTGCCCCCCAATCCTTGAACCAGTTCCAAAGTTAGTGGAGTGATGATAAACTAACGAAGAAGGAGAATGGAGATGGCAAGGAAAAAATACA
>JBMNTU010000147.1:0-3939 GCA_050945895.1 Christensenellaceae bacterium | reverse complement strand
CATAATGAGAACGTCGTGCACCAGCGCAACAACGGCCGCAATCCCGCTGAAAAGCTCGAACCGTATCCAGATGTAGATAAGCATGAGTATACACGCAACAATTACCGCCAAAAGGGCATTGCGGACAAGCTCGGCGCTGGCTACGCCCCCCACCCTGTCTACCGCGTCTATTTCCGCATTCGGGTAGGTTTCCTGTATGGACGCCAACACTTTTCCGATAATTTCTGTCTGTTCCTGATCGCCGCCAAGGTCCTGCATACGGATGATTGCTTGCGTATAGCCATCGCCCGATTTTACAACGGGCGCATCGGTCACGCTGTGTGCCACAAGCGCGTCGTTTATGACCTCGACATCATATTCCTGCCCGACTTCAATCGTTGTAATGCTTCCGCCGGAGAAATCTATACCCAGGTTGAGGCCGCCGTTTACAGCGCCAAATATAACGCCCACTACAATAATAGCAATCGATATGGCAATAAATACTTTGAATTTTCCAACAAAATTAAATGTTTTCATTGTGCAGCGCCTCCTTCCCGGGCGGCAATCGCCTTTTCCCGGACTTCCTTTGCATGCCACATGAATACATTCGGGTTTTTAATATTCATATTGATAAACAGCTTCATGATCCCGTTTGCTATAAGCACCGCACAAATCATAGATGTGATGATACTAATAATCAGCGTGTATGCAAAGCTTTTGATTTGGCCAGTTCCAAAAACCGCCAGCACAATTGCACAGATCAGCGTGGTAACATTGGAATCGAGGATCGTAATGAATGCTTTTTGCGTTCCCGCCTTAAACGAGGTCCGCAGCGTCTTTCCTGTTTTGTATTCTTCCTTGAAGCGCTCGAAAATAATAACGTTTGCATCCACCGCCATTCCAATACCAAGCACAATACCCGCGATGCCCGGCAAAGTAAGCTGCACACCGGGTACGCTCCCCAAAAGCAAGAGTACAAAGAATACATAGATCGTCAGCGAGATGCAGGCGACAAGCCCCGGCAAACGATAGTAAACAAGCAGGAAAATAAACAGGATAGCCAGGCCGATCAGACCTGCCATGATGCTGCTGTCCAGCGCATCTACGCCCAAAGTCGCGCTGATGGAGCGCACTTCTATCTCGTTCAGGTCTATGGGCAGCGCTCCGCTCTCTATCTGCATAGCAAGGTTTTGCGCGCTTTCTTCCGTAAATTCTCCTTCGATGATTCCCTGTCCACCGGTTATTGCGCTGTTTACTTTGGGCGCGGAAATCACCGCCCCGTCCAGCTCTATGGAAATCGTCTGGCCCACAAACTCTGTGGTTGCGGCCGCAAACGCCGTTGCGCCTTCGTCGGTCAGGCTGAACGACACAACCGGTTCCCCAGCGTTTAACGCCAGCTTCGCCGATTCAATATCCTTGCCTTCCATAATGACTTCGCCATTCGGGTCTACAAACTCGAGATGGGCAGGCGTTCCGATAAAGGATGAGACCTCTGTCGGATCAGTGATTTCACTTGTTTCGTTTATGGAGATTTCTACACGGATCTTGTCATCTCCCTGTTTGGAGATCGTCGCCTCGGTATATCCCCTGGAATCCAGCCTGTTTCGCAAAATCAACATGGCGCCATCCATTTTTGTATCAAAGTCTTCGATGGACGTATCCTGCGCCTGGTACACAATAGAAACACCGCCCGTGATATCAAGCCCCTGCTTGATTCCCTTAAGCGGCACAATATCGTAAACGCCCACAGACACGCCGTTTATGACAAACATGCCCAGCAGGCAAACCAGTACGATGATAACGACCAGCCCGACTACGCTGCGTTTTCTCATCTGGAAAACTCCTCCCCATTCTAAGCGCGGCCTGCAATATGGCCGCTGTATACTCAGCCAACAAGCGCTTTTGGTACATTTTCTACATGCTGCGCTCGTTGTTTCCGCTGTAAAAACTCATTTAAATATTATATCCAAAGGCTGCATAATAGTCAATGAAATTTGTTTTCGTATCATAATACGTCAAACAGGCTGATTTGGTTGGTTTCGTTTAGCCCGGTAAGTGTGCCCATTCTCCGCATTTCATCGATTACCGCCGTCGAAAGCTTTGCGCGCTTTTTCAAGTCTTCTATGGAAATAAAGTCTCCGTCCTGCCGCTCGCGCATGATGTTTCTGGCGGCATTTTCCCCCAGCTTTGGCACAGACACAAACGGCAGGCGCAGGTTGTGCCCCTCTATAATAAACTTTACCGCATCGGATTTTTTGAGGTCGACCGGCAAAAAATGCCCGCCCCGCAGGTACATTTCGCACGCAACCTCGAGCATGGTCGCCATGTTTTTGTCGTTTGCCGTGGCGTTTTTTCCCTTGTCTTCCAACATCTGCCAGTTTTTCCGGATGCCCTCCAGCCCCTCTATTACATAGGAACCATCAAACTCCATTGCGCGCACGGTAAAATAGGCCGCGTAGAACGCTTCCTTATGATGTACCTTGCAATACGCGATCCGGTAGGCCATGATAACATACGCAACTGCGTGGGCTTTGGGGAACATATATTTTATCTTTTTACACGATTCCACAAACCATTCGGGTATGCTCGCTTCTTTCAACGCAGCGCTCTCTTCTTCGCTGAAGCCTTTTTTTGCAATCTGGCCTTTGCGCACCTTTTCCATGATAAAAAACGCCATGCGTTTTTCCACGCCTTTATCGACCAGGTAGTTCATGATATCGTCGCGCGTACAGATGGCCTCGCTAAGCGTACATGTCCCGCTTTTGATCAGCTCTTGTGCATTGCCGATCCACACGTCTGTCCCGTGGGACAGGCCGCTGATGCGGACGATTTCCGACATCGTCTTGGGTATTGTATCCATCAGCATCTGGCGGACGAATTTTGTACCGAATTCGGGGACGCCCAGCGTGCCCGTTTTTATTCCGAGTAAATCTTTTGCTTTGATTTTGAGCGGCGCAAGGCCGGAAAAAAGCGCCATCGTATCCGGGTCGTCCAGCGGGATGGCCAGCGGATCTATGCCTGTTAAATCCTGCAGCATACGGATGATTGTGGGAACGTCGTGCCCCAGGATATCCAGCTTAATCAGAATGTCGTGCATGGAGTTGAAGTCGAAGTGGGTGGTCACCGCCTCTGCGCCCATTGCGTCCGCCGGTTTTTGCACCGGTGTAAATTCGTATACCTCCCGGTCGGACGGCACGATGACCATTCCGCCCGGGTGCTGGCCGGTTGTCTTCTTAACGCCGGATATTCCATCGATCAGCCGCTCGACCTCCCAGTCGTTTGCCTGCGTACCCGTTTCTTCCAAGTATTTCTTTACATATCCATAGGCGATCCGGTCTTTAATCGTGCTAATCGTTCCAGCGCGGAACACATGCTCCTTGCCAAACAGTTCCTCCGTATACTTGTGTGCGGTCGGCTGGTATTCGCCCGAAAAATTCAGGTCGATGTCCGGCACTTTGTCTGCGTTGATGCCCAAAAATACCTCAAATGGAATATCGAACCCGTCTTTGTAATATTTTTCGCCGCAGTTTGGGCAGACCGCATCGGGCAGGTCTACGCCGCACGCATACTGTTCTTTGTCCACTTCAAAGTCCGAATGCTTGCAATTTTTGCAGATATAGTGCGGCGGCAGCGGATTTACCTCTGTAATGCCCGTCATCGTTGCCGCAAGGCTGGAGCCCACCGACCCCCTCGACCCAACAAGGTAACCGTCCTCGTTGGATTTTTTGACAAGCGCGTGCGCACTGTAATAGAGCACGGAAAAGCCATGACCGACGATTGCGTCCAACTCTCGCTTGAGCCGCGCCTCCACGATTTGGGGCAGGGGGTCTCCGTATATTTCCTTTGCCGTTTTATACGCAAGGTCTATAATCTTTTCGTCTGCCCCCGGAATGATGGGCATGGCGGTGTCTTGCTGGAACAGCTCGATTTCCTCCGTCATGTCCGCAATTTTTACGGTAT
>JBMNTU010000146.1:0-3954 GCA_050945895.1 Christensenellaceae bacterium | reverse complement strand
ATCGTATTTATTTTCTCCCTTGCCCATGTTCCTGCCGTATCAGCAGGCGGACTCTTGGTTTCCGACGGCAGTTATCCGGAGTTTATTTCCGCATCTTTCAGCTATAGCGCCGCAGACAAAACAGGCGGCGGCGTAATCGGTGCATTGCTTACATACTGGACGTTTTCCGCCGTTGGCGCTCCGGGAAGCTATATTATTTTTATTGTCGGAATTGTTGCATTCATGCTGCTTTTAACAAACCTGTCTATCAAAAAAGTAAGCAAGGACATTGGCGCTGCGGTAAAAACAACGTATGATGGGTACCGTGTGCGTGCAGAAGAACGGCGCGAACGAAAACGCCTGTATATAGAAAACCTTGACGAAGAAGAACCGGTAGCAGCCGTTGCCGAGGACGAATTCGATATGAAAATACAGGATCCGGACGATTTGTTTGACGGCAGCGGATTTGAGCCAGAGCCGGAAATAGAGATGCCGGAGGTTGTCGACCGGTTTTATGATTTTGAAGCGGCTGAAAACTATGAAGAAATACCGGAGGCCGAGCCCTACCAGGAGCCGCAGCCAAAGCTAGACGCAGAGCCGGATAAGCGGTACGATCCACGGGAATATCGAAAGGTGTTCTCCGATACGGATATTAAATTTGACGACGATGCAAAAAACGAAATACGCGGCAGACGAAAAATAGATCTTTCTGCAACAACGGCCGATTTTAAACCTGTTGCAGGAAAGAAAAACCGTTATGTGCATCCGCCGTTGAATCTGCTGCAATCTTCGGAGAATAAAGGCTCGGTTTCGGCAGCAGATTTGAAAAAAAATATTGAGATCCTCGAAAATACGCTGGAAAGCTTTAATGTGTCCGCAAAGGTGGTCAACGTCAGCCGCGGACCGGTCGTAACGCGCTACGAGGTGCAACCCGCGCCCGGCGTTAAGGTAAGCCGCGTTGTAAACCTGGCGGACGATATTGCAATGAACCTTGCAGCAAAGGATGTGAGGATCGAGGCACCCGTTCCTGGTAAATCGGTCATAGGGATCGAAATTCCCAATAATAAAACCAGCTCAGTCGCGCTAAAAGAGCTTATCGGAAGCGAAGAATTCAAAAAGCAAAAGGGTTTTTTATCCTTTGGCCTCGGCAAGGACATAACAGGCGGAAATATTTGCGCAGATATTGCCAAAATGCCCCATCTGCTGATTGCCGGCGCAACCGGTTCGGGTAAAAGCGTATGTATCAATTCGCTCATCGTCAGTATTTTGTACCATGCTGCGCCCGAAGACGTTAAGATGATTATGATCGACCCTAAGGTCGTGGAGCTCAATGCGTACAACGATATCCCGCATCTTTTAATTCCCGTGGTGACCGACCCCAAAAAGGCGTCCTCGGCTATCAATTGGGCGGTGAACGAAATGACGCTTCGCTATCGCATGTTCGCGGCAAAGGGGGCCAAAAACCTGGAGCGTTACAACCACATCATCACGCGGGACGGGGAAGAGAAGCTCCCGCAAATACTGGTCATTATCGACGAACTGGCTGATTTAATGATGGTTGCTGCCCGCGAGGTAGAGGATGCGATTTGCCGCATTGCGCAGCTTGGCCGCGCTTCAGGCATTCATCTGGTCATCGCAACACAGCGGCCGTCCGTAGACGTAATTACAGGAATTATTAAGGCAAATATCCCGTCTCGGATTGCGTTTGCAGTTTCGTCCCAGGTGGACTCTCGCACGATTTTGGATATGGCCGGCGCGGAAAAACTGCTTGGACAGGGAGATATGCTGTATTATCCAACGGGTGCCCCCAAGCCTGTGCGCGTGCAAGGCTGTTTTATTACCGACAAAGAAGTAGACGCGGTGACCGGCTACATCAAAGAGCATGCTGCCGCAACATATGACGAACAGATTATGGAGGGGATTTCAAGCAACTCCGCATCGCCGGTTCCCGGACAAGATCAGCTGGACGACCTGTTTGTGCGGGCGATGGAAGTTGTGCTTGAATATGACCAGGCTTCGACATCTATGCTGCAAAGGCGTTTGCGGATTGGGTATGCACGCGCCGCAAGGCTGGTCGACCAGTTAGAGGAAAAGGGTATTGTTTCTGCACCGGACGGATCCAAACCGCGGCAAGTGCTGATTTCTAAAGATCAATACCAGGAGTTTGTAAACAAAGCGCTTGGCCACTAGGCGTTTGAAAGAAGGTTTTATATAAAATGTCTGCAAAAATTGCCGTAATCTCTTTGGGATGCGAAAAAAACACGATCGACACAGAGGCCATGCTTGCAAAATTAGAGGGAAAGTATGACTTTGTACAAAATATGGACGAAGCGGATGTTATCATTATTAATACATGCGCATTTATTACGGATGCAAAGGAAGAATCCATCAACACCGTACTCGAGGCCGAGCAGCTTAAGCGTTTTCATAATTTGAAGGGGATTATAGTAACGGGATGCCTTCCGCAGCGCTACGAGACGGAGTTTTCCAAACTGGTTCCGCGCGTAGATGCATTTCTCGGAACGGCGGCATACAAAGATATCGAAGAAGCTGTAGAGAAGGTGCTGCGCGGCGAAACTTTTTTTCATTACGCAGACCAGACACTGCCCAAAACCGCGCCCGAAAGAATTGTTACGACAGCGCCTCCCACAGCATATGTAAAAATTGCCGAAGGGTGCGACAATCATTGCAGCTATTGTGTTATCCCGCAAATTAGGGGGCCATACCAAAGCCGCCCGAAGGAAGATATCATCCGGGAAATCGAACAACTGGCCGGGCTTGGGTATTCGGAGATCGTGCTGATTGCGCAAGACACGACATATTACGGAAAAGACCTTTACGGCAGGGCATGCCTGCCTGAGCTGCTTGGGCAGGCGGCGCAGGTTCCGGGAGTCAAATGGCTCCGGTTCCTGTACAGCTATCCAGACGGGGTAACCGGCGAGTTGCTGGATACGGTTATGGCGCACGACAATATTGTAAAATATATCGACATGCCCATCCAGCACATGGACGACGATATACTGAAAAAAATGAACCGCCATACGGACAGCAAAATGATTTTGGATACGGTAAAGAAAATACGTGATACGTCTGATGATTTTATTATCCGTTCCACTGTAATCGTTGGTTTTCCGGGCGAAACGCGCGAGGTTGCCAAAGAAAGCATCAAGAAATTGGAAGTAGCCGCCTTCGACCGCTTGGGCGTGTTCCGGTATTCTCAGGAAGAGGGCACTTCGGCAGCGGAATTTGACGATCAGGTAGACGAAGAGGAAAAAGAGTTTCGTGAGGAAGCCCTAATGGCGCGCCAGGCGCAGGTTTCGCTCAGACAGAACGAAAAACGCACCGGAAAAATATACGATGTTTTGATTGAGGGTAAAAAAACCGATTCCGACGGGCTGTATTATGGCCGTTCGTATGCAGAGGCGCCGGATGTAGATGGCAAAGTGCTCATTCGAACAAAAAAAGAACTTGTCCCCGGAAAGTTTTACCCTGTAAGGATTGTGCGCGCACTAAATTATGATTGTGTTGGGGAACTGGTAGAATGAAGCTGAATGCACCAAATGTGTTGACGTTAATAAGGATTTTGGTCATACCCGTTTTTGTTGCCGTATATTTCTGGAACGGCCCCAATTGGAATATTTATGCCGCCATTATTTTTGTGGGGGCGGCCATAACAGATTGGCTGGATGGTTTTTTGGCCCGAAGGAATAACCAGGTGTCGAATTTTGGAAAGCTTTGGGACCCGATTGCAGATAAGCTGCTGGTACTTGCGGCAATGCTGCTGCTTGTCGATTGGGGAAAGATCGGCATTGTCGTTTTATTGATAATCGAGGGCAGGGAGCTGATCATGGGCGGCGTACGCGCGCTGTCCGCATCCAAAGGCGTTGTAATCGCGGCCGATTTCACAGGCAAATTGAAGACAGTCGTCCAGTTTGCTGCTATTATCCTGTTTTTATTGGGCGATTGGCCGTTTGG
>JBMNTU010000145.1:0-3977 GCA_050945895.1 Christensenellaceae bacterium | reverse complement strand
GGCTATTCCAATTATTTCTATTTTTGCCGTGTGTTCAAGGAGTTTTTTGGATGTGCACCCAGCGAGTATAAATAAAAGACCTGCAGCACAGCGCAGGCCGTTTTAAGCTATCATTTGCCGTTATGGGCTATGCCGGAAAGGAGCGCAGTTGTACGGATACACCGTCTGGGTCGTACACATAAAAATAGCGCGTTCCGTCGCCCGGCTCCTGCACCGGTGACGGCTTAAGGCCTTTTTCCTCAGCCAGACTGTGCATTTCGTCCAGGTTATTTGCTGCAAAGCAAATAAACATGCCCTTGCCTTCAAACGTATCCCGCCCGGGAAACTGGATGAGCTCAATTTCCGTTTCACCATCTCCGTTTGTCATAAAAGCCAGCTCCGCCGGTCCAGACTTCGAACGGCGCACGGCCTTCAGCCCGGCTATCGTTTCGTAAAAATCGATCGATTGACCCAAATCCTTGACTGTTAAAGCCAAATGCTTGATATGCATAATCCATTTCTCCTGTTTCAGTTTTTGAACGTACTATTCCATAATGAAAAAACAGCCCGAATGCCCGGTCCGTTTCGTTGCTTGAATTATTTGGCAGTAAAATAATAGCCTACGCCCCACTTTGTAAGAATATATTCTGGCTTAGCAGGGTTTTTTTCGATTTTTTCACGCAAACGGCGAATATGCACATCAACCGTACGCAAATCCCCCTGGTGTTTCCACACAAGCTCTAAGAGTGTGTTGCGGTCAAAAACCTTTCCTTTGTTCGTAATGAAGAGGTTTAAAAGATCGAACTCCTTTGCCGTTAGGTCAATTTCCTTCCCGCCGATTTCCACACTTCGGTTGATCAGGTTCACGCTCATATCCTTCAGTTGGATTACCTGGTTGCTTAGCGAAGCTTTATGGTTGTTGGCGCGCCTTAAAATCGTCTTGATGCGCGCTTTCAATTCCAGCATATTGAACGGCTTTGTCATATAATCGTCCGCGCCAAATTCCAGCCCCATAATTTTGTCCATATCTTCGCCTTTGGCTGTTAGCATGATGATGGGAACGTCGGATACCGAACGGATTTTCTGGCACACTTCCATTCCGTCCATTTTGGGAAGCATCAGATCTAAAAGAACAAGGTCGTGTTTTTCAGGGTCAAACACCTCCAGTGCCTCTTCACCATCGTATGCGACGTCGATCGAGTACCCTTCCTGTTGCTCCAGGTTAAAGCGCAGGCCTTTGACCATTGTCGGTTCGTCATCTACAATCAAAATGTTTTTTGCCATATTTGCACTCCTTAAAAGGAAATAAGCCGGTTTTCGCTCCTGCGGCGTAAATATCCTGTTGGTTTGTTTGAAAAAGCGAGCTTATTTGTCACATTATACCATATATTCCGAAAATGAAAAACCAATTTCCTGCCGCCCAGTTTTTTATTTGTAATTATTATATATATAGTGTAGAATATTTCAGTGAAATTACTCTAAATAAAGGAATGACAACTATGCCACTGATTGATTTTCACATGCACGCATATTCGGACAGTATTGCGCAGCGCGCGCTTCAAAGCCTTGCCGATACAGCCGGAGAAACGCCCTATACAAACGGAACAATACAAGATACGGTTGATAAAATGTACGAGTGGGGTGTAGACTACGGTGTGCTGATGCCGGTGGCGACCAAGCCTGCACAACAGGAAACGCTCAATAACTGGGCGGATGACATACAATATAAATATAACCATATCTATTCTTTTGGGACGGTACACCCACGGGCGCAAAACATACCGGCCGAGCTTGGGCGCATCAAGCGCATGGAACTGAGAGGGGTCAAGCTACATCCAGATTACCAGGGTTTTTATTTAAGCGACGAAAGCCTGCATTCCATATATGCAGAAATGGAGAAGCTTCGGCTGCCAGTTATGTTTCATATGGGGTACGACCCGTATTCTACGTCGATCCATGCAACGCCCAAAAGCCTGTGCGCCATTGCGCAAAAATTCAGAAACCTGACCATCATTGGCGCGCATCTAGGCGGGCTGAAAATGTATGACGATGTGGAACGTTATCTTGTGGGCTTGCCAAATGTGTATTTGGATACGTCTATGTGTTCTCGTTTTTGCCCGCCGGAGCAGCTTTTGAGAATCATTAACAACCACGGCGCCGAAAAAATATTGTTTGCCACCGATTGTCCATGGAACCTGCCCGAGCAAGAGCTTGAGATTTTAGAAAGCATTGGGCTTACGGACGAGCAAAAAAGCTTGATTTACTACAAAAACGCCGCAAAACTGCTGAATATATGATAAAAGCGGGTGTCTTGTGGGGGGGGACAGATGAATAAGCAAAAAACAGGCTGCGGTATACGCAGCCTGTTTTTTGCCAGGACATTTATGCAAATGGATTTTCCGTTTTATACAGCATTCCTTTGGGTTGGTTGAAGCCGATATCCGGCACGCCCAGGTAATCGAAAATGGTGTACAGCGGTTTTCCGATGTGCGAGAAGGCCACCGCGCCGTGGTGGGGATAGTGCTTCTCGATGAGCACATGGCGGTAGAACCGCGCCATTTCCTTAATGGCAATAATGCCAATACCGCCGAATGAACGGGTAGGTACGGGGAGCACCTCGCCCTGGGCGATGTATGCCTGCAGCGTTGCATCTGCATTGGCATGCAGGCGGAAAAATGTCATCTGGCCGGGGGCAATATCGCCCTCCAGTGTGCCGCGGGTAAAGTCGGGCTCGCCGCCGTTCTCCAAAAGCCTGTTTTGGATAAGCTGGTACTTCACCGCACCCTTGCTAAGCTTGCACAGCGGCGTATTGCCGCAGTGGAAGCCCATAAAGATATCGGTTTGGGCATAGTCGAACCTTCCCTTAATATCCTCGTCATATAAATCCTTGGGTACAGAGTTGTTGATGTCCAGTAGCGTTACAGCATCGCCGGTCAGGCAGGTTCCAATATATTCGCTGACTGCGCCGTAAATATCTACCTCGCAGCCCACTGGAATGCCGCGAGAGGTAAGCCTGCTGTTGACATAGCAGGGTTCGAAGCCGAATTCTTTGGGGAAGGCCGGCCAGCACTTGTCAGCAAACGCAACGTATTGGCGCGCACCTTTGTTTTCGTTTGCCCAGTCGAGCAGCGTCAACTCGAACTGCGCCATGCGCGGCAGCAAGTCGGGGTAGTTGTTGCCATCCGCGCCCAGCTCTTCAGCCATATCGGAAACGACTGCCTTGATGCGTGAATCGCCGGCATGTGCCTTGTATGCGACAAGCAGGTCAAGTTCAGAATTTTCCTGTACTTCAATGCCAAGGTCGTAAAGCCCCTTTATGGGCGCATTGCAAGCAAAAAAGTCTTGCGGACGCGGCCCGAAGGTAATGACTTTAAGGTTTGCAAGGCCGATCAGCGTTTTTGCAACGGGCACAAAATCCGCAACCATCGCGGCGATTTCTTCCGCCGTTCCCACAGGGTAGGGGGGGATGACTGCTTTCAGCCTGCGCAGCCCCAGATTATACGAGCAGTTGAGCATACCGCAGTATGCGTCGCCCCTTCCGCCAATCAGGTCTTTGCCTGTTTCTTCTGCCGCGGCAACATACATAACAGGCCCGTCAAATTCCTTTGCGATGAGTGTTTCAGGCGTTTCCGGACCAAAGTTGCCCAAAAAGACGACAAGCGCATTGCAGCCCGCCTCCTTTACCTCGGCGACAGACCGAAGCATATCGGCTTCGTTTTCGACTGTTGTTTTTGCTTCGTATATGGCCAGGCCCTGTTTGTTTTCCAGAGCGCCGACAATGGCGCTGCGCCGCCGCTCGGACAGAGAGATGACAAAGCAATCCCGACTGACCGCAATAATTCCTAATTTTACCTCGGGGACATTTTTCATGGACATTACCTCCCTATATAATCTTAGTTTTTCTTGTTCATGCTTCCGTTTTCATAGTATTTCATCAATTTCTACAGAGCAGTGGGCGGGTAGAGCTGGCATCGGGTGCCAATCTCAGTGATAAATGC
>JBMNTU010000144.1:0-3983 GCA_050945895.1 Christensenellaceae bacterium | reverse complement strand
TGTGTATTTTTTCCTTGCCATCTCCATTCTCCTTCTTCGTTAGTTTATCATCACTCCACTAACTTTGGAACTGGTTCAAGGATTGGGGGGCACGCCATACCCATTAAGTATAACATGAGATAGGAATAAATAGGTGAATCCTGTCACTGATGCTCGAAGGTGTGAATGTTCTTACAGCATTTCGACACTCGAAAAACGCTTACCAAAAAAACGCATCAAAGATGCGTTTTAGATGGTCGGGGTGACAGGATTTGAACCTGCGGCCTCTTCGTCCCGAACGAAGCGCGCTACCAAGCTGCGCTACACCCCGAAGCTGCTAGAAAATAACCGCAAACCCTAGTATAATGCATATTTGTTTTTTTGTAAAGATATTTTCTGTAGTAAAACCGGATGTTATTTTTAGCACTCATGTGTTACAATAAAATACAAAAGGGAACAAGTTTGTAGCTTCTCTGCAAAAAATGTCTTAGAAGAAAGCATTTCAGTGTATTAATAATATAATCTATCAATACGCCCGAAAAAGGACGGTCGGTTTATTGCCGCAAACAAAACACCTTGTTACGCATTTCCTATCGGGGCAGTATAAATCAAGGAGGGTCATATGAGTATTTATGGAGACAGAGCTGTTGCACTGCATGGAGAAGGTTATAGCTGTTCGCAGTCGGTTGTTGCAAGCCTTTGCGAGGAATTTGGGGTGGATAGGGTAACGGCATTTCGTTTTGCAGCCGCATTTGGAAGTGGGATCGGGCATAGCACGGAAACCTGCGGGGCGGTTACCGGAGCGATGATGCTCATTGGACTGAAGCAAGGGAAAATACACCCGGACGATGATGAGTCTAATCCGGAATGCTACGAGGTCGCGCAGGTGTTTTTTAAAAGATTTATGGCGGAATTTGATGGACACTTTAAGTGCAGAGACCTTTTAGGTGCAGATACCAACACAGAGGAAGGCAAAGCGTTTGTAGAGGAACATAATATGTATGAAACAAAATGCAACGATTTTATTCGCTATGCGGCCGAAATAGCGGCCGATCTGTTAAGCGATCATAAATAGCCTGTCTTGGCAAATTGGCACTGTAGTCTTTGGTGTAGGCAGGACGGTACCACTACTCTCATTTTACATTCTTTGTTGGATTTGCATAGCCTATGTGCAAAAAATGCACATGCAAATCTATTCTTGGTTGCGAAAATTAAAAATGCATTATAAACACTGCAGGAGGTAGAGTTTCTATATGCAGTCTGTTATGGTTCCCTTGACCGTAATTGCGCTTATCATCGATATTTGTTTGGTTGTATTTGCCACTACCAGACCCGACCGTAGCCGGACCACAGGGTTTACGCTTCTTTGTATTGCGCTTTTGATTTATGCGCTCGGCTACTTGGTCGAGCTGTTGGCGCAAACGCCCGAGGCTGCGCTTACCGCGTTGCAAATAGAAAATTTTGCAATTCCGCTTATTGCGCCGTTTTTCTTGCTTACAACAATCAACCTGTTTAGTCCGGCCAAGCTTAATACATGGTATATTGCGGTTGTCTTTTCTTATGGACTGTGTATTTTGTGCCTTGTTTTGACCAACAACTACCACATGCAATATTACACCTCCGTTAACATGGTGTTCGATGGCAGGTCGTACTTGGCGCAGCTTGGCCAGGGGCCGCTTAAAATCGTGCCGCAAATTGTTACGTTTGTAACGATGGTTGCAGCGTATATTATTATGGCAATCCGGTATATGCACGGCACAAGAAAAGTACGCCGACAGATGCTGTATTTTATTGTTGGCTCAATCATTGGTTTTTCGGCAAACCTGTTGCAATTCTTTGGACTGTTTCCGGCAGGGTTGGATATCATACCGTTTGCACTGGCAATGGGGTTGATGCTTTTTTCTATTGCCCTTGTGCGTGACGGGCTGATGGATGTGGTCGTGTATGCCCTTAATACGGCGGTAGAAACAATGGGAAATGGATTTATTGTGCTCGATAATGACGCCGACTTTCTTTATTGCAACCAAAGCGCAAAAAATATTTTTCCGCAGCTTGCGTCATTCCAGGGAACAGAGTCCATATACAGCCTGGAAAACTGGCCGGCAGAAGAAGGGCTTGACCGGCTTATAGACGAAAGAGAAACGGCATTCGAACAAACAAACAAAGAAGGAGAAACACATTTTTACGAAGCCAGCATACGAAAGATATACACCGACAGCGGAAAGCCTACAGGGTGGGCAGTTGTTGTCCGAGATACCACAGACGAAATACAATTTATCAACCAGTTAGAAGAGCAGGCAACGACAGATCCGCTTACAGGGGTTCTCAACCGCAGGCAGTTTTATGCTATGACGGAGCGGGAACTGGAGGCGGCCAAGCGGCGGCAGTCTACAACGGCATTGATCCTGTTTGACTTGGATCATTTTAAGCAGATCAACGATACATACGGCCATAAGGCCGGGGATAAAGTTTTGCAGGAAACGGCGTGGATCATTCAGTCGGAACTGCGCATATATGATATTTTTGGAAGGATAGGCGGAGAGGAGTTTGTCGTGTTTACACAAAGCGCAGGTGAAGATCATCTGGCCCGCTTTACAGGCCGGCTCCGGGAAAAGCTGGAAAGCACTGTAGCTGTATGCGAAGGAGAAGAAATCAGGTATACTGCCAGCTTTGGCATTGTAGAGATTCCGCCGGGCGGCGAACTGGATTTGGCAATGAGCGCGGCGGACACCGCCATGTACAAGGCAAAAAAAGCGGGCAGAAACCGTGTTGCTATGGGCACATACAAAAAATGATGCAGCCCTGCGCGGGCGTAGCGCTGCATTGGGGAAAAGCGTTTGGCCAAAACCATAGCGCCCAACCAGCGTTGGTTTAAGTATAGCGCCCCATCCAGCCGGATTAACGCGTTTGCACTAGACAATGGATGCTACTGTTTATATACGAAAAAATAGGCCTATCAAATCGATGGATTCATTTTTGCCGAAAATTTATCTGTTTAGGATGTTTATTAATAGTTTATCAAGTATATTGAATATTTATTAGCAGTATTCTGTTTTCCTGAACCTATTATTATTGTTTTGAAAAATACGGGCCTTCAAAAAAGGTCCGCTGATATAAATTGTGCAAATTATTATCGAAACAATTTTGGTTGAATTTGGAGGTGTATTTTATGAAGAAGTACTTTGCAGAGCTGATTGGTACGATGGTATTGACATTATTTGGCTGCGGTTCTGCTGCTGTTGCCGGCGGAACGCTTGGAACACTGGGGATTGCAATGGCGTTTGGGCTTTCTATTGTAGCAATGGCCTACGTGATTGGCAACGTTTCGGGTTGCCACATCAATCCGGCAGTATCCCTTGGCGTATTCCTGAATAAGGGGATGTCCGGCAAGGATTTTGTTTGTTATCTTATTTTTCAATTTATTGGTGCAATTGTCGGAATCGGTTTGCTGTATTTGTTCATTTCCCAGTCTGCAGGCGGCGCAAGCGCACCCGACCTCGCGCATCTGGGGCAGAACGGCTTTGATTCCAATTCGGCAGTTGGCCTTTCGATGGGCGGTGCGCTTATTGTAGAAATCGTCCTGACTTTTGTGTTCGTTTTAACGGTGCTGGGTGTAACGTCCAGTAAAAAGTTTGGCGGTGTGGCAGGAATCGTAATCGGCCTTACGCTGGCGTTCGTTCATATCATGGGAATTCCGCTGACGGGCACCTCTGTAAACCCGGCAAGAAGCCTCGCTCCCGCACTGTTTGTGGGTGGGGAAGCGCTTTCCCAGGTTTGGGTGTTTATTGTTGCGCCGCTCATTGGCGCAATATTTGCAGCGCTCGTATTCCAGGCATTCAAACCCAAAACGGAAGAAGCATAATAAAAGCAATTGTATAGCCCTACAACAAACAACGAGCCGCCCGTTGGGCGGCTCGTTTATCTTGCAGAGCTATTACGTATTTATATTTGCTTTATGTTTATGCCAAATGGGCAGGTTTTTCCGTCTCCCGGTCTACCTTGAT
>JBMNTU010000143.1:0-4008 GCA_050945895.1 Christensenellaceae bacterium | reverse complement strand
ACGGTGTACCCGCATCCCCTGCACATAACAAAAGTTGAGTATCCCCTTCTGTTTAAAAACAGCATGACCTGCTTCTTGTTTTCAAACACAGCCGTCATTTCTTCATGCAGCCGCCCGCTGATTACACCACGATTGCCGTTTTTCAGTTCTTCGCGCATATCAACGATTTCTACCTTGGGAAGAGGCAAGTCGAACAACCGTTCTGGCATCCTCAAAAGTTCCAGCTTTCCCTGTTTTGCACGAAAATAGGTTTCAATTTTAGGCGTTGCGCTTCCCAAAACAAGGATTGCACCATTTAACTCGCAGCGCTTTTCCGCAATTTCATGCGCCGTATATTTCGGATACTGGTCCGATTTATAGCTTGTTTCGTGCTCCTCGTCAATGATAATCGCGCCAATGTTTTCCAAAGGAGCAAACACGGCGGAGCGCGCCCCCAAAACAATCCTCGCCTTTCCCCGCTTTACTTTCAGCCATTCGTCATATCGTTCGCCTGCCGAAAGCGCAGAGTGGAACACCGCCATTTCTTCGCTAAACCGCTGCTTCAAAAAGCGGTATGTTTGCGCAGTCAGCGAAATTTCCGGCACCAGCATAATCGCCGTTTTCCCGCTTTTTAGGCACTGCCGTATCAGCCGTACATAAATTTCCGTTTTGCCGCTTCCCGTTACGCCGTGCAGCAGGAATTTCCTGTTTGCTGCCCGCTGTATTTTCATAAGTACAGCTTGCTGCACCGGCGTAAGCACATAGTCCTCTATCTGCGGTACATTCATCTTAAACGGCAGGCGGCTGATTTCCTTGCTTTCTTTTCGGACATACCCCTTTTTTACCAGCGTTTCGATGGAAGAAGCGCCAAACGTTGCACATGGCAGTCCCTGCGGTGCGCCTTTCAGTCGTTCGAGGATTTCCAGCTGCTTTCGGTACTTTACTTTTCCATCTTTCGTATGAAGCGATTGGGCCGCCTGGTCAAACGCGTCTCCCTGCACATTCAAATAAACATATTGCTGAGTCTTTTGCGATACCCTGCCTCCCCGAAGCTGGGCCGGTATCATCAGCCGAAGCGCAGCGGCAAGCGTTGTGTTGTATTTTTTCGCAATGAATTGTCCCAACTCAATCTGCTCCGCGCTCAACGCAGAAAAGCTCTCCAAAACACTTAGAATCGGCTTTATTTTTTCCGCGTCATAGTCAATCGTGCCCGAAGTGCCAATCACAAACCCCTCTACTGTTTTACTCCTGCCAAAAGGAATCAAAACGCGCATACCCAAAGAAACCGGCATCCCGTCCGGTATGCTGTATTCAAACACCCTGTCCACCTGTGTGTGGGTTATGTCTACAATCACTCTGGCAAACATATTCCAACTTCCTTTTATAAAAAAAGCGTACAGTTGTACGCAATGCTACCCGTGCATTTTTGCATATCCACTATTTCATGACTTTAGATATCTCGTCTAAGATTGCCGCCGCAATCCCAAGTTTATTATCTTTTTCAACATGGCGGACACTGCCGTCCTTTTTATAGATCGAAACCGCATTATCATCGCTATGAAAGCCAATCTCCTCATCCGAAACGTCATTCGCCACAATCATGTCCGCATTTTTCGTTTTAAGCTTTGCCTTAGCATATTCCGCAACATCGTTTGTCTCGGCCGCAAACCCCACCAGGCAAGGGTTACCAATATCGCTTTTTTGCGCTCCCAGTTCGGCCAGTATATCCTTTGTCTTTGTAAATTCAATTACCAGTTCTTCTTTTTTTTTCAATTTGACATCATATGTCTTTTTTGGCGTATAGTCCGAAACAGCCGCACACATAACAATCACATCTTTTCCCTGTCTTTGTTCCATTACCGCGTCGTACATCTGCTGTGCAGATTCAACCAGCACTGTATGAACGCCGCTATGCGGCGCAAGGCTTACGGGGCCGCTTACCAGCGTCACATCCGCGCCGCGCTCCTTTGCTACAGCGGCAAGCGCATACCCCATCTTGCCGGACGAGCTGTTAGAGATGTAGCGCACAGGGTCAATTTTCTCACGCGTAGGGCCGGCCGAAATCAAAATTCTTTTGCCGGCAAAATCCATTTTTTTATTTACTATTTCATTGATATAAGCAGCAATCTCCTCCGGCTCGTTCATACGGCCCGCTCCGCTGTCTCCGCAGGCCAGTTCGCCCACAGCGGGCTTCATCACATAAAAACCACGGTCACGCAATATTTGTAAATTGACCTGCGTCGCCTTGTTCTCATACATCGCAGTATTCATGGCCGGTGCAACGACAACCGGGCAGGTCAGTGCAAGAAAGGTGGTAAGCAGCATATTGTCGGCAATACCACAGGCAAGTTTGGCAATCGTATTTGCGGAAGCCGGTGCAATTACTGCAATATTCGCTTTTTTTGCAAGCGCAATATGCTCTACTTCAAAAGGTTTCTCGCGTGAAAAAGTATCGGTCGTAACTGCATTTTTACTCAGCGTTTCAAACGTCAACGGCGCAACAAACTTCGTGGCGGCGTCGGTCATAACAACGTCCACATTATACCCCTGCTTTACAAGCAGGCTGACAAGCGATGCGCTTTTATAGGCGGCAATCCCCCCTGTTACGCCAAGCAATACGTTCATTTATTTGATTCCATCCGTCACGCGGATATATGTAATCCTGTCGTTTAATATCTCGTCCACCGCCTGAGACACCGGGTTCGAGTTCACATTTTCGGTCAGCGGCTGAGCGCCGTCCACAAGTTGCCGCGCACGCTTAGCCGTTTCCACAACAAGCGTATACCTGCAGTCCACCTTTTCCAATAGGTTGTTAATCTCAATATACATCATACGTTCTATTCTCCCTCAAAAACTATAATTTTTTTCTTTTTCTATAATTTGTAAAACCTCGTCTACTGCCGCATCGAGGTCGTCGTTCACCACACAATGCCCATATTCCTTGGCCATTTCCATTTCGGATTCCGCCTTGCCAATCCGTTTGCGTATCTGCAGCTCTGTTTCCGTTCCTCTGCCCCGCAAACGACGTTCCAGCTCCTCTTTAGAAGGCGGCAGAATAAAAATCATTACAGCGTTTTCATAATTCTTTTTTACCTGCATTGCACCCTGCACATCAATTTCCAGGATAACGTTCTTTCCTTCCTCAAGCTTTTTCAACACATAATCTTTTGGCGTTCCATAAGAGCAATCAAAAACATTGGCATGTTCTAAAAAGGCATTGCTGACAACCATGTTATCAAACTCTTCCCTGTTTTTGAAAAAGTAGTTCACACCATCCTTCTCATGCGCGCGCGGCCGTCTGGTCGTACAGGAAACCGAAAGTTCCAACGTATTATCCTTTTCAAGCAGCTTTTCTACAATCGCACCTTTCCCGCTTCCCGACGGGCCGGATAACACAATCAGAAGACTCCTTTGCTTTTTCTCTTGTTTTTTATTTTTCAGCATCAGTCTTCCCCTTCACCTTTCGAAACAATGCGGTGAGCAACGGTTTCCGGCTGCACTGCAGATAGTATAACGTGGTCGCTGTCCATAACCGCAACCGCCCGGGTACGCCTGCCATAGGTTGCGTCGATGAGCATTCCCTTCGACCGCGCTTCAGAAATCATTCGTTTGATAGGGGCCGATTCCGGACTGACGATTGCTATCAGCCGGTTGGCCGACACGATATTTCCAAACCCTATGTTGATGAATTTTACTGACACGATACTTCTCCCTATTCTATATTTTGGATCTGTTCACGAATTTTTTCAATTTCACCCTTTGCCAGAATAACATAATTCGTAATATCCGTGTTTTGCGCTTTAGAACCAATCGTATTGAATTCTCTGTTCAGCTCCTGCACAATAAAGTCCATATTCCTGCCTGCGGCGTCCTCGGTCTCTGCAGTTTTAAAGAATTGTTTGATGTGGCTTCTTACGCGAACGATTTCTTCCGTAATGTTTGACCGATCCGCAAAAAGCGCTACCTCCTGCGCAAGCCGCTGTTCATCCGGCTGTGCCCCCGAAAGCAATTCCTTGATCCGCTCTTCCA
>JBMNTU010000142.1:0-4112 GCA_050945895.1 Christensenellaceae bacterium | reverse complement strand
TAAAGGTGACATCGCGCAAGAAATTACAAAAGGATGTATCCCACGTCACATTTGTATCGTCCACATGCCAAAATAAGAAAGTAGCAATCGGATAATCAAGCAAAATTGAATCCCACAGTTTTTCAATTTGTTCCATACTCCAAACAAATTGTCTTTGAAATGCAGGCATTACATATTTTCCATCTTTTATTTGCTGCAAGGCTTCGTGTATTGTAATACTGTTATCTATCAGTTTGCTCATGATCCCTGTTTCCTCGTCTTGTATCATTACCTTAAATTATAGCATCCCGCCACTATGCAATCAAGCATCGCCAAAAAGGAACGGATTATCACTATCTACCTTTTGATATCAGAATTGCCACCTATTGCATACTAGGAGTTTTCATATTTTCCAAGGTAAATTAAAAACAAATGCGACCACTTCGCCCAAAAAATATGGGCTAGGGTTCGCATTTGTTCCTAATGGCGGAAGAGGTGGGATTCGAACCCACGGTACCTTGCGGTACACCGCATTTCGAGTGCGGCTCGTTATGACCACTTCGATACTCTTCCAATTGGTTTAGCAAGCGGAAATTGCGAGCAGTGCTTCATAGACCGCCCAAAACATAGTCTATTCTAGCAAACCCTTGCCAAAAATGCAATATACGATTTGAGAAAACCGCTTTCTTAATAAGTATCAATCACATGCTATTTTCAAACAGGGAAAAATGATGTATAATTTGGTGTAGAGTTTACTGAAGAAGGATTCATCTTAAATGGCGTATAAATTGATTGCAATAGACCTCGATGGTACGTTGCTGAATAAAGACCAGAAAATATCGCAGGAAAATAAGGCCTCGATCACAAAGGCAAAACAGGCAGGAATAGAAATCGTTCTTGCGTCCGGGCGGTCGTACGAAAGCATCGATCGGTATAATAAAGAGCTCGGGCTTTCGGGGTACACGATTGCTACCGCGGGCGGCTTTGTGGCAGACGGGGCTGGCAAAATTGTTTATTCCAGCTATATGCCGCCGCTTGCCGCGTTGCAGATTATGCGCTGGGCAGCCCTCCGCGAGCTTCATTTTCAAGTATATATGGATGATGGATTTTATTACATGCAGCCAAACAGATTTTTGGAAGAATACGAAAAGGTTGTTGGAATAAAAGGCCACGCAGACCCATCGCTGCTAGATAGAAAGCAAGTTCTTGCAGCAAAAATAGTTCTTATCGATGAGCCCAGCCGGCTCCGGCAATATAGAGAAGAACTTGCGGCACATTTTCCAGAGATGAAAATTGGGTTTTCTATGCCGAATTTTTTGGAAATCATGCATCCGGAAACAGACAAAGGCCACGCACTAAAATATATTGCCGACAAATTATCTGTAGAACAGCCGCAAATCATTGCCATTGGCGACAGCGATATCGATTGCGGCATGCTCGAATATGCCGGCCTTGGCGTTGCAACGGGCAACGCTACCCGCAGTTTGCAGAAAGCGGCAAATTATATATGTACAGAAAATGATGATAAATGTGTGTCAGAGGTTATCAATAAATATATCATGTTTTACAGCGCATAGTACGCACTGCAAAACTACTATGTAGCATAGCGGTTTCTGGCAGATGCCGCACACGCGGTCATTTGATGAACCGCTATAAAATTTTACCTGCCTATGCAGCTTGCGGCTGCGGCGGAAAAACAGGAGACAACTTATGAAGCGAACCATAAAAATCACCGATTTTGCGAAGGAGCTTAATCTGGACATATTGTACATGGGGATCCGCGATACCGCCGAGGTCGATTCCAGCGACCTCAACCGGCCCGGTCTTCAGATCGCGGGTTTTTTCGAGTATTTTGCCGTAAACCGCGTACAGCTTTTCGGCATGGTCGAAATGACGTATCTGCAGACCTTAAGTCCGGATACGCGCATGGATGTTTTGGATAAATACTTCTCCAACCCAATCCCCTGCGTTCTGATTGGCCGAAACCTTACGCCGCCGGACGAATTTTTGGAATGTGCCCGCAGGTATAACGTTCCCATTCTAATGTCCGGGCTTACAACAACGAAGCTATCCCACAAGGCGGCCATTTATCTCGACGAGATTTTGGCCCCCAGCATTTCCCGCCACGGCGGCCTGATGGACGTTTATGGCGTAGGCATGTTCCTTACGGGAGACAGCGGCGTGGGCAAGAGCGAAACCGCGCTAGAGCTGGTAAAACGCGGGCACCGCTTTGTTGCGGACGATGTGGTGGAAATCCACAAATTGTCGGACGATACGCTTGTCGGGCGCTCCCCCGATATTATCCGTCATATGATGGAAATTCGCGGACTTGGTATTATCGACGTTTCGGTGCTTTATGGAATGGGCGCCGTTGTGCAGCAAAAATCCATTACGCTGGCTGTTCACCTGGAGCCGGGCGACATCCGTGATATCGACCGGTTGGGCGTGGTGGATACGCACATCACGCTGCTGGGCGTAAAAGTCCCGCAAATCACGCTGCCTGTGCGCCCGGGGCGCAACCTTGCCATCGTTATTGAAGTCGCAGCTATGAATTTCCGCCTGAAGAGCATGGGCCAGGGCGGCGGAGAAGGCCTTGCCCAAAATATACTGAATGTAATCAATCAAGCATGATAAACAACGATACCATAAAAGCATTATCCGGACTATTAGGCGGCCGCCTGCGCCTCGGCGAACCGATGAGCCTGCATACGACATTCAAAACAGGTGGAGCTGCGGCCCTTTTTTTAATGCCAAAAACAGAGGACGAGCTCGCTTCCGCTCTTCGCATACTAAAGGAAAGCGGCGTCCCGTATTATATTATGGGCAATGGGTCCAACCTGCTTGTTTCGGACGCCGGCTATGCGGGAGCGGTCGTTCGGATCGGTGCCGGATTCGATAGTGTTGGCCATATCGGCGGTACGCTGCTGTACGCAGGCGCGGGCACGCTGCTGTCTGCCGTTTGCGCGCAGGCACAAAAAGCAGGGCTGTGCGGGCTGGAGTTTGCTGCGGGCATCCCCGGCACGCTGGGCGGCGGAATCACGATGAACGCGGGCGCATACGGCGGCGAACTGAAGGATTTTGTGGAGTATGTGCGTGTGCTGACGCCCGACCTGCAAAAAAAAGAAATCCCCAATAAAGACATGCAATTTTCATACCGGAAGAGCAATGTTTTGCAAAAAGGCTATATTATTTTGGGCGCGGGATTTGTATTGCCCAAAGGAGACGTCCGGGAATCACAAAAAAAAGTTGCCGAGCTGAACACGCAAAGAAGGGCAAAGCAGCCCCTCGGCCAGAAAAGCGCAGGCAGCACATTCAAACGGCCGGAGGGCCATTATGCGGGCGTGCTGATCGAGCAGTGCGGGTTGAAGGGCTGCAATATCGGCGGCGCACAGGTTAGCGAGCTGCATGCCGGGTTTATCATAAATACAGGAGGCGCAACGTCCATGGATATCTACCAGTTGATTATGCATGTGCGGCGAACTGTGCACGAGCAGACGGGCGTTATGCTGGAGCCAGAAGTCAAATTGTTGGGTGAATTTCCATGTATAGAATAGCCGGAGACCTGCACACGCATACCGTGCATAGCCATGGAACGGGCACGGTGGAGCAAAACGTCCTTGCCGCGATCGAAAAAGGACTTGATAAAATTGCCATCAGCGATCACGGGTTTTTGCACCTTGCTTACCGTATCCGCGACATTGACGCATATATAGCGGATATCCGCGGCGTAAGGGAAAAATACAGGGATAGGATCGATGTGCTGGTGGGCGCAGAGCTCAACCTGCTTTCGCTGGACGGGGACATCGACCTGCCCGCAGGATATGAGGACGCATTTGACATCCTGACGTTCGGGTACCACAAGCTGGTGAAGTACAAGGGTTTTAAAAACATCCGCCAGCTCCTGCTTCCAAAAAGCCACAGCCAAAAGGCAATTGAGGCAAATACGCGCGCGTATATCCGTGCGATGGAAAAAAACAAAGTGGATGTAATCTCTCACCCGGGCTATGGCCTGCCCATAGACAAAAGGGAAGTGGCCAAATATGCACAGCAATACGGCGTGGCGCTGGAAATTAACGCGAAGCATCCGGAGTTTACAGTTGACGAGCTGAAGGCATGTGCAGAAACGGGCGTAT
>JBMNTU010000141.1:0-4162 GCA_050945895.1 Christensenellaceae bacterium | reverse complement strand
CCTCTGGAAATGCTGAAAACGCTGAACCAAAACGGGACAAACCTGCCAAGCCACGCGGATAGACTGAAAACACCCGGCGTAGATGTGTCCACCGGTTCGCTGGGTCAAGGTGCTTCTACGGCCATCGGGCTGGCGCTGGCGGATAAAAATGACGGCAAGACTGGAATTTATACCTATCTGATTTTGGGCGATGGGGAATGTCAGGAGGGTCAGGTTTGGGAGAGTGCGCTGTTTGCGGCGCAGCATAAATTGAACAATTTAATTACGTTTGTGGATGCGAACAAAAAACAGCTGGACGGCTATGTGAAGGACATATGCGACCTGAAAAGCCTGGCGGAAAAGTTTACGGCCTTCGGGTACAATGCCGTAGAAACGGAAGATGGGCATGATGTAGGGGAGATATACGACTCCTTAAAAAATGCCAAGGAGTGCACAGATAGGCCGAGCGTTATCATTTTGAATACGGTGAAGGGCAAAGGTGTCTCGCGGTATGAGACAATGTTTTCCAACCACTCTGCGGCTGTGACAAAAGAAAATCTGGAGGAAGCCCTGCGCGAGCTGTGTATTAAGGGCGGGGAGTGCCAAGATGGCTAAATTGTTAAAAGAAAATGTCAAATGCAACTTGGGTGATACTCTTGTCTCGTGGCTTTCCAATACCATGAAAGAGAATAAGGATATCTATTACATGGACTGCGATCTGTGCGGTGCACTGGGTTCGTCCGCTCTGGTGCGGGACTTTCCGACGCAGGCGATCAATTGCGGAATCATGGAAGCAAACATGATCGGCGTTGCAGCCGGACTATCCCTAAAGGGTAAGGTGCCGTTTGTCCACAGCTTTGGCACGTTTGCTTCCCGTAGGGTGGCGGATCAGGTCTTCTTATCAGGATGCTACAACAAAGCTAACATAAAAATATTGGGTAGCGATCCAGGCATAACCGCACAGCAAAACGGTGGGACGCATATGCCATTCGAAGACATGGGGGTTTACCGGTCGTTTGCCGAAATGACCATATTGGATATCGCCGACAGTGTGCTTTTACAAAACCTGTTGCCAAAGATTGCAAAAGAATATGGCGTGATGTATATCCGTTTTCCACGGAAGGGCACTGAATGCTACTACGATGAAAACAATGAATTTACGATAGGCAAAGCCAAACTGCTTAGGGAGGGCAGCGACGTCACCATCATCGCGTGCGGTGTAGAGGTGATCCAGGCCATAAAAGCCGCGGCAATGCTGGCAGAGCAGGGTGTCAGTGCACGCGTGGTTGATATGTTTACCATCAAGCCTGTGGATAAAGAGATCATTATCGAAAGCGCGATCAAAACCGGTGCGATTGTAACAGCGGAAAACCATAACATTATCGGCGGGCTGGGCTCTGCGGTGGCAGAGGTTTTATCAGAAAACGCTCCCTGTATCTTAGAGCGGATTGGCGTGAAGGAAAAATTCGGCCAGGTAGGCAGCAGGAAATATCTGTCCGAAGTATATGGGCTCACGCATTTCCACATTGCAGAGGCATGTAAAAGAGTGATCAGGAAGAAAACCCGCGCCTGAAGGGATGGTGCGGATAAGAAAGGAGCAGGTTATGGCATTCGTAAAAAAAACTACCAGGGCATGGTGTTCCCCGGAAAGGTATATTCAGGGGCCGGGGGAATTGCGTAATATTGAGTTGTATTCAAGGAAGCTGGGAAGACGCGTCGTCGCGATTATTGATGAGTTCTTCTTTGAATCGTTGACTAAAGAACTCACAAGTATATTTAGTGACACTGAATCAGAAATCGCCACCATCGTATACAATACTGAAGTGACGGAACAGACGATTGTTTCCACCGCGAAAGAGGCCAAGGCTCATATGCCGGATGTGATCATAGGTATAGGCGGTGGAAAAGCTATTGACGTAGCCAAAGCTGTTGCATACGACTTGGGGCTGCCGGTGATGATCGTGCCTACGTTAGCCTCCACGGACGCGCCGACCAGCTCGCTTTCAGTGATTTACGATGAAAACGGCACACACTGTGGGGAACGCTTCTACGAGGAGAGCCCCAAGATTCTGATTGTAGATAGCGAGATCATCGCGCAAGCTCCAGTGCGTTTTTTGATCTCTGGCATGGGGGACGCGCTCGCGACATTAATAGAGGCGAAGGCCAACAGAAATTCCGATTCTCCAAACCTTGTGTACTTCAAAGACGGCGGGTTTCGAAGGACGATAGCGGGGACGTACATTGCGCAGGCTTGCTACAAAACGTTACTGGCAAAAGGCAAGATGGCGAAGATAGCTGCGGAGCAACGCGTGGTAACCGAGGCTCTGGAGGATATAATTGAAACCAACATACTGTTGAGCGGTCTGGGGTTTGAGAACAACAACACGGCAGGAGCGCATTCCGTCGCAGACGGCCTGACGGCGGTACCGGGAGCAGCGTCAAAATCGATGCACGGCGAGAAAGTGGCGTTCGGAACGATATGCCAGCTGATAGTGGAGAACGCTCCGACCGAAACCATCAACGAGGTGCTGGGTTTTTGTTTTGAAGTGGGATTGCCAATTACGCTGGAGGATTTATATGTGGCAAATACCGACGAGAATATTGCGCTGATAGCGGAGGCAAGTATGCATTCCAACTGGAAAAACGAGCCCTTTGTTGTGAACAAGGAGATGGTCGCCGCGGCGATTAAAGCCGCGGATGCGCTAGGGAGAGCCTATAAAGCGGCTTCCTCTAAGAACTAAATACGCCTCGAACTGCTAAAAAACAAAACTGGCATTGTGCTAGCGGCATAAAAACATGCATAAGCCTGTTGTTCCTTAACCGAAAGCAAAAAACAATAAGGAGGCAGATAAATGATAAGCATAGATTTGTCGGGGAAAACTGCCATCGTTACCGGGGCTGCCCGAGGTATCGGTAAAGCAACGGCCCTGACGTTAGCCAAGGCCGGCGCGTATGTGATCGTAGCTGATATCAACCGTGCTCTGGGCAATGAAACGGCAAGAGAGATCCAGAGTCTGGGCCTAATAAGTACGTTTTCCTATTGCGACGTTACCGATTTACAGAACGTGCAGCGCGTGGCGAACGGTCCGGAGCAGCTGGATATCTTCGTGCATGTTGCGGGCATAATGCTGACAGAGGGTCTAATGGATGCGCCAGTGGAAAAGATAGAGAATCTGTTCAGAGTCAACGTGCTGGGTTGCAGCAATGCGTACAGGGCGGCGCTGGAGCGGATGATCCCCCAACGGTTCGGTAAGGTCGTCACTATGTCGTCCTCGGCGGGTAGGGCTGGAGGCCCGGTGCACGCCTATTATAGGATGAGCAAGGCGGCCATCATCAGTCTGAACCAGTCCGCTGCATATACGGCTGCGCCTTATGGCATCAACGTGAACACTATCTGCCCTGGCATCATTCGCACTGAAATGTGGGAGGAGATCTTGGACGCGTTCGCAGAGAATAAGGATAATGAAACGCGAGAGACGCAGTGGAGATCGTACGTGGAAAAAAGTATTCCCATGAGACGGCCTCAAACATGTGAGGATATAGCGAACGGCGTGTTGTTTTTATGCAGCGATCTGGCCGCCAACATTACGGGGCAGGCGCTAAATATATGCGGAGGCATGTGCATGAACTGACTATACATTGGACAATAGAACTAATGTAGATGAAGGACTGCTTGGATAGCAGTCTCAGCTTGTCGAAAAACTTGCGGTTTTCCGCCAGTTTACCGATTTTATGCGGTTCCTCGTGCCTCGAAACCGCATAAAATCACCCGGGGTACCCAAAAAGGCGCAGCTTTTTGGGGCGGAGAAAAGTGTGGGCTGCGCGGGCTGGAGGTTCCCAAAAGGCGCAAGGCTTTTTGGGGTCATTCAAAGCCCGTCCTGCCCACGAAATTACATTTGGGACTTCTTTGACAGTCTGGGGACTGCTTATACGGCGGTCTCTTTACTATTTCTTGCTATAGTAATTTGAAGGTGCTAAAATTAATCCGCAGTGCAAAGATAATTAAGGAACTTGCAATTGCGATTTTGGTTGGCAATTTGGTTGGCAAAACGCGTAAAAACGTTTATGGCTATTAGGATGAATCATCAATGACAAGTCCGTAAAATAGGCCAATGCCGGGTGTAGAATGTTGCCATAGTAACGGAAAAGGCGGAAAAGAGCTATGGCAGCGAAGAAACGTGTT
>JBMNTU010000140.1:0-4348 GCA_050945895.1 Christensenellaceae bacterium | reverse complement strand
TGCCCTTATGCCGGTATTGTGATTTGTCCCGCTCTCGCTCAAGCTTCTCGTCCAGTTGCTCCAGCAGCTGCTTTACCATTTCGCAGCCAGATTCACATACAAAACGATAGATTTCCCGTTCCAGGCTATTGAAACTTATGCTTTTCTCGTTTACCATATTACTGCATACACTCCTTGATTGATTCTTTTCCAAAATCATTATATCAAGTGTGTATCTGTGGGAGGCGCCTTCTGGACGCCTCCCTTTTGCCAATGATTATTTTACACTAAGCCAAACAGCAAAGCGGCAACCACTGCTTTTTTCAGAGGCTGCGTTTGCTGCTGCATATAGATCGCTATTACCGGAAACGGCAAAACAAGCATTGGCAAATAAAACCGCGTCAGGTCGGTATATTCGTCTCCATAAAACAGCAGGAACGAATACGCAAATACATTTACAATAAACGACATCAGTGCAAAGGTACAAAAAAACGCTTGCGCCCGAGGCAGTTTTTTCCGCCTCTTGTACAGCCAAACCGTGCAAAGCCCAACAAGCGCAACCATTACGAATACAAACAGGTTTGCAATCCCCGCAGACGAAAACAGCTTGGCCCCTTTTGTATATCCAAGGCCTTCCAGTAAATATCCCGCCGTATAATCCAGCGTTCCAATCACGCTTTTCTCGGTAAAGCTAATTCCCATCTGCGCGCCTTTTGCATAGGTATAGCTCTCGCTCAACACTTCATAGTTGAACAAGACCCCCACTGCGGCAACGCCAATCCCAATTAGTCCAAGCAGAAATATTTTGGTGTTTTTCTGCCCAAAAAAACCTCTCAAGGTCATGCTTTGCATGTCCTCTGTTTTGTTCAGCATCGTAAAGAACCCTGCCAACAGAAGCGGCGCATGCACAATCAGCAAGTAGCGGACGCTTGCCAGCCCTGTCATAAATGCCAAAAACACATACAGGCACCCCAGGAAAACAATGTATTTCCGGGCATAATCCTCCGCCCTCAACAATCGCACAAACGCGCCAACAATAAAAAACTGCAGGATGATATGCGGAATGTAATAGGCCAATACAAGTACAAAGCTAAAATACGAATACGAAAAACCCACCAGCAGGCAGGAGGCCGTCAGCAATGTCCACTTAAGCTGCACGCCCAGCCCGCGCATCATAAAGCAATAAGAAAATATCAGGATTATATACAGTAAAATGTTTCCCACGGCCGTTGCGGTAAACCAGTTATCGATCAGCGCAAACAGCGGCGCCATAATCAATTGTGTGTTGAGTATGCGCAGCTCTGTGGAATAATGCCAGTTTTGGCTTATAATCCCGCCCTCTTCCGAAAGCAGGTTATATAGCCCCATTTCACCCGTCGAATCGGCGTCCGCAATATATGTAAGCCGGTTAAAATTGAACCATACCAGCGCAGCAAATGCCAAAATCAATACTACCAGGCTAAACCAGTTGATTTTGTCTTTTTTAAAAACGGCCCAAAACGCCTTCAACCGCCGTATCCTCCTCGTTTTCGCGTCCCCCAGTATCATAACGTATTTTATTCTGCCCGTCAACGCGCCGCTCCCACTTGCGAAAACCGTCGCTTATTCGTTATAATAGAAAAGATATTGAATAAAAACCGCAAAGTTAGGAGCAATATATGAATATAGCAGTACTTGCGGGCGGCCTCAGCACAGAGCGGGATGTTTCCCTTTCCTCTGCGTCTATGGTGCTGTCCGCATTAAAAAAAGCCGGTCATCCGTCCGTCATGGTAGACTCTTTTTTGGGCCTCGATTCCCTGCCCGAAAATATTGCAGACCTCTTCACTCTGCACGACGAACCGCACGATACGCGCGTAGGCACGTCCGCCCCCGACCTTGCCTGCCTGCAGGCGAGCCGCACCGGCGGCCAGGGGCTGGTTGGGCAAAACGTAATCGAAGTTTGCAACGCCGCCGACCTCGTATACATGGGGCTGCACGGCGACGCAGGCGAAGATGGCCGTATGCAGGCTTTTTTCGATGCACTTGGCATCCGGTATACCGGTACCGGCTACCTCGGAAGTGCACTCGCCATGAATAAGTGGCTTACAAAACAACTATTGCTGAAAAGCGGCATCCCCACTGCAAAGGCAGTTTATATCCAAAAGGGCTTGCCGTTTCCGCAGGATATTCCCTTTCCTTGCGTTGTAAAACCCTGCTCGGGCGGCTCCAGCATCGGCGTTTTCAAAGCGGAAACCCTTGAAGAACTGCAAGCTGCCGCGCTCGAAGCATTCGCTCTTGAAGATACGTTGCTGGCCGAGGAATATATACCCGGACGCGAGTTTTCCGTGGGCGTGCTCGGCGGCGAGGCGCTTCCCGTTATAGAGATCATCCCCGACCGCGAATTTTACGACTACACCGCAAAATATCAGCCCGGTCTTACCAAAGAGGTGTGCCCGGCAGACCTGCCCGAGCCTGTTGCAACGGAAATGCAGCAAGCCGCGCTGCGCGTTTTTGACACACTCATGCTGGATGTATACGCAAGGGTAGATTTTATGCTGGACAATGCAGGCAACCCCTATTGCCTGGAAGCAAACACCCTGCCGGGCATGACGCCCACCAGTCTGCTTCCGCAGGAGGCCGCAGCCGTCGGCTACGACTATCCTGCGCTCTGCGAAAAAATCATTGCGCTTTCTCTGGAAAAATACAGGTGACAAATATGAAAGTATTCAGTCTACAGCAGGCAGTAGCGGCAACGGGCGGCGAATTTTTCGGCGATCCGGCACTGTTATCCCAAAACGTACAGGGCGTTGTAATCGATAACCGCGAGGTTCAGGATGGGTTTCTGTTCATCCCTATCATCGGCGAGCAGTTCGACGGGCATACCTTCATCCCCTCCGCGTACGATGCCGGCGCACTCTGCTGCCTGTCCGAAAAAAAACTGGATTCGCAAAAGCCATACATCCTAGTAAAATCCACGCTCGATGCCTTCCAGGCGCTTGCAGCCTGGTACCGCACACTGTTCGATATTCGCCTGATCGCCATTACTGGCAGCGCAGGCAAAACGACTACCAAGGAAATGATCGCCGCCGTGCTGGCCCAAAAATACCAAACGCTCAAAACCGAAGGAAACCTCAACAACCAGACGGGCGTTCCCAAAATGCTGTTTCGCCTGGAGCCCTTCCACCAGGTCGCCGTCATCGAAATGGGTACCAACCATTTCGGCGAAATCGAGCAGCTATCTAAAATCGCGCAGCCAAACGACTGCGTAATCACCAATATCGGAGAAGCCCATATCGAGCATTTCGGCTCCAAAGAAGGCACACTGCGCGCCAAATGCGAAATCACCTCCCATCAAAAACCGGGAGGAACATTATTCATCTGCGGCGATGACAATCTCCTCTTCCCCTTGCAAAGCCAGCAAAAAAGCGTCGTATCCTACGGGTTTATGGACCGCAATACCCTGCGTGTTGCCCGGCACCACGAGCGCGGCCTTTCCGGGACAGATTTTACCGTCTCCACCAGCAAGGGAGAATGCGCGTTCCATCTGCCGTACCCCGGAAAACATATGGTGCTTGCCGCGCTTGCCGCTATTGCCGTCGGCTTTGCCTACGGTATGACCACGGAAGAAATACAATCCGGCCTTGCTTGCTATGCGCCTGTGGGCGGCCGGATGAACATACAAAAGGGAGCCACCGTTACCATTTTGGACGATTCATACAACGCCAACCCGTCCTCTATGAAGGCCGCTCTCGATATCCTAAACACTGCCGCCGGCCGCAAAGTCTGCATCCTGGGCGATATGTTCGAGCTTGGCGAGCAATCGGGCAAATACCATTACGAAGTAGGCAAGTATGCCGCAGATAAAGGAATAGACCACATACTGCTCGTAGGCACCGGCGCAAAGATGATGTACGACGGCGCCGCCTCCTCCGGGGGAAACGCCGTCCACTTCGCCACTGTCGAAGCGCTTTGCTCGGGCATCCTTTCGCATATCCAAAGCGGCGATACCGTACTTGTCAAAGCCTCGCGCGGCATGAAGCTGGAGCATATCCTTCCTTTTCTGTTGGACATCTAAAAATAATCTTTTAGTATATAAAAAAGAGGCCTGTTAAAAGGCCTCTTTTTGCAATTTCTTATCCGCATACCTTGCAGGCACGGCTTTTTCCCGATTGTTCCGCCGTTCCGCTGTGTATGTTTGTTGACCGAGATAAGGTTGCGCAATTTCGCGTTTGGTGGTATACGTCTCCTCCATCCACCCAATATACAACATTTCCGTGTATCTGGCTGCCGCCCGTGCCCCGTACGATCCCATAGCTCCTGCAAATACTGTCAAACTCCGGTGAGTTCGCAAATCCGTAGAATATCTCTTCGCGCGTTTGGCCTTGCTCCA
>JBMNTU010000139.1:0-4429 GCA_050945895.1 Christensenellaceae bacterium | reverse complement strand
CTCTAAGCTTTACAATTATCTGCTCTGTTGTGTATTTTTTCCTTGCCATCTCCATTCTCCTTCTTCGTTAGTTTATCATCACTCCACTAACTTTGGAACTGGTTCAAGGATTGGGGGGCACGCCAATGACATCACGCAAATCCAGCAATTCAACGCATTGGCGCTGCAAATGCTCATCAAAGCCCCCATTACGGCAGTGTGGGCAATTACGAAAATTATAGACAAAAGCTGGCAATGGTCGGCCGTCACCGCAGGTGCGGTAATTGCGCTGGTCTCCGGCTTTGCCATTTTATTTATCATGGTTTATCCCCGCTTCAAAAAAATGCAGAAGCAGACGGACAAATTAAATAGCCTCACCCGCGAAAACCTGACAGGCATCCGCGTCATACGGGCATATAATGCCGAAGGCTTCCAGCAAGAAAAGTTTGAGAATGCAAACGAAGACCTGACGCAAAACAACCTTTATGTATACAAAAAAATGGCAATGATGATGCCGTTCGTCACGTTGATACAAAGCATACTGACCCTGTCTATCTACTGGATCGGCACATACCTGATCAACGCCGCGGGGGCAGACGCCCGGATTGCGCTGTTCAGCGACATGGTCGTGTTCTCTTCCTACGCTATGCAGGTCGTCATGTCATTCATGATGATGGTCATGGTGTTTATCATGATGCCGCGTGCTTCCGTATCTGCCGGCCGTGTGCTCGAGGTGCTGGACACAAAAGAAAGCATGCAGGACGGCAGCGTTACCATGTCTCCCGACGGCATTTTGGGCAAAGTGGAATTTAAAAACGTCAGCTTCAAATACCCCGGCGCAGAAGAGTATGTGCTGGAAGACGTCAGCTTTACGGCAAACAAAGGCGAGACGGTCGCGTTCATTGGGTCTACAGGCAGCGGAAAAAGCACGCTTGTCAACATGGTGCCGCGGTTTTACGACGCAACCGAAGGTGCCGTTTTTGTTGACGACGTCGACGTGCGCGACTATAACCGTGAAGCGCTGAACAATAAGCTGGGGTATGTCTCACAAAAAGCCGTGCTGTTTTCCGGAACAGTAACGTCTAACGTAACCTATGGCGAAAACGGCAAGGAGGACGGCGCTACATATGAAGATATGATGAAATCCGTCGAAATTGCACAGGGTCAGGATTTTGTGGAAGAAATGGACGGCGCGTATAGCGCCCGCATCGCGCAGGGCGGCAGCAACGTATCCGGCGGACAAAAGCAGCGCCTTTCCATTGCCCGCGCAATCTACCGCAAACCGGAAATCTACATATTCGACGATTCCTTCTCCGCGCTGGATAACGTAACAGACAGGCAGCTTCGGGCCAGCCTGAAAAAAGAAACCCGCGACGCAACTACACTAATTGTCGCGCAGCGAATTGGCACAATCATCAACGCAGACCAGATCATTGTGCTGGACGAAGGAAAGGTCGTCGGCCGGGGCACACACCGTCAGCTTTTAAAAAGCTGCAGCGTGTACCAGGAAATCGCCTATTCACAATTGTCAAAGGAGGAACTTGCAAATGCCTAATCCTACAGGGGGCTTTGGCCCGCGCACAGTGCGCGCCGGGGAAAAAGCCGACAACAATCATTTCAAAAAATCATGGGGCAGGCTGCTTGCTTATTGCAGGCCCTATTTGCCCATTATTATAGCGGCGCTGGTATTCGCCATAATAGGTACGGTGCTCACGTTGCTCGGGCCAAATTATTTGGGGCAAATTACCGACCTCATCACAGAAGGGCTTGCAACGTCCATCAACGTCGAAGCCGTCTTGCAAATTGTCGCCCTGCTGGCCGTGCTATACTGTATCAGCTTCATTCTGTCGTGGGTACAGGGACGCATGATGTCAACAACCACACAAAAAATCACCCGACAAATGAGAAACGATATATCTAAAAAAATAAACCGGCTGCCGCTCAAGTATTTTGATAAAACAAGCTATGGCGACGTGCTGAGCCGTGTCACAAACGACGTCGATACCATCGGCCAAACGCTCAACCAAAGCATCGGCCAATTGATCACGGCCGTCACAATGTTCGCCGGCGTGCTGATTATGATGTTTACCATCAACTGGATCCTCGCGCTCACCGCCATTGCCTCGGCCGCAATCGGCCTGGTTCTCATGTCTCAAATCATCAAACGGTCTCAAAAACACTTCTCTGCCCAGCAGGAACAGCTTGGCGCAGCCAACGGGCATGTAGAAGAAATCTACTCTGGACACAACATCGTAAAGGTATACAACGGAAGCAGGCAGGAACGAGCCAAGTTTTCTTCCATCAACGACAAGCTGCATGCCAGCGCATGGAAGTCCCAGTTTATGTCCGGCATTATGATGCCGCTGATGATGTTCATCGGCAACTTTGGCTACGCGCTTGTATGCGTCGTCGGTGCAACGCTGGCCTTTCAGGGCAGCATATCCTTCGGCGTAATCGTATCCTTTATGGTATACATACGGCTGTTCACCCAACCGCTCTCCCAGATATCGCAAGCAGCAACCAGCCTGCAGTCTACTGCGGCCGCCTCGCAGCGCGTGTTCGAATTTTTGGACGAAGAGGAACTTGCGGACGAAACAGAAAAGGACTGTCGGCTTGAACATATGCGCGGCGATGTGGAATTCAAAAATGTACGGTTCGGCTATTCGGACGATAAGATTATCGTAAAGGATTTTTCCGCGCATGCGCATCCCGGCGAAAAAATAGCGATCGTCGGGCCAACCGGCGCCGGAAAAACAACCATGGTCAACCTGCTCATGCGCTTCTACGAGCTGGATGGCGGAGAGATACTGATCGACGGCATTCCCATCAGTCGGCTAAAGCGCGAAACCGTCCATGCGCAATTCGGCATGGTATTGCAGGATACATGGCTGTTTGAAGGCACGGTAAAAGAAAACATTATTTACAGCAAAAAAGGCGTTTCGGACGAAGACGTCGTGCGCGCCTGCAAATCGGTGGGCGTGCACCACCTCATCAAAACGCTGCCCCAGGGCTACGATACCGTTTTAAATGATAAAACAACGCTCTCCGCCGGCGAAAAACAGCTTATTACGATTGCCCGCGCCATGATCGAGGACGCACCCATGCTTATACTGGACGAGGCCACCAGCTCGGTAGACACCCGTACCGAAATTCTCATACAGCAAGCGATGGATAAGCTGATGGCAGGGAGGACCACATTTGTCATCGCCCATAGGCTATCTACCATCAAAAACGCCAACCTCATTCTCGTTATGAAGGACGGCGACATTGTCGAAACCGGCACACACGATGCGCTGCTCGCGCAAAACGGTTTTTATGCCGAGCTTTACAACGGCCAGTTCCTGCAGGCGTCTTAACGGCAACCAAAAACAGGCCGCAACAACTCCCTTCGGTACTACCGGAGGGAGTTGCGGTTATGCCCGGGCAAAATTCCCTTCAAAATCAAAAGCAAATACGCTCATTTTAGGGATGCTTCCCATATTTCTGCCATTCAAAAGGTAAAATCATTACATTTGGACTGGAAACACGCCCCGTTTGTGGTATAATACTAAGGTTGAAATGAAAAAAACGCTAAACAGGCAATGGAAGGAAGATGCTATTATGAAACATACCGGTGTAATTTCCAGGGGAATTGTAACACCTATCTTCAATACAGGAGACGACTTGGTACACACAGTTTGCGACGCACTGCTAGACGCATCCGGTGCCGAGGGTTTCTCCATCGACGACGGAGATATCGTAGGCATCACCGAGTCTGTGGTGGCGCGCACCCAGGGCAACTATGCCACCTGCCAGCAAATCGCCAAAGACGTGCGCCAAAAATTTGGCGGAAAAGAATTGGGCATCGTTTTTCCCATTCTCAGCCGCAACCGTTTTTCCATTCTGCTCAAATCCATAGCGGCCGGGTGCGAAAAGCTTTACGTACAGCTCTCCTACCCGGGGGACGAAGTGGGCAATATGCTGGTGGACTGGGATATGCTGGATGAAAAAGGTGTCAATCCCTATAGCGACAGCTTCGACGAAGCCGGTTTCCGTAAATTATTCGGCAATAAAACGGTGCATACCTTCACTGGTGTAGACTATATCGAGTTTTACAAAAGTCTGGGAAGCAACGTAGAAATCCTGTTTTCCAACAACCCCGCCTATATGCTGAACTACACCAAAAATGTGCTGTGCTGCGATATCCACACCCGCATGCGCACCCAGCGCATTTTGAAAAGTGCAGGCGGAGAAAAAGTCCTGCGGCTAGACGAAATATTGACGCAAAGCGTGGACGGAAGCGGCTCCAACCCGCAGTTTGGCCTGCTGGGCTCCAATATGGCAACAGAAGATTCCGTCAAGCTCTTCCCGCGCGATTGCCAGCCCGTTGTGGACGGTATCCAGCAGGAGCTGAAAAAGCGTACCGGCAAGCAGGTAGAGGTGCTGATATACTGCGACGGCTGCTTCAAAG
>JBMNTU010000138.1:0-4460 GCA_050945895.1 Christensenellaceae bacterium | reverse complement strand
TGGATTATTTCTTTCGGGACCAGCAGTTTGCCCGTATCGTGCAGGAAAGAACCTATTCCTATGTTCAACATTTGCTGCTCATCGAAGCCCAGTTCCTTAGCCATCATTAATGAGATTATGGCGACATCGATTGAGTGCGTGTAAAGCCAGTCCACATAATTGCTTAAAGCGCTGACAAACATCCACCATGACCTTTTCTTGGATCCGAAGATGACCTCGGTGAGCACCTTGTTCGGCTTCTCTATGGCAGCAAGATCGGGAAGCTGCATTTTATTCCCCAGTTCCAGGGCAATGGGCAGATGGTCCGGATGCTCCTTTTTTTCAGGTGCGGCTGGCGCTGCATTGCTAGGACCGTAGAGCCTATCCAACTTCGATATTATCTCTTCGGTTGTTTCAGTTCCTTTTGCCAGCAGCAGAACTCCTTTTTGGTTAAAGTAATCTCTTGGCGCAATAACCCGAGTCATTTTTTCAGCTCCTTAATAATTTTATACCACCAGCTTTTGCTGTTTCGTTTATACTAATTATTATGAAGCGTGCGATGACTTGATTGCAAAGCTAGTATGATAGCAACAAACGGCTATTCTATAGTTGAAGTGTCAATTTGTCAAGAGATTTGTCGAAAGTTTGAATGCTTCAAAGATTACGCATGATTACGCCGCCATTTAGTTCATCTTTGTTATTGAATAAAGCATAATATGGCTTTAGCGACAGGAAAGTGTAAATATATGCCGAATTAAGCTGCTTAAAAGTTATTGAGGTGATACAATGCCAGTTGTCAACAGGATTGCAGAAATTCGTGAGGCAAAAGGATGGTCTCAAGGGGCACTAGCTTTAGCACTCAAGACCGAGGTAAGACAAGTAGAGCATTGGGAAGCTAATCGTTTGCAGCCAAGCCTTGATGAAGCATATTGGCTTACTGAAATATTTAAGTGCAAACTAGAGGATGTTTTTAAATGGACGCAACGTTGATCAGTAGTTGTGCATCCTATAGATTGGAGTAAACGGTAACCTGGCCATTTAAGTCATTTCCTTCCCGGAGTGGGGTGTGCGCACCCTGCTCTTCTCATTATGGGTAAAAAATACCGCCTTACCAGGCGGCAAGGAGGGATAGAAGTGACGGGTTCTGTTGTATTCTATTCAAGCAGGTGTCAATTGGCATAGTTCTGGAGGCTTAATGCTGGGTGTGAATTATTGGCAGGGGTTGGAACGAGCATCGGCGAAGTATCTCCCGGGTGATGCGTATGGCAGTGATGAACAAGATCCGAGCGCTGCGCAAGCTGAAAAGAATAAGCCAAGATCAGCTGGCCAATGCTTCGGGAGTACGGCAGAAAACCGTGTCCGACTGGGTGAAGCAGCAGTACCAGCCGGCGGTCGAGAATATTATCGGGCTTATGAAAGCATTCAACTGCAACTTCGAAGATTTATTTGAAGAGTTGGACTTAAGTTATTTATAACATCCCGGTACCAATTCTTCGGTTCCGATATCGGTCAGTACCGCCTTGGCTTGCTTTGTCGGCATGCTGTAGCGCTGGGTCAGGTAGCGCAGGGAGGCTGCGAGTTCGCCATCCGGTCCGCCGTACTGGGTAATGATATTTTTGGCGAGACGGGGATTGGGACAGGAGACACGAACCGGGTATTCAAGTTTTTTCTCGTAAACCCACATGCCATTCTCTCCTTTCTGTCAGCGGGTCAGATACATACTTCCCACGGCCAGGGCGTGGTTGCCCAAGCCCAATAATCACGGCTCTCCGGATGCATGGGTGAGATGGGCCCATACTTTTCTTCGTATTGTTTTTTTAGTTCATTCAGTTCGACCACGGTTCGATTGTAGTCCCGCAGAGCCGTTCGGTCTTCCGGGTGAGTGTCGAGATAAAGATTGAAGTCAATAGCGGTAAATTCGAGCGCCTGGATTTCTTTCAGCAGGGCGCACTGTCTCCGGTCCATCAGCCGGCCTCCTTTCCCGTTAATGTCAATAGCGGACTCGGTCGCCGCAGTGTCAGCAAGAGCGGTATTTTCCGCCTTTTTCGTACGGTTTGTACAGCTCGGGAAAAATCGTCCCTTTATCGAGGGCAGTCATCGGCGCAAAACGCTCCGTATAATATTGGTATGGAATGTACGCCTGAGCCAATTCCTTCTTCGGCGGGCGAGGTGGGCGGCAGCCGTCACGAGGCGGATAGGCTGGGGAATATCTTTCGCCAGGGGGACAAGGGTGATAACAATCATCCGCGGGTGGCCTGCGTTTCATTCTGGTCAGAGCCTCCTTCCGGTTTGATGCTGACTGATTTATCTTATTCGGGGTTAGTGTCACCCGTATAATGACAGGAAGTTCATTTTCCGCCTATTTAGAGGCGCTTAATCCCGCAAACGCTTGATTATATCGACCAGCTTCGGACAGTGCAATCATCCCGGCTTACGGTCAGTTTAGAAGGCTATCAGTTATTGCGGCGAAGGAGATGGGAAATGAGAGAAGATAAAACGCGTTACAACCGCTATTCCGATTATTTGCGGCGGCGCTACGGGGAAAAAGTGTACAAGCTTCCCGTTAATCTGCCGGTTACGTGCCCGAACCGGGACGGGACTTTGGGCTGCGGCGGCTGTATTTACTGCGGCGAGGAAGGGGCCGTTTTTGAGGACCTGCCGAGCACTTTGTCTGTGCGGGAACAACTTAATATCAATAAGCCCCGAATCAGCCGAAAATTCAATGCGCGTAAATACATCGTATATTTCCAAAATTTTACGAATACATATCTGCCGCCGGAAGACTTCCGGCGCCATACGGAACAGGCCGTCAGTCCAGGGGTGGTGGAATTGTCCGTCTCCACCCGGCCGGACTGCATTCATGAACGATATCTCGATATCCTCGCCGTCTTGGAGCGGGAGAAGAACATCAAAATCACACTCGAACTTGGGCTGCAGACGGTCAATTACCACACTTTGCGCCGAATTAACCGGGGGCACTCCTTGGCCGAGTTCATTGACGCCGTTCTGAGGGTCAAGGGATATGGCTTCGCCGTCTGCACCCATCTTATTCTGAATCTGCCGTGGGACGACGCTAATGACGTTGTTGAGAGCGCCAAGGTCCTCTCCGCACTGGGGATAGACCAGGCCAAACTGCACGCCCTGTATATCGTCAAAAACACGCCGCTTGGCGCTATGTTCAGCCGGGGGGAACTGCCGCTGATTTCCCGCGATGAATATGTCGAGAGAGTCGTGACGTTCCTCGAATACCTCGATCCGACCGTCACTCTCCAGCGTCTAATCGGCCGGGCGCCGGAGGCGAGTACACTCTGGGCCAATTGGAACACGAGCTGGTGGAAGATTCAAGCGGAGATCGAGAATACTCTGCGATTGCGGGACACCTGGCAAGGGAAGAAATTCGATTATTTGCAGGGGAAAGCGGTGCGAAAGTTTACCGATGTGGAGGAGGGTTAGTATGGGTCAAGGAAGAGAGACGGTGGAAAAGTTGCGCATCACCGTTCTGGCCGACGACTACGCGGGCCAGAACAGTCCTTACTGGGCGCAGCACGGAGTTGCCTACCTGGTTGACGTCAATGTGAAAGGGAGACAGAAACGGATTTTGTTCGACACCGGTTCTTGTGCCGAACCGATTCTGCACAACTTGAGCCAAATGAAACTGGATCCGGCGGACATTGACATGATTGTCCTTTCGCACTCTCATTTCGACCATACCGGCGGCTTGATTGGCATTTTACGGGCGATGCAAAAAGAATATGTCCCGATATTGGTTCACCCGGCCATTAACCGTACCAGTTTTACGGCTGATCCGTTCTGGTTTGACGTCGGCTATTCGATGGTGACAGCCCGGCGAGAAGCGGCAAGGGCGGGTGGGCATTGGGTGCTTGCTGCATCCCCGCTGCCGCTCGGGGCCGGGATGCTGTACTCAGGCACCGTTCCGCGGGATACCGAGTTCGAGTCGGGGCAGCGCATGGGACTATACACTTTGAACGAGGGTAAAACTATCCCGGATGAGATTATGGACGATATTTCGCTTTATTTCCGGACCGGGGCGGGGTTGGTTGTTGTCACCGGCTGCGCCCATGCCGGCATTGTCAATGTGATTAACCACGGGGTGAAGCTTACAGAGGTGGAACATGTCACGCACGTAATCGGCGGGTTCCATCTTATTAACTCGGACGATGAGCGTATCGGTAAAACGGTTGCGAATCTGCGGGAGCGGCCGGGACTCAAGATTTATACCGGACACTGTACCGGCCTGAAAGCGGAAAGCCGGCTTCTGGACGCTTTCGGGAGCAACTTCGTCAAACTGCACTGCGGTATGGTGATTGACATCGAATAAACGAAAGACCCCATTACTGAACTGCACCCCTAAAGTTAGACAGTATGGTATACTGAAATAACTTTGGGGGTGTTTTTATGCCAAAAGGGACTCCGTTTTCTGGGGAATTCAGGCAAAAAGTCGTAGAAGATGTCCTTAAGAA
>JBMNTU010000137.1:0-4489 GCA_050945895.1 Christensenellaceae bacterium | reverse complement strand
GAAAACAAAACCCAAAAAAAATTTAGAGAGGGAATGTTTCCCTCTACTGTTCACCGGAGACTTTACCCCACCCGGTGGTCTCTTCTTTCCCGGAAACAGAACCCTGCTCAAGAGCTGGAGGGGAGGAGCAATCCAATTAACAAACTTGTTTGTTCTTGTCAAGTTTTCATTGGTTTCTGTTCGTGTTGGAGTATCCCTTTTCATCCTGTGTGTGAGGTATCGCCAGTATCGCCACTTTAAATTGATGAAATAATGGCGATACCACTTAAGTCCTTGATTTTATTGAGCCGGTATCGGCGTATCGCCAGTATCGCCATTTTTCAATTTATATAAGTGGTGAGGGTGTCCGAAGTTACTGCTCATGGATATATATTTCTTTTTTGTTTTTCCTTCTCTTATAAGAGAATGCCGATACTGCCGATACTTTTAGGCTTTTTACGCTTATTGCGCATTGCGCATTAAGGGTACTCATGGATTAATTAAATTGCTTTCGATGGTGCGCAAAAAGCGTATTTAGCGCATTAAGGGATAGGATTCCCCTGAAGGAAGCCAGAGATAAAGCCCAGGACTGCTTTTCTGCTCTGCGTCATGGTTTGGATCCCTTTGACAAGAAGATTATAAAGGAGAACACTTTTACTGTTGCCGATCTGGGGAAGGAGTACATCAACCGGTATGCAAAACTGGCGTTACAGGCATTTTTTATCAATGCTCTCGAAAAAACCCTGTCATATTTAAACCACAATCAACGATCTCACCCGCGGCAATGGTAAGAGTCGGCTGAAGGAACTTCTGCGCTCCTGTGCCTGTTTCCGTCCGTTATATGCGATTCTCCCGATATAAACACAAAACCCCCTGGAGTTCTCCCTCTCCAGAGGGCTTTTTCCACTGTCATGGCTCAATCAGTGGAGCGTGATACTTTATTTCCTTGTAGTTCATAATTCCAATCGGGTGGTTATTCATTGACCGCCTCACCCTGCACACTGGGTTTTGTCGGACGAAAAACATTAATTCCGATTTTCTCCTCACGTCCGGATATAGGAACATTCCCGCCAGTGGTTGCAACGATATTGGTTTTGCCACTCTTTGACGGTCCCAGGTCTTTACTCAGATCGATCTCGACCGTCAGGATATTTTCCTTGACTGACATTTCGACGTTCTTCATGGTTTTGATTCCCTTCGTATTAATTATAATAGGCTTACCACCTGCTTTGTTTTCTGTCTTGCAGATACTGCAAAATGCCGTTGAACCTCTCCGAGCATAAGCCAGTAGCGCTTCACACCGACTGCAACGGATTGGATAGAATTTGGTTTCCATCGTACTCTTCGAACTCACAGCCTTTTGTTACACGGGGATAAAACTTAAATTCTGCCATTGTAATTACCTCCCTCTTCCGGTTTCAGTTCAATTCTTTCAATCTGCTGCCAGGCGTCCCAGCAGGCTTTCACGTATTCGAAACTGTATCCTGCATTATAAAATTCACGATGGAATGGATGCTTGTCTTTGAACCATTCTTCCTGTTCATCTTCTTTACTCTGCTCTGGTTCTAGTAATTCAAGATACTTTCCCATTTTTCCTTATCCAAACCTCCTTTGCTCGCCCGTCGGTGGTGAAAGTTTGCGGCTGCGCAAGTTCGTTCCGTTGCAGTAGAGATAGTGCTTGTTGGATCTGTGCTGCGGTTTTGTGTCGGTTAAAAAGTTTACTGATGTCGGTACGGCTCATTCCACCTGGTGAGTTGCGCAACGCCTCAAGTATGGTATCTGCGGTGCTGTCACCTAGTGCTTCTCCAAAGATGTGTTCACTCGATGCTTCTGCATACTCCCACAAAGCCAGCGCGGCTTTAAGGTGTTGTATCCTGATTTCATGATCTGCATCCAGCAGGGCATAAATACAGGAAAGTCGTTTAACCTGTGCTTCTCCTCTCGCGGTGATTGAACCGAGTAAGCCCGGTATTTCTCGCGTCAAGTATGGGTAAATTTTATCCCACGCCTGGAACGCTTCTTCGTCAAATTCCATGGGGTGATCTAACAGTCGAGCGAAACGAGCAACTTCTGTAAGGCGCTGGATTATTGGCTGAAAATTCAGTTTGTTAAGATTTCCGCCTCGCGGTAATAGCTTCGACCTTTGCACCCATAACCAAAGAAATCGGTTTGCAAAGCCGTTCGCCGCCTCCGTACTGTTGAGGTAGCGTAATAGTTCATCCTTAGTTATGTGACCAATGATTGAACCGTGCCCGCCTGTTGCTCTGATAGGATCGTTCTTGGTTAAGTTTCGTAAATCTCCATCGTCCCATAACTGACGTAGCACACTTGACAACGTGTTTCCATCACGGTCGCAGAGTTTCAACACATTCGCAAACTCTGGTTCAATTACTAAAAGCCGTTTGTCCTCGATGCCTGGATCTATGATGACTTCCTTATATCCAACTAATTCTTTCCCGTCTTTGATCGGTTCCTGCTTTGTGAGCGCGTCCCTTATCGCGTATTTTATGCCTTCGCCCGATGAGAGCCCAGATTTAATGCAGTTGTCTGTCCAGGCTTCATCAATTGAACGAAACAAAGATTTTACGATATCCAGTGAAGTCCCCTTTCTTCCTCTGCTCGATTGACCTACAAGCACCGCAAACAGGTTGCAAAAGTGGGAAGTTTTCCCCACTTCCCAGAACGCGGTACGACCGATTGCATTTCCATAAAATGTGAGAAACTGGATCAGCAACGCAACCGGATCAGACTCGGTTTCCGGTTCCACAAGTTTTACGAAATTACCTGCCAAACCATAAAATGCAACTGGGTCAATTTTTGGCGGCTGCGGTACTGGGGGTAGGGAATCACCCTGTTGAGGTGTTGGCTCGATAATCACGGGTTTAGCCTTTTCGTAGAGACTGGCTCTCTCGATGTAGCCCTGGATTGCAAGTTTAAACCCTTCTGGATTTGACTTGTATAATTCGGAAGGGTCTTTACATTTCGATAACATAGTATTTACCCCACCAATTGATCGCGTTCAATCTATCGGCAATGCCGGTGATGAATGTATCTCCGCCCTGATCGGGTTCGCGAATCGCATAAATTTTTTCAATGCCTTCCAGGTATTCCGGCTTCAAAAGTTTTGCAGTGTCTGCGCCCGGAAGGCCGAGTGCTGGAAAATTATGAAACCACAATGTTAATGCGTCGGTTTCTCCTTCAACCAGGATCAAGAATTTACACCGTCGCGCCAGTGGTAACCGGTTTAAGCCGTAAGGGATGATGGGATCATTGTTATTTTTACTCCAGATATACCGAGGTTTGCCGTGAATTGATGTTCTTATTTTGAATCTTGTGTATTCGCTGCCACTCGCAAGAAAGTAGGGGATTTTCACACCATTTTGGATTTGCTGAAGTTTCATTTGTTTGAGGAATGAAATCGGCAGGCGGGTGTAGTCGGCAAACTCCTGTAGCGTGGGAGGTGGATTTTTCCTTTTTTGGTCAGGGAATAGATCAGCCCTCTGCAATCCCAATGCCTCGATGACTGATTCCTGGGAACACCCCGCAAAACATTTTAATAGTACTGTATCCCCTTCTAGTAATCTGATCGATAACGACGGATCACTGTCTCGATGCGCTGGACAATGCCCCTGCCATTGGTTTAAGCCGCTCGGTTTTGCGTTTGTTTTTTCAATAATTTCGAATATAATAGAAGACATAATCATTTTCCGCGCCGGGCCTTCCGGCATTTTTTTTACCCATCAACGGCATTTCGCCGGCGATTTTTTTGCAACCATTCGTGAATGTCGGATTCATAGTACATTGCGCTTTTCCCTACTCGAATGAAAGTTGGACCGAAACCCCTTTGGCGCCAGGCAGACAGCGTCTTTGTGGATTTCCCCAGCAACCGAGCAACCTGTTTCACGTCCAATAGTGATGACCCTGAGGGCTGAGCTTGTTGGTTTATCTGGATTAACTTGTTCATATTCACAATCCTTCGATATGCAATTACGCTGATTAGAGGCAAAAAATTAGGCTCTCAAAATACTTTTAATTTTTGGTATGTCGGATTCGTTAACGAACCATCGGCTTCCTGTCTCGTTAGTTTCTGCGGGGATTTTCCCAGAGGCTACTGCATAGAAAAGCCTTTGGTAATTTACACCGATACGGCGGGATACTTCGCTTAATTTCACGAGTTTTTTTTCAGGCATCTTCCATCTCCTTATATGTTTTTGCCAATTCTTTAACCAGGGGGGGGAATAAATCTCTGTACCTGATTTTATATTCGGCAGTTGTAACCCATAGATAGTCTAGGGTGTTTTGATTCTCGTCTCTTTTGTAGTGCACCCGGATGTAAGGATCAATTTCGGTCTTCTTAGGTTTATACCCTGGATTGCTGGTGACCTTATAAAATTCATACCCAGCCATCGTGTTGAAAATATACGAGGTATAGGGATCTGGAAAAATGGAATCATTTTCCTCGAAAGATGCGTTTCTCACGGTGATCCACGCAATAAATTCGTTGGCATTA
>JBMNTU010000136.1:0-4503 GCA_050945895.1 Christensenellaceae bacterium | reverse complement strand
AGCTCCGTTGTGAACTGGTGTGCGTCCGGCGCACTCAAGCACTTTTTGATCCGGCGAAGGTATCTGATACCAAAGCCGTATCTGATCAACTTTATGATGTCCAAAGCGTTTGAGGGAATAAAAATCACATCTGGTTCATATAGCGCATTTGTGCGTGCGTTTGTAGCGGATGAATCCTAATCGGGTCTAAGACACCACACAGCATAAAGCGGTATACTTATAATTTTGTTTTCAAACCCAAAGTTTTTTTGAGAGACACGAATTGCGTATACAGCATCGTATTTGTTCATAAAAACATTCAGCGATTTGGACTTAACATTATCGGCAGATTTGACTTCAACAGGAATCACATCACCTTGCTTATCCTGCACCACGAAGTCGATTTCAGCTTTGCCGTCTGATTCCCAATAGTGAGGCTTGTATCCTGCCATCGTCAGAGCAGATGCGACATAGTTTTCAGCCAAAGCGCCGCGTGTTGCATCGGATGGGATAGTGTTGGTCAGAATTGCGTTTGCAGGAATGCCCAGCTTTAAAGAAAGTAACCCTGTATCAGTCAAATAAATCTTGAACGAATCCATATCTTCGGAAGCTTTAATGGGCATAATGCCTTCCTTGACCTTAGTGCATTTGATGATTACGCCGGATGCACGCAGCCAATCGATTGCTACTTCATACGCGCTGGCGCGTGCGCCGGATTTAATAACCTTATACTGAAATTTTCGATTTTCCTTTGCGAGCTGTGAGGGGATGCTGTTAAAGACAGCCATGATCTTGGTCGTTTCATTCGGAGTAGCGTACTTTGCCATATCCGCAATATAAGTATCGTTAATGGTTTGCAATACGGAAGCTACAAAATTATAATCCTGCTTTTCAATAAATTCTGATACAGCGCGAGGCATGCCGCCTGTAGCAAGATACTGCCTATACAAATCCATAGTAGTATTATGCAGACTGAATTCAGAAAAAGCATCATATGCTTTCTGAATCAACGAAGCCAACTCTCTGTTTTCCGTGGCCCACAAGAATTCCTCAAAATCGAGCGGGTACAATGTCATCATATCTACCTTGCCGACAGGAAAGGAATATTTCTCCCGATTGAGAGCAACCCCAAGGAGACTTCCTGCCGCAATAATATGATATTTTGGCGCGTTTTCGCAAAAATACTTGAGTGATAGCAACGCTCTTTCGCTAGCTTGTATTTCATCCAGAATAATAAGCGTATCTTCTTTTAGTATCGTCTGCCTTGACTGCGCAGCAAGCTCGCTTATGATGCGGTCTATATTAAAATCTTGTTCAAAGATACGGGTAACATCTTGAGAGTCTTCCATGCTGAAATAAGCGGTATTTTTGTACTCCTGTTTCCCAAACATGAGGGCAGCATAGGTTTTGCCGACCTGCCTGGCACCATTAAGAATAAGCGGCATGCGGTCTGGCCGTTGTTTCCATTGTTTTATTTGTTTTAGTATCTTTCGTTCCATTTTATGTTCTCCAAACACACTTATTGTAATATAAAAGTGTATGGGTGTCAATTGCAGAGTGAATACGTGATCAGTCTCATCTGGGAGAAATATACTAAACCGTTTAAAGAAAAAGCGGTCTTTTATCCAGTAAGAAATCTTCTAAAGTCAGGTTTGTACTGCCGACTATGAGAGATAAGGCTTCGGGATATATTTTTTTAAAGGTAAGACTTCCGCCAACATTTTTTACTCTTCCGCTTTTTACCTCTAAGGCTGTCAACTGTCTGCCCTTTTTAATGACGAAATCAACCTCGTGGTTTCGCTCGCGCCACCAATATACCTCAAAACCATCGTCTTTGCTTTTTGCTAGCAAATGTGCGCCGACCGCACTTTCAATAAGGCGACCTCTGTCAGTTGCGTTATCAAGCAAGCGCCTTCTGTTGACGCCATCTGCGTATGTCATCAATGATGTATCGTATACCATAAATCTTGGCGAACTTTTGCGAGTCCGGATTTGGTTACCGGAGTAATTCTGTAAGCCGGTAAGCATATTTGCTTTATCAAGAAGATCAAGATAATGCGCTAGAGTCACAGTATTCCCGGTATCTTGAAGTTGACCAAGAATTTTTGTGAATGATAGTTCCTGCGCGCTATATCCCGCGCCAAGCATGAAGAGCGACCTTAGCAGGGCAGGTTTGCGAATCTCTTCCATCATAAGGATATCTTGGGAAATAGTTGGTTCAACAATGGAAGTTCCCATATATCGCGCCCATCGGTCTTCATCATTTATCAAAGAAACAGCGCCTGGATATCCGCCAAAAAACAAAAAATCATCAAGACTATAATCGAAAGCATCCTTACATTCTGGATAGCTCCAATGAGTAGAATAAAGAATCTCAAATCGCCCCATCAATGACTCTGCAAGTCCTTTTTGAAGCAGAAGTGACGATGATCCTGTAAGAACAACCTTTAGCGGGATACCGAGCCTATTGTCCTCGTCCCAAAGCAGCTTAATGATTGATGACCATTTTGAGACTTTTTGAATTTCGTCAATAACAAGAACAGCCTCACTATCTTTGGCAAGTGCCCGGGCTTGCTCCCACTCATTACGGAGCCATTCCGTAGATATGAGATTGGGATCATCCGCACTTACAAAATGCTTGGGTTTGTACAAATTATCAAGAACTTGTAACACAGCCGTAGTTTTGCCTGTTTGTCTCGGGCCAACAACGATTTGAATAAATTTACGTGGCTCTTTCAATCTGTTTTCAAGTTTAGAAACTAAAGCTCTTTGAAACATACAATCCTCCAAAAAATACAAATTACTAGATACGTTTTACTAATTACTCATTATATGCGATTTATTTGAATTGTCAAGCTAGCAATAGAAGCTTTATTGAAATCGTTACATCATAGAGATGATTTGTAAAAGTTTTAGCCTGTTTTTGAATAATTAATATGATAGAATAAACTTGAGGTTTTCTTATGGATATTTCATTAGTTATAAAAAAGCATCTTTCAATCATTGAAAAGCAAGAGAATATCAGAATCCTGTATGCAACGGAATCCGGTAGCCGCGCCTGGGGATTTCCTTCTCCAGACAGCGATTACGATGTCCGGTTTATTTATATGCGGCCAAAAAGCTTTTACCTGAAACTGGAAAAGACCAAGGATGTTGTAGAGTACATGCTGGATGAAGAATTGGATATTAACGGATGGGATATTGATAAAACACTGCGGCTTTTGTACAAATCAAATCCTACACTGTTTGAATGGATTAACTCACCCATCATATATCGCGAGGCTCCGGAATTCACATCAATCAGAAGTCTGGCACAAAAGTATTTTTTGAGTGCTCCGGCAATGTATCATTATTACAATATGGCACGCAATAATAACCGCGAATTTTTGAAACGGGACAGTGTTAGAATAAAAAAGTATTTCTATGTGCTTCGTCCCATACTTGCCTGCAAATGGGTAATTGCACACAACACCGCGCCGCCAATGCTGTTTTCTGAGCTGGTAGACACTCAACTTGATACCGCTGTAAAATCGATCGTTTACAGTTTGCTGGAACGAAAGGCAATAACCTCGGAATTGGGAGAAGAGGAGCCGATTATGAAACTGAACCATTATATCGATCATGAATTGTTGATATTGGATCAAAAAATCAAGGCGCTTCCCAAGCAAAGTCCTCTGCCATGGCATCGACTAAATGAGATGTTTTTAAAGCTACTTAACAATGGAGGAGAAATAAGATAGATGCGTGTATTTATAGGCGGTTCTCAGGATATAAAGCAGGTTCCGCCTAGCGTTATAAAGAAGCTTGCGAGAAGAATAAAAGATCAATAAGATGTTTTAATTGGGAAGCGGAGTATCGAGAAATAAAGATGCTCCGTTTTTTGTTGCCTGCGTTTTTTGCGAACAGCGACCTGCTGCCGTATTGTAAATATAGAAAATCAAGGAGGAGTACAAGCCATGTCCAAAGTAATCAGCATCTCAAACCAAAAGGGGGGATGCGGAAAAAGCACCGTCTCATTCAATCTCGCTGCTGGGCTTTCCCGGAAAAGAAAATCAGTTCTCTGTATAGACAACGATCCCCAGGGAAACCTCACCATGAGCATGGGCCACCATAAACCGGACGACCTGTCATATACCATATCAAATATTGTGGAAAAGATTGCAGACGACCAGCCATTTGAGCCGGAGAAAGGAGTCCTGACACATGATGAGGGCGTAGACCTAATGCCCGCCAACATACAATTATCGGGGTTTGAGGCCGCCCTCATCAATGTGTACGGGAGGGAAGCCATATTGAAGCAATATGTTGATCGGATACGGGATAATTATGATTTTGTCCTGATTGACACATCCCCTTCGCTGAATATGCTGACAATTAACGCCCTCACTGCATCTGACACAATCATAATCCCGACAACGCCGCAGTTTTTCAGCGCCAAAGGAATGGAATTGCTGCTGTCCACATATTCCCGGTTGGTACGGCGGAAAATAAACGAGGAGTTGCGGATTGAGGGAATACTGATCA
>JBMNTU010000135.1:0-4533 GCA_050945895.1 Christensenellaceae bacterium | reverse complement strand
GGAAGAATACCAATGCTATGCTTTTTTGGAAAAGGCCTTTCCGAGAGGCAGCACTGTGCCTCCTGCCTGGTGGTTTAGAACATTGGCGCCCGCGCCATAAAAGCTTAAAAGCGCTATGATTAGCTCGCTTACTGCGGCCAGCATATGCATAGGCTCTGCCGCAATGCCGAAGCTGGACAGGCTGAGGCCTAAAAACAGCAGGTCGATAAAGAAAAAGATGAAGAATAGCACCTTATTTGTCCGAAGCGCGCCAATCGTCATAAACACCGTAAAAATCAGGTAACCCAAAAAGCCGACGCCGTTTTGTGTTGGGTCGTATGCGCCCTGTGCGGCTTCACCGAAAATTCCCAACGTAACAGCCGACGAAAATTGCACAGCCATCCAAAAAAGGCCATAGGCAATAAATGCCGTTCCGCCGAATACGTTGTTCTTTTTAAAGTCGATGATCCCGGCAATTAGCTGTGCCAGGCCGCCCAAAAAGATCGCCCAGCCCATGACGCCTGAAGCGCCCGACGTAAGGCCCAGCTTTTGCGAAGACGCTACCAGCGTAACGACTGCCAGCCCCAAAAGGCCGAGGCCGCTGGGGTCGGCAAGAACCGGTTTTACCTGAAGAGTTTCATTTTTTTCCATCCATACATACTCCTTTATACTTCCAGATTTTGACAATACAATCTATTTTACCAGAACGGGATGCAGGCGACAAGATGCTGTTTATTGCGCGGCAATAAAGGCGGCAATGTCTTCGGCTACCTGCGCGTCTACATGCGACGGAATGTTGTATTCGGCAACAGACAGTTGGCCGTTTGTTGGCATAAACAAATGGTTCAGCCCGTCATACAAAATAAATTCTGCGTTTTCCCTGCCCGCCAAAAGCTCCTGCCATGCGGTGTAGTCCTTGTCTGCAGAAACCTGGAAATAGGCACTGCCCTGCAAAAAAAGCATTGGTATATCGAGGCTTTGCACAACCTCCGGAATGTTTTTGGCGTTCATGCTGTACCAGTAGCCGCCGGGCGTTGTGCCAATCATTGTTTGGTCGCCCTCTTTTGCATCCTTTGCGAGCGTAACGATTTGGGAAAGCTCTGCAAGAGCCTGCGCCTTTTGCCCTTCCGGCACATTGGCCGCATCGATGGATGCAACTCCCTGGTCATACATGATGTCTGCAAGGCTGCGCGGCGACCCGGCCAGGCAAACCATTCCGGCGGCGCCTGTTTGCCGAGCGACCTCGGGCGCAAACATGCCGCCCAGGCTGTGGCCGACAATATATACGCCGCCGACTCCTGGTTGCTCCTTGAGCAGATTATATGCGGCAACGGCGTCGACGATTACTTCGTAATCGATGGTAATGTCTCCGGCGGGGATGCCGTCCGGATACTCGTAGGTCCGCTTGTTGTAGCGGATGGAAGCAATGCCGTGCTGTGCGAGCGCATGTGCAATATCGCGGAACGGTTTGTTTGCCGGCCCGCCGATCGTTTCGTCCATGTCCGAAGCGCCCGAGCCTTGTATAAGGACTACGGCAGGAACAGTTTGCGCATCTGTTATGGGCATTGTAACCATGCCGGGAAGGGCAGGGTCGCCAACAGTAACCGCGTATTCTTCAAAGGCGTCCGTGCTTTCGGGAAGAATCTCCTGTTTGGCATAACTGGTCCACAGGCCGTATATTTCGCCTTTTCCGTTATAGACAAACGTGACCTGTATGCGGTTGTGTTCAAAGCCGCCCACGACCACCGCCGTGGCGGTATTGTTATCTTGGCTATATGATTCGTCCGAAACCCCTGTAAGCGCGCCTGCGCCGTCGGCTATAAGGTGCCAGGATTCGCGCAGGGCGTCCGCCGACAACGCCGCCGCCATTTCGGCAGAAAAATCTGCCGCGACGCTTTCGAAATCGTCCGCCGCCATTTTTTCTACATAGCCCCTGCTCTTTTCCATCAGCGCGGCCTGGTCAAAGCTGGCCGAGCAGCCCGCCGGGCCAAGCAAAAAAACGAAGGCCAATACGATGCACAATGCTTTTTTCATGTATATTCCTTTGCATGTGTTTTTCTGTCTCCATTATACCAGCCGTAAGGGCAATTTGGAAACACTTTCCTGTTGCCATTTTTGCTGTGCGGGGGTAGAATAAATAGAAATCATTAATATGTTGGCAACACGAAAGGTGCAGGGAAGGCCTGTTGCCGTTTGTTTGCCGTAGCGCCCTGAAAGGAAAACAAATATGAAGCATTTGCTGAAACTGATGGACTTATCGAAGGAAGAAATAATTGAAATACTCGACCTTGCGGACGAGCTGAAAGCGCAGAACAAGAGGGGAGAAGCGCATAAGCTTTTGAAGGACAAGACACTGGGCATGATTTTCCAGAAGTCTTCCACGCGCACACGCGTATCGTTTGAGGTGGGAATGGTGCAACTTGGCGGGTACCCGCTGTTTTTGTCGTCGGCAGACCTGCAAATTGGCAGGGGAGAGCCGGTAGAGGACACAGCCCGTGTGCTGGGGCGCTATCTGGACGGAATTATGATCCGGACTTTTGCGCAAAAGGAAGTGGAAGACCTTGCAAAGTATAGCGGCATACCTGTTATTAACGGGTTGACGGACTATGCGCATCCCTGCCAGGTGCTGGCCGACCTGCAAACCATCCGCGAATACAAAAAGGATTTTAACGGCCTTAGGGTTGCCTATATCGGCGACGGCAACAACATGGCCAATTCGCTCATAGTAGGCTGCCTTAAGGTAGGAATGGACATTGCATGCGCAATCCCCGCCGGGTATTATCCTGCAGAGGATGTATTGGCGTTTGCAAAGGAGTATGCGGGCTTTTCTATTTCCGATGACGTTATGGCGGCGGCCAAGGATGCAGATGTGCTCATTACCGACGTATGGGCGTCTATGGGAATGGAAGGCGAGGCCCTCAAGCGGCAGGAAGATTTTGCAGGCATACAAATCAACGACCGCGTAATGGCCGTTGCAAAAAAAGATGCAATCGTCCAGCACTGCCTGCCTGCGCACAGGGGAGAAGAGATTACGGCAGATGTGTTTGAAGCGCATGCCAACGAGATTTTTGACGAGGCCGAAAACCGGCTGCACGCACAAAAGGCGGTGCTTGTGAAGCTGCTGGGGTAAAACGGATATAAAAAAACTGCGCCGAGCTTGTACGGCGCAGTTTTTTTATCGATTATTCTCAGGAAGTAAAGTCTACCTTTGTAATCTCGGCATCCTCCATCAGCGCGTCGAGCGCCGCCTGCCAATATTCGTGGCTTTTTTTGGAATACGCCAGAGTTTCAACCTCGGAACGAATTTGCTCGAGCGGGATTGCGCCCGCTGCGGGGGCGGATTGATACTTTAAGATATGGTATCCGTATTCGGATTCTATGGGCTCCGAAATATCGCCGACGTTTTGCAGGGCGAGGCCGCCCTCTGAGAATTCGGCAACCAATGCTTCGAAGTCTTCGCCCTGCTGAAGCAGGCTGTAGATGCGGTCGGCCTCTTCTTTGAGCGTGGCGCGTGCCTGCTGTTCCGTTTGTGCTGCGTCATCGTGCTTGCCGCTTTCTTCCAGCAGGGCAATTTCAGACTGTATATCCTGCGGAAGCTGTAGCAGGATATGCTTAATATAGCGCGTTTTGCCCGCCGCATTTTCGGGCACAAACACGGTGACATCGTTTGATTGCTGCGTAAAGCTGTTGTATGCAGCCTCCGGGTCGTCCTTGTACAGCTGCTGCTGTTCATTTAGCAGTTCGTTATAAACGGCTTCTACATCTTTGTCAGTTAGCACGAAGCTGTCCATAACAGAGTTGTAATATTTTTCGTACAGCAGGTTTTCAAATAGAGTATCATAAATTGCATCGCGCGAATAATTATTTTCTTTTACATAGGCCTGGTACTGTTTTTCGGCTTCCAAAAGGGCTAAAACAGACGCGCTGCCCATATCGGACGCGGCTTGCGAGTAAACGGAATCCTTTGCCTGCGCTACCAGTGAATCGACATTGCTGTTCAGGCTGTCTAGCTCTTCCTTGGAGAAATCGGCAAACCCTTCTTCGCGCGCCTTATCATACAGCAGTTCCTGCTGAATCAACGAGTCGAGTATATTATTCTTATACGCAGCATAATCCTCTGCAGGGTACATTTGCTCCATTTCCGCAGCCGATACGCCATAACTGTTTTCGGCGATTGCCTCAAGCATTTGGTTGAAGTCGCTTTCTGTGATGTCGTGGCCGTTGACGGTTGCAAGCACCTTGCTTTGCGTCGTTCCGCAGGACGAAAGCGCAAGCAGAGCAAACGCGCACACAAGCAAAGCGGCTATCTTTTTTATTTGTTTCATAATCCCTCCCGGATATTTTGCTGACCTATACATCATACACTATAAAACAGCGGTTTGAAATAACCATGAACAGTTTTTTGCCAAACTATGAATAAAAACATGGCCTTAGTGTAAAATAATCATTGGCAAAAGGGAGGCGTCCAGAAGGCGCCTCCCACAGATACACACTTGATATAATGATTTTGGAAAAGAATCAATCAAGGAGTGTATGCAGTAATATGGTAAACGA
>JBMNTU010000134.1:0-4542 GCA_050945895.1 Christensenellaceae bacterium | reverse complement strand
TGGATAAGGCAATCAAAACAGAGATTATTCAGAAATATGCGCAAAAGGAAGGGGATACGGGTTCTCCGGAGGTGCAAGTCGCGCTTCTTACATACCGCATCAACCACCTGAACGAGCATTTGAAGGAAAATAAAAAGGACTCTCATTCCCGCCGCGGCCTTCTTAAGATGGTCGGTAAGAGAAGGGGGCTTTTGAATTACCTGAAAGCCAAAGATATTGAACGCTACAGAAACCTGATTAGTAGCTTGAGCCTGAGAAAATAGGATAACACCAGAGCGGGGTATTTCTCGCTCTTTGTTTTTTATAATGGTTTATTATGAATGTATTGAAATAAAGGAGAATAAGATGCAGCACAAAGTGTATGAAATGGAACTGGGCGGCCGGACTCTCAGTGTAGAGAGCGGTAAATACGCCTTTCAGGCGGACGGCGCTGTCCTTGTACGGTGTGGGGACACGGCTATTTTAGTAACGGCAACCGCCTCCAAAACGCAGCGGCAGGGAATCGACTTCTTTCCCTTGAGCGTTGAGTATGAAGAAAAAATGTATTCTGTTGGAAAAATTCCCGGAGGGTTCATTAAAAGGGAAGGACGGCCTTCCGAAAAAGCGGTATTGGCCTGCCGGCTGATCGACCGGCCCATCCGCCCGCTTTTTCCCAAAGGGTATTATAATGACGTACAGGTGATTGCAACAGTCATGTCTTCTGACACGGATTTGCAGCCCGAAATATATGCGATGATTGGCTCTTCGGTAGCGCTGTCGATATCGGGCATCCCGTTTGCGGGGCCTACCGGCACGGTGAGCGTAGGCTATGTAGATGGGGAATATATCATCAACCCCAATGCAGAGCAACGCGAACAGAGCAGCTTGCATTTGATTGTATCCGGTACAAAAGACGCCGTTATGATGGTGGAAGCCGGTGCGGATGAAGTATCGGAAGAAGTGATGCTGAATGCAATCCTGTTTGCGCACGAAGAAATAAAGCGCATTTGCGAGTTTGTTCAAAACATTAAGGATGAGATCGGCAAGCCGGAAAAGGAAGTGGAGCTGGATCTTGTGCCCGAAGAAATCGACGCGGCAGTGCGCGAATTTGCAACGGAAAAGGTTGTGTGGAGCGTAGACACGTTTGACCGCACAGAGCGTGCAGAGCGTGAAGACCAGATTAAAAAAGAAACGGTTGAGCATTTTGAAGAGCAATTTCCCGAAAGCGAAAAGCATATCAAAAGCGTGCTGTATAGCATTATGAAGGAAACGGTCCGGGATAAAATCATCAACCAGGGAATCCGCCCGGATGGCAGAAAATATGAAGATGTTCGCCCCATATGGTGCGAGGTTGGTATATTTGCAAGAACGCATGGCAGCGCCGTATTTACGCGCGGAGAAACGCAGGCAATGAACATGGTTACCCTTGGCGGAATGCGTGACGGGCAGACGCTGGACGGTATATCTCCGGAGGACTTCAAGCGTTATATGCATCAGTACAACATGCCGCCATATTCGACAGGCGAAGCAAAGATGATGCGCTCGGCATCGCGGCGCGAAATTGGCCACGGCGCATTGGCGGAGCGCGCAATCTTGCCCATGCTTCCCAGCGTGGAAGAATTTCCGTATGCCATTCGTGCCGTTTCCGAATGCGTGAGCTCCAACGGTTCTACATCGCAGGCCAGCGTATGTGCAAGCTCCCTTGCTCTGATGGATGCAGGCGTGCCCTTGAAAGCACCTGTAGCAGGTTGTGCAATGGGGCTTATCCAGGATCCGGAAACAGGCAAAATCGTTGTTTTAACAGACATTCAGGGGCTGGAAGACTTCCTTGGCGATATGGACTTTAAAGTTGCGGGCACGGAAAAGGGAATCACTGCTATCCAAATGGATATCAAAATCAAGGGAATCAACAAAGAGATTTTGGAACGTGCACTTGCGCAAGCGCTGACCGGCCGTCTGCACATACTGTCCAAAATGAACGAAGTACTCAGCAAACCGCGCGAAGAGCTTTCGCCCTATGCACCCAAAATTGTGCAGTTCTTCATCGATCCGGACAAAATTCGCGAGGTCATTGGCTCGGGCGGCAAGGTTATCAACAAGATTATTGACGAGACAGGCGTTAAAATCGACATCGAGGACGACGGCAGTGTTGCCATCCTTACTTCGGATGCCGAAGCCTCCAAAAAGGCACGCCGGATGATCGAAAATATCGTAAAAGAAGTAAAAGTCGGCGATGTATACATGGGTAAGGTAACGCGTATTATGAACTTTGGCGCGTTTGTAGAGCTTGCTCCAGGGAAAGAGGGCATGTGCCGGATTTCCAACCTTTCGCCCGACTATGTGAAAAAGGTCGAAGATGTTGTAAACATCGGGGACGACTTCCTTGTAAAGGTTATTGAAATAGACCGGCAGGGGCGTATTAACCTGACACATAAAGGCGTGAAACCGGAAGAGTTGCCAGAATAAGGGAAGAAGCAAAAAATGCCGGTGTTTGCCGGCTTTTTTTGGATTGTATTATACAGTGAAAGGAACGAGTCATGATCATTCAGAAAAAATTGGATTGCGGCGTCACGCTTGTGGCGGAACCGCTTAAGAATTTTCGTTCGGTAACCGTCGGAATATGGGTAGGCGCAGGCTCCATCACCGAAAGCAGCCAAGAAAATGGCATTTCGCACTTTATTGAACATATGCTTTTTAAAGGAACGGAAAAGCGTTCTGCAAAACAAATTGCCATAGATGTCGATAGCATCGGAGGGCAAGTCAACGCCTTTACATCTAAAGAGTGCACATGCTATTATATTAAGTCCATTGACGAAAAGATGGAGGATGCCATTGAAATATTGACCGATTTCTTCTGCAATGCAGTCTTGGATGAAGAGGAAATGGAAAAGGAAAAAGGCGTTGTTTTGGAAGAAATTGCCATGAATAATGACACGCCCGAAGATGTCGCTTCCGATCTGGTTGCAAAGGTCTTTTTCGACACATGCTCTCTCGAAAAAACCATCTTGGGCCCTCCGGAAAATATTTGCTCATTTTCGCGCGGAGACCTGAAAAGCTATATGAAACGCTACTATACGGCCGAAAATATTGTTGTGGCGGTCGCCGGGAATTTTGAAGAAGAGCGCCTTACCGATTGTTTGAATAAATATCTTTCCAATGTAAATACAGCTGCGCTACATGTGCCGGAATTCGCGAAATGCAATACTTTTAGCACAAAGAAAAACTTTGCAACGGTCCAAAAGGACATCGAACAGGTCCATATCTGGCTGGCAATGCCGGGAGTAAATATTGGGGAAAAACGCAAGTATGCGCTCAATATTTTCAATAATATTTTAGGCGGATCGATGAGCTCGCGGTTGTTCCAAAAAATCCGTGAGGAAATGGGGCTTGTGTATACGGTTTTTTCCCACCCCGTTATGTACCGAGATACTGGTATGCTGGGAGTCTATGCGGGTACGACGTATAAAAATGCACAAACTGTAACAGAGCTTGTTATACAGGAACTCTCCGCGCTGAAAAAAAGCGGTGCAACCAAAGAAGAGTTCGTTCAGAGCAAAGCGCAGCTAAAGGGAAGCCTTGTGCTTGCGCTTGAAAGCACATCTGCCAAAATGAATTCGCTTGGAAAAAGCATGACGTTGACGGGAAGGGTCTATACGGATGACGAAATCCTGCAGTTTCTTGAAGATGTAACGTACGAAGACATGCAAAGCATCATCGATGAAATAGTCGTTTCCCATTTGCTTTCTGGCGCATATGTTGGAAAAATCGAAAATGAACAGGCATTAAAATCGATGATTGACGGAGCCGCATTTTAATATGGAGCGCAACAATATGGATAAACTGGAAGAAGTCTTTTATTGGCAAAAAAAGTTTGACGAAGACCTTGCCCAAAAACGGGGCTTGCAGCATATTGGAATGGAAGAATGGATCCAGCGGGAAACGCTGGCGATGATTTCTGAGCTTGCCGAGCTTTTGGACGAGGTGAATTTTAAATGGTGGAAAAACAAAAAAGAAGTTGACTCGAACCTTGTTAAGGGAGAGCTTGTGGATATCCTGCATTTTTTTGTGAGCATGTGCATTAAAACTGGGATGGACGCGGACGAGCTGTATACCCGCTATATGGAAAAAAACAAAGAGAATTTTCTCCGTCAAAAAGGGCAGACGGAGAAGGATGGCTACAAAGCAGAATAGCTCTGCTTAATTGTAAAACAGACGCAAAAGTGGTATACTGTTAATTGTTGTGTTTGGGATTCTATAACCTTGTGGAGGGCTGTCAAACAGGAATGGCACAAAGCAAACGTAGCAGAAAAAAGAAAACGAGCAAAGCCAATGAAATTGTGGGAATACTCCTGATTGGGTTTGCCGTTTTTTGTGCAATAACGATTTATTTTAATATGGATAGTGCATTCGGAACCGTTATGAAAAGCGCGGTCTTTGGAATGTGCGGGGTTGTCGGGTATGTTGTACCGCTTATTTTGGGAGCGGTGGGCGTGCTTGTCATTGCTGCCCGTAAAAAACAAACCAACAAAAGCAAAATGCTGCTTTTGGTATTGGCCATCGTAT
>JBMNTU010000133.1:0-4608 GCA_050945895.1 Christensenellaceae bacterium | reverse complement strand
GCTACTGCCCGATTCAATTCTCTTTCAGATCAAATGAAAGGTCTGGAAGCAAAACTGACCGCCAACGCTTCCCTGCAAAAGCATATCGTTGACTATACCAAGACCCGGCAAACCTACATCGACTACAGAAAAGCCGGATACAGCAAAAAGTTTCGGGCCCAGCATGAGACGGATATCCTCTTGCATCAGGCGGCGAAGAAAGCCTTTGATGAGCAGGGGATGAAGAAGATTCCCACCGTCAAAAGCCTGCGGGCCGAGTATGCATCGCTGTTGGAGGAAAAGAAAAAAGTGCGCCTGGAATACAATCAGGCGCGCTCGGATATGAAAGAAATCCTTATTGCAAAATCCAATGTGGACAGGTTTTTTGGAACGGATTCCCGTGCGCAGGAGCGCGAACCCGATGCCCAGCAGAGGTGACAGTCACTGAATTAGCGCCCCGAAAGGGGTGCGCAGCCGCTCCGCAACGCGGGGCGATCAACGGGGGACTGGGGGCGAAAGCCCCCAGCAAGCAAAGCAGGCCAGTGCGCAGTGCGCGCTGGTCTGCCTTGCTTGCTAAAATGCCCTAAATCTTGAAGGGTGCCTTACAAGCGGGTATAATATCAGTAAATGTAAGAGAAGATACTGAGTTAAAAAACTTCACTCTATTCCGTCAAAACGAAGATATATGTTTTACCAGCATTGCCGGGGGTTGCTGGTAAAAGTCAATGGGAACCCGATCCTTTACGTTTACCCCCCTTAATATACAGGTTTTTAAATATTTAGAAAAAGAGGCGTGAGAATATGAATCATATCGGGAACATCATTCATGAATTTCGAAATAGCTTGCACTTAACCCGACAGGAGCTTTCTGCCGAGATATGTTCAGAAAAATACCTATACATGATTGAAAAGGGAGATCGAACGCCTTCAACGGAGGTGATGAGACGGTTGGAAGACCGGATGGGGGTAGCAATTTTTAAATATTATGACTATCTTGATTGCGCAGAGCCCATCAAGGTATGCTCCCTCATTGAGCGATTTTACAGGCACAGAAGGGAAAGTAACTTTGATGCTATCTTAAAAGATACGAAAGAAGCCATGCATTTAAACGACTTCCGTAATGATCCCTGGAAGTATGAAATTAAAATCAACCACTTGATGATGAAGGTGTTCGCCGAAAATAATTATAAGCAGTCAATCCCCATCCTGATAGAAACAATAGAAGAAGTGAAGCAGGAAAGGGCTTATAATATTTCCCTTTCGGCTCTTTATGTCCTGCTGTCCACCTGCTATCAAATGGACCGTGATATCGATAACGCAAGAAGAAGTGTTGCTCTTGCTAGTGAAGCTATAAGCGGGAAGCAAGAGATGACAAAATATGTATACATAACGACCATGGTTAAACTCAACAAAATCACCATGCATTATTTAGCCGGAGAAATGAATGAAGTAATCGAAGAGGCATTAGACCTTTTAAAATATGAGGAAGAGAAGCGCTATAAGGGGTACTCTGACCATGCATCCTTTTATTTAGCCTTCGCATACTTTCAAATCGGACAAGAGGAAAAGGGGATTCGATGGTTTCAGAAAGCTCTGTGTATGATGCTGATTAGCCCGGATGCAGCAAATATGCAGTATCTTTCGAGTTATGAGATATTCGATGTAATGATGCGAGACAAGCGAATTTCTAAGGATCTGGTTGATGAATTTAAGAATGAGTATAAGCTGATTGGGCTGTAACGCACATTTACCAATATCGCCTATTCCTCCAACGAGTAACAATTGTTCCATTTAATAATTACAAAAAACGTCGATCTATATATATAGAAGATTTTTATATTCATATAAATTGGCGTGTGCATTAAAAACGATGTTGCCTATATTGGGGGAGTAGAAAATGAAGCTAAGCAAGAAAATCCCGCTGTTTACCATTCTGATGATTATGATTTCCGTCATCATAATTGCCGGGCTGAGTGTTGCGGAGAATTACATCTATAACAAGCAAGTAAGCTATGAGCGGGTGGACTCTTCTATTAACGACTTAAATAAGCAAATTCAACTCATGCTGGAGCGCTCAAGGCGAAATGCGGTTTCAATTTCTCAAAACTATCGCCTAATGAACGCTCTGGAGAATCAAAATTTTGATCAGATGAAGTCTGCTCTGGATGAGCTCAACCAATACTTAGAAGCGGATACGATCAGCATTACGGATCTCGAGGGGAATGTCATGATCCGCCAGCATGAGCCGTCAAAGCTCGGTGATAATATTTCAAACCAGACCAATGTTCAAGAAGCGCTGGAAGGAAAGGTTTTAACGACCTTGGAACCGGGCGCTCTTGTAAAACTGTCATGCCGCACCGGTGCACCTGTGCGCAATGAAAACGGTGATATTATCGGAACGGTCGTAACCGGTTATACCTTTGAAAATTCGGATTTCCTGGATGAACTAAAGGCATTACATAATACTGAACTGACCATTTTTGCAAATGATATCCGCATTGCAACCACGATTACACAAAACGGAGAGCGCACGGTGGGCACATCGCTTAATGAAAATATAGCGAAAATTGTTTTGGAAGAAGGCAATCCATATACCGGCAAGGCTGATATTTTAGGCACACCGCATATAACAGAATATATACCTCTCAGGAATACGGAAGACGAAATTGTAGGGGTTGTTTTTGCCGGTATATCGGAGGCGGCTGCAAATAAGGCAACCAGAGATTCCATCCTGCATATGGCGGCCGCGGCTATATTAATTATCGCAATTTGTGCTTTTATCCTATTCCGATTTATGAACAAGAATATTAAGCAGCCCATGTATAAGCTTACAGAAGTATCCACCATGCTGGCACAGGGGCACTTGGATGTGGAAGTCGAAAGTGCCACGAGCAGTAAAAAGGACGAAGTTGGATTGCTGAATGAAGCGATGTATCAAATGGTAAGGCAGCTCAAAGCATATATTTCAGACATTACGCAGGTTCTTTCCGCAATGTCGAATAATGATTTTGCGGCAAAAAGCTCCGTGTCCTATATTGGCGACTTTACGGTGATTGGAACATCCCTGCATGGGATATCCAGTTCATTGAACGAGACACTGCTTTTGATTAACACGGCCACCGAACAGGTCAGCAGCGGTGCCTCCCAGGTGTCCGACGGGGCGCAGGCCCTTGCGACAGGTTCCACCGAGCAAGCGGCCTCGGTAGAGCAGTTAAACGCGTCCATTTCAGAAGTGTCTATACAAACTGAAAGAAATGCTGCGCAGGTCAGGCAGGCCACTACACAGCTTGGCGAGGCGGGCGAACGGCTGAATGAAGGAAGTAAGCACATGTCTCAGCTGATAGAGGCGATGTCGGATATTAATTCTTCCTCCAGCCAAATTGCCAATATTACAAAGGTTATTGAAGATATCGCGTTCCAGACAAATATACTCGCGCTTAATGCCGCAATTGAGGCGGCGCGTGCGGGAAACGCCGGGAAGGGCTTTGCCGTAGTAGCTGATGAGGTTCGTAATTTAGCGGCAAAATCGGCGGAGGCGGCAAAGCAGACTGCTTCTCTCATTGGAGCATCGGTTGAAACAGTGGAAAAGGGGTCGCTCATCACAACGGAGGCCGCGCAGATTGTGCAAGATGCCATCAGAGGCCTTGCCGCTATTATCGAGGATATCGGGCAAGTTGAGCAGGCCTCCAATCAGCAGAGTCTCTCAATTGAACAGATCAGGCAAGGCCTTGAACAGGTTTCTACCGTTGTACAAAGCAATGCGGCCACTGCTGAAGAGAACTCCGCAATAAGCGAGGAGATGTCTGCCCAAGCAGCTATGTTGCGTCAGGAAGTGGCCAAGTTTAAGCTACATCATGCGTAGCCGGTGTCTGCAAGTGAGGATTCGGGAGTTTCACCTTGTCCTGAAAAACATCCCTCTGCCTATGCCCTGATTGGTGGAAAGTATTGATACAGCCCTATAAAGAAAACAGCGGCCCATGGGCTTTTTGTCCATGGGCCGTTGTCAAAGCTGTCAGTCTGTATGTATGATTGGAGGGTTATTTGATGGATCAGACGCCACTGGTATTTTCACTGCTATTTTTCATTGCTTTCGCAATCTATCTGTTTTTCGGAATATATATCATTCACATGAACCCTAAATCAGCCCTAAACAGAATGTTTTGCGCTGTGTGCGTTTCTTTGTGCTTCTGGTCACTGGGCTTTGCGATTGCAAACTCCGCGCCGGATTTAGAAACCTGCTTGTTGTGGCGAAGGATTTCAGCCATCGGATGGAGCACTATATACAGCTTGATGCTTCATTTTTTATTGCTGCTTACAAATAATAAATGCACCAGGAGACATTGGAGGAAATGTTTGCTGCTGCACTTGCCCGCGTTGATTTGCGTCTACCTGTTTGCCGTCTCAGAAAAGATTACGTCAACCCAATATAATCTTGTAAAGCTTCACAGCGGCTGGGTTAATGTTGCGGGGCAAAACGTCTGGGATATGTTCTTTAAGCTGTATGACCCTAGCCAGGCTTGCCAGACAGAGAGAAGCGCTGATAAAATAGCAATCAGCGAAAGGCAGGTATGTTAAATGGGTCAAAAGAAATATGATGCATCATTCAAGCGAGAGAGCGTACAAATGCTG
>JBMNTU010000132.1:0-4647 GCA_050945895.1 Christensenellaceae bacterium | reverse complement strand
CGTCAACGTATTGCCGTGCTCGACTGCTTTACCGACGTGGTTGATAAACGTATCCCAAAAAGCGGTGTCGGAGGTAATCCATTTTTGGTTGCCGCGGATAGCGATGAGGATATTGTGTTCGCCCGGCAGGCTGGAAACATAGTCCAGGACGTTTATAAAAGCGCTGCGCAAACCATTGACGCCCAAAAACACGCTGAAGCTGGCAGTATATTCGCTGGACGAAATATCTCGCTTTTGTTTTTTGATAGACAGCTCGGGGCGGTTTTGCTCGCTTAGCCAAAACATGAAGTTTTCGCTGAGCGTTCCTGTGGTGTCATCCAATCCGTAACCACTGAGCGTGGTGCGGATGATGACCTCTGCTTTGTTGCGCAAAAGAAGATAGGCAGCGATTTTTTTTGCGTTCGGACTGCCGGGAGAAAGCCTTCGCCTACCATTTTTCCACCGGCTGATCAGCGTTTTGTCGATGCCGGTTTTTTTTGCTATGTCGCTGGGGCGAACGCCCAGTCGGCTCATAATGTAGGAAAGCCGGGTAGTGTTTTCTTCTATAGGGTTGCAACTCCTTACTAAAGACAGAGTAGCATACCCATAAATTGGTTGTCAAATTCGGGCAATATTAGTTGAAAATGACAAAACTTGGCCGGTACAATCAACGTCCGACGTAAAAGAATATGCAAAGGTTGTTTTTTGAACAAATACAGAGGAATACAATAGAAAGGTAACTAGAACCCTTCGACCAGGCAGGCGTTTATAAATTCGTCCAGCTCGCCGTCCATAACGGCGTTGATGTTTCCTGTTTCGGTGTTTGTCCGGTGATCCTTTACCATGGTATACGGGCAGAAGACATAGGAGCGGATTTGGCTGCCCCATTCGATTTTCTTTTGGTCGCCCTTCAGCTTGGACATTTCGGCAAGGCGCTCTTCTTCCCGTTTTTCCGCCAGCTTGGATTTGAGCATACGCATGGCAGTCTCGCGGTTTTGCAGCTGAGAGCGCTCGTTCTGGCACTGCACGACGATTCCCGTTGGAAAGTGCGTGATGCGGATGGCGGACGATGTTTTGTTGACATGCTGGCCGCCCGCGCCCGACGAACGGTATGTGTCTACACGGATGTCGTCTGCAGGGATTTCGATGTCGTTGTCTTCGTCTTCCACCTCGGGCATAATATCTACGGAAGAGAAGGAGGTATGGCGGCGCGCGTTGGAATCGAACGGGGATATACGTACCAGCCGGTGGACGCCTTTTTCGTTACGTAGGTAGCCGTAGGCGTTTTCGCCCTCGATACGCATGGTAACGCTCTTGATGCCTGCGTCGTCGCCGTCCAGATAATCGAGTACCGTTACTTTATAGCCGTGCCGCTCTGCCCAGCGCGTATACATGCGCATAAGCATTTCTGCCCAATCTTGCGCTTCCGTACCGCCTGCGCCGGCGTGGAGCGATAGGATAGCGTTGTTTGCGTCGTATTTACCGGACAGAAGCGTTTCCAGGTGGAAGGAAGTTACCTGCTTTTCGAATTCGTCCAGCTCATTTAAAAATTCGTTGTAGGTTTCTTCGTCCTGCTCTTCTTCTGCCATTTCAAGCAGCACCTTCAAATCTTCGAGGGAAGACTGCAGTCTTTCGCAATTGGTGATTTTTGCTTTCAGAGGAGTCGCCTGCCGGTTGACCATGTTGGCGGCCTCTACGTCGTTCCAGAAATCGGGAGACTCCATCTGTTCGTTTAGCGCCGCAAGTTCTTCGCGCAGTTTTTCCAGGTCAAGGGATTTTATGGTTTCGGTAAGCAGCTGCTCTAGGTCTTGCAACTTTTGCTTTTGCTCGTCCGCTATAATCATTCGTAATCACGTCCTTTTTTTCACAACTTTATGTTATACTGAATTATTATACTGAAAAAGGAGCTATTTGTCTATGACGGCATGCGGCAACCCTGCCGCCGGCCTAAAAACTGTTTTTCACTGCGGTGGAGAGGTTTATATATAAAACGATACCAGATTCGGGAGAGAATATGTTTCAGGATATTATTGCACTATACCAGGAGCGGTGGGAGTTTTTTCTTCAACTGACCCTGCAGCATTTGCAGATTTCAGGTATTTCTATTTTACTTGCGGCTGCAATCGGCCTTTTTTTGGGAATCTTTATCAGCAAGCATAAAAAAGCTTCTCCGTTTGTAATCGGGGCGACCAACGTCATTTATACCATCCCCTCTATTGCGCTGCTTGGTTTTTTGATTCCGGCGACGGGAATTGGCGACGGTACCGCCATCATTGCGCTTACGGTGTATGCGCTTTTGCCAATGGTGCGGGGCGTATTTACGGGAATTAGCAACATTGACGAGAGCGTTATAGAAACAGCCAGGGGAATGGGGAGCACGGATTTTCAGATCCTTTACAGAATAGAGCTTCCGCTTGCCGCCCCTGTTATTTTGTCTTCGCTGAAAAACATGGTGGTTATGACGATTGCCCTGACGGGTATTGCGTCGTTTATTGGCGCTGGCGGCCTGGGTGTGGCGATTTACCGGGGTATTACAACCAATAACCCGGTAATGACGGTTGCGGGAAGCATATTGATTGCCGCAATGGCGCTTGTTTTGGATATTGTAATCGGCAGGGTAGAAAAATCCATCCTAAAAAGACGGAAAATGATCCCTGCAAAATAATTTGGAAAGAGGAAATACAATGAAAAAGAGAATAAAAGCCCTGCCGTTTGTTTTGGCGCTGGTATTGGTGCTGGCATTTGGATTTACAGGCTGTGCACAAAACGAAGAGGCACCTTCCGCTTCCGCGCAAACGGAAGAAGCCGGGCAGGCGGAGCAAACGGCACAACCGCCCCAGGCAGAGCAGAGTACGGGCGGCGTTATAAAAATTGCAACCAAGCCAATGACCGAGCAGCTGATTATCGGCCGGATGCTTAAAACGCTGATCGAGAACAATACGGGGCTCACTGTTGAAATGACCGAAGGCGTGGGCGGCGGCACGGGCAACATTCACCCGGCCATGGTAAAGGGAGATTTTGATATGTATCCGGAATACACCGGAACGGGGTGGAAGGACGTGCTCAAAAAAGAAGAGACGCCCGACGACGAAACACTTTTTAGCGAGCTTACAAAGGAGTATGCCGAGCAATTCGGATTCGAATGGGTAGGTATGTACGGGTTTGGAAATATGTACGGCATTGCCGTGCGCGATGAAATCGCAAACGAACACGGTTTGGAAACCTTTTCGGACCTGGCGGAATATACGCCGGAGCTTGTGTTTGGCGCAGAGTATGATTTTTATGAACGCTACGATGGATATGAGGGCCTTTGCGAGCTGTACAGCTATGGGTTTAAGGATACGCGGGATCTTGACATTGGGCTGAAGTACCAGGCAATCAATTCGGGGCAGATTGACGTAATGACCATCTTTACGACAGACGGGCAGCTTGCCGTATCGGAAATAACCGAACTAAAGGACGACAAAGCCTTTTTCCCGACTTACTATGCAGGCACGGTCGTCCGTTCGGATACGCTGGAGGCAAACCCCGGGCTGCGGGACGTATTGATGATGATGGAGGGGCTGATTTCCACAGAGGAAATGGCGGCGATGAACTATGCTGTAGAGGGAGAGGGCAAAGACCCTTATACAGTGGCAGATGATTTTCTGAAGGAAAAAGGATTGCTGTAAAATGGGGTACGCCATACAGTTTGTGGATGTAAGCAAAGCTTACGGCGAAAAGAAAATACTGGAGCACTTTTACCTGGATATACCGGAGGGGGAGTTTGTTACCATTATCGGCAGCTCTGGCTGCGGAAAAACGACGGTGCTCAAGCACATAAACGGATTGCTTTTACCGGACTCGGGCAGCGTGGTCGTGGAAGGAAAAGATACGAAAGACACGGACCTGATCGGGCTGCGGCGCAATATTGGCTATGCGATCCAAAATGTCGGCCTTTTCCCGCACATGACGGTGGAAAAGAACATTGCGTATGTACCGTCGCTTTTAAACGGGCAGGACAAGGAACGTACAAAACGTGCCGTGCAGGACCTGATGGACGTGATGGGGCTGGAGGAAGATTTGATTGGCAGGTATCCTGCGGAGCTGTCCGGCGGACAGCAGCAGCGTGTGGGCATTGCGCGCGCGTTGGCGGCGCGGCCCAATATACTTCTGATGGATGAGCCGTTTGGCGCGGTAGACGAAATTACGCGGCGTATGCTGCAAGATGAAATTCTGAGGATCCATAAGGAGCTTGGTGTGACAATTGTGTTTGTTACGCACGATATACGAGAGGCGCTTAAGCTGGGCTCGCAGGTACTGGTGATGGATTCGGGCAAAATCGAGCAAAAAGGCGTTCCGAGGGAGGTGGCGCTCCACCCCAAGGAACCGTTTGTTGCAGAGCTGATGAAAGGCATAGACGCAAACGAATTTTCATTTCTATAAGAGAAAGCGAAGAGGCTGCTATGGCAGTTTTTTTGCATACAATATATTTTTATTCACAAATATACAAAAAAGATGTATAATGTATTTATATATGCTCATTCGAAAACACAATACTTGGGCAGGGAAATGCTAGATGATTCTCAACAAAAGTAAAAGAGCTGTGTTTGTCAACTGAAAAGTACAGCGTTTGGTCACGAAAATATACAGCACCCTCAATCACCGAAGTTAATTAAGAATTCCGTT
>JBMNTU010000131.1:0-4661 GCA_050945895.1 Christensenellaceae bacterium | reverse complement strand
CTCCTTGATTGATTCTTTTCCAAAATCATTATATCAAGTGTGTATCTGTGGGAGGCGCCTTCTGGACGCCTCCCTTTTGCCAATGATTATTTTACACTAAGGCCGGGGCGTTATTCCACCGGCACCTCCATGCATGTCAAAAATTCGCTTTCCGGGCGTTCCGTATCGTTTAGATAGCGGTAATAAATGGGGCCGGACATTGCATACCCTTCCTTTTCGATCCATGTCATCACATCCGTCAGCGTTGGGTCGGACCGTTCGTATGGCCCAAGGTCAATTGCCGTCGCCACTTTGCCCGCTTTCAGCACACCCGCGCAAACATCCCCTTTGCCATCGGCTTGCTGCGCAACCGGCCAGCCCGCCTCTACATCCAGTTGCCCAAGGTCCATATTGCGGAAGCAAACATACGGCCCGCCTGCGGGCAGCAGGCCAAGCGCTTCGATGTGCGCCGCCGCCTCTTGAAACGCAAGCTGCGCAAACCCTGCAAACTCTGTTTCAAAATGAATCGTTTTGCGCATGTGCAGTGTGTGTTCCTCCGCTTTTTGTACAATTGTGACTGCCGATACCCTTGCCATTTTCATGCTCCTCTGCTCTTTGCTTCTTTTCATTGTACTGCAGCGGGCCCGCGCAGGCAACAAAAAAGAGCCGGGAGGGGGTATTTCCCTGCCCGGCTTGCGGCTTTTTTATACATGTGCGATATTCGTATGCGCAGAAATTTCCGTACTTACCGTCGCAAGGTCTTCCACACCCAGCGAATGTACGTCGTTTTTTCCGGTAATGCGCGCGCAGGTTTTTAATTCCTCGGTACTTGCCGAAAGAAAGCGGTATACCCGTTCGGCGCTTTGCTCGATGTTCAGGCGCTTTCTTAGCTTTGGGTCTTGCGTTGCCACGCCCATTGGGCAGTTGCCGCTGTTGCAGATGCGGTATTGCTGGCAGGCCGCCGCCATCAGCGCGGCCGAGGCAATTGCCACCGCATTTGCGCCCATGGCAAGCGCTTTGGCAAAATCGGTCGACACGCGCAGCCCGCCCGTTATTACAAGGTCTATATCAAGGCCGTTCTCGTCCAAAAACTTCCGGGCGCGATGCAGCGCAAAAACGGTAGGCACGCTTGTCGCGTCGCGGATGAGCTTGGGGCTTGCGCCCGTTGCGCCTCCCCGCCCGTCTATGGTAACAAAATCGGGGCGTGCAAACGCGATATGCTCCATATCCTGCTCGATGCGCCCTGCGGCAATCTTTATGCCGACCGGCCGCCCTTCCGAGCGCTCGCGGAGCGTATCCACCAACTTTTTCAAGTCTTCTTTCGTTGTAATATCTTCGAACCGCGACGGACTGATGATGTCTTCTCCCGCGGGCTTGCCGCGCACCCCGGCCACTTCCTCCGTCACCTTTTCACCGGGCAGGTGCCCGCCCATGCCGGGCTTTGTTCCCTGGCCTATTTTTATTTCTATGGCGTCGGCGTCATTAAGATTCTCGTCCGTCACCGAATAGAGGTTGGGTACATATTCAAAAACATACCTGTACGCGGCTTCCTTTTCCTCTTTGAGTATTCCCCCTTCGCCGCTGCACATTGCCGTTTTTGCTTTTGCGCTGCCCATGGCAAGCGCCGTTTTCACCTCGCGTGAAAGTGCACCGAACGACATATGCGAGATATATATAGGCGTTTCCAGCACCATCGGTTTTTTGGCGTGCTTACCGATCACCGTTTGCGTATTGACCGGCTCGTCCTCCAAAAGCGGCGACGGGTTGAGCTGCGCGCCCAGCAGCAGGATATCGTCGAAGCCAATCACATGCTTCCGCGTGCGCATTGGCTCAATAATCGTTTTCCCGGAAACGGCCATTTCGTGGATGTCGCGCATGTGTGGCTCATATTCGTCCGAATGGCGCGCAAATTCCTGCGGATAGTCGAGCTCCGTTTCCGCCCGTATCTCCTCCACTTCGGGCGCAGATTCGGTATTTACGTTTTTTCCTGTCTCTATTTCGAACAGATATTTGGGCGATGTGCAAACGGGGCAGCACCAGCTTTCATCCAGCCCGTCAAACGGGGCGTCCTCCTCGTACACATGCCCGCAGATCGAGCATACATACCTTGCGTCGCCGCTTTCTTTGGAGGCTTCCTGCGCGTTCGGGCTTTCCTGCACCTCTCCCCCTCCGCCCGGCTCAAACATTTTCTTCGGCGATGTACAGACCGGGCAGCACCAGTCTTCACCCAGGCTTTCGAACGGCGCATCGCCGCTGTAAACATGCCCACAAATCATACAAGTATAAGTTGCCATTGCTGTCCTCCCTATTCAAACACATGGAAGCGGGTTTCGACTGGCAGGTATGTCCTGTCCCACGCCTGCTCCGTTGGTACGCCAAACGGCATTTGTGCGAGCAGCTTCCAGCTTTCGTCTATGTTCCATGTCTTTTTTACTTCGTCGTCTATAATGGGGTTGTAGTGCTGGAGCGACGCACCCAGCCCTTCCATTGACAGCGCACACCACACGGCATATTGCAGCATTCCGTTCTGCTGAAGCGCCCATTCGGGAAAAAGACTGGTATATGTGGCGTTTTTTTGTGCGTACTCTTCTGTTACCGCCGTATCGTCAAAAAAAAGCACCGTTCCATATCCGGAAGAAAGCTTTCGGATCTTCTCGCCTGTCGTGCCTTTTGCATGGCTGCCGATTGCCTCCATTACAATATCCCAAAGCTTTTTGTTATGCTCCCCCAAAAGCAGCACCATGCGTTGGCTTTGGTCGTTGTTTGCCGACGGGCAATGTTTGAGAATATACACCAGTATCTCTTTCAGCCGCAAATCGGTCACCGTCAGTTTGTGATCTATTCCATAGACCGAGCGCCTTTTTACAAGGGCTTCGTAAAAATCCATTTCCATATAGCCTTACCTCCAGGTCATAAAATTTTTATCCATATGTATAATTTATACTACCATCATGCAAAAAATAAACAGCAAACGCTCGCAGGTTTCGTTTGCCATATGTATTATGGACTTCTTTTGGCGTTTATATTATTATTAAGCTGAGACCATAAAGAAAGAGGTATACCGCATGGCCGAATCGCCTGAAGAAGTTTTGCAGGAAGCTGCACAAACGCTCAGCCAATGGGAACAGGACGTTTTTCCCATGGGTTTTTTGAATACAATTATCCTTGCCGGAGTTGTTGGCGTAGTTATTTTTATTGTCATCAAACTGCTCGGGCGGTTTTTGGGAAAAAAGCGCGCTGGAAACCTGGTGTTTTTTTACCGGTTGATCTGCGCCATCCTAATTTTGATTGGCGCGGGTATTGTAATGTCTACCATAAAGCCGCTGCAGGAGTTTACTGCAACGATCATTGCAGGCTCGGGGTTTATTGCGGTTGTAATCGGCATTGCCGCCCAATCGTCGCTTGGAAATGTATTCAGCGGCATTTCGATTGGCGCGGGCAAGCCGTTTGTCATTGGCGAAATCATTGAAATCGTGGGGCAAAACCTGATGGGCACCGTCGTAGAGATCGGCCTGCGCCACACCATCATCAAGGACGCGCAAAACAAAAAGATCGTCGTGCCAAACAGCGTGCTCGATAAAGAAATCGTGCGCGCGTTTGGAAGCGAAAACCCCGCCATTGTCAACTACCTGTATGTGGGCATTGGGTATGACAGCGACGTCGATATGGCAATTCGGCTACTGCTGGAACTTGTACGCGGCCACAAGTATTTTTACGACACACGCACCGCTGAGCAAAAGGAGCAGGGATTTGCGGACGACGGCGCGGCCGTGCATATCGTCAATTTTGGACCTTCGTCCATCGACCTGCGCGCCTCCGTGTGGTCTAAAGACGCCGCCACAGGCTTTGGCATGCTTTCCGACCTCCGGTACGCCATCCTGCAAAAATTCCGCGAAAACGGTATAGAGATTCCTTATGGATACCAGAACGTTATTTTGAAGCAGGAAGATAAAGCCGCCCTGCCTGACAGAAAAATGCAACAGTAAAGCTGTACATCAAAAACCCCCGGGCAAAACGCACAGGGGGTTGTTTTTTTACATTGCATCAGCCGATTGGAAGCACCACCGACGATATCCCTTCGCCGGAAAATGTTACATTTTTCTGCCCGTCCCAGCTATCCGGAACAATAAAAAACAGGCGGACAAAAATATTCGTGGTTCCCACGCCCTCATCCGCGAGGTAACTCACATTGTTCAGCGGTACGGTTTCTCCGCCTACCGACACTTCGGTCTGCTCTTCAAACCCCGCATCACCAACGGAATAGAAGGCGGCTTGGATGTCGTTTAGGTTGTCCGTGCCCGGTTTGAGCGTAACTACCAAAAAACGGCTGCCCGAGGGCGCAGCCTGACCGTCATATTCTTCTTCGATTGTTGCTTCCACAACCCCGAAATTTCCCTGCGGCGTATTAATTGTAACATCCGGCGCACAAGCGCTTAAGCCTACAATACAAACGCATAAAACCGCCAGGACCGCCGCAAATTTGCGCTTCATAAAAACCCTCCCAAGATGTATCATATATTCTATCATCATTTATTACATCATAAATGGCGCAAAAAAACAAGGTTAGTGTCAAGTAAACGTTGGCAAGCAAGAGCCTTTTACAAAAGATATAATGACATTTGTTTTTCGTATCTATGACAACATCATATCACTGAAGCGTCATTGTTGAAAAGGGTTTTTGC
>JBMNTU010000130.1:0-4768 GCA_050945895.1 Christensenellaceae bacterium | reverse complement strand
TGTCGCAAAAACCCTTTTCAACAATGACGCTTCAGTGATATGATGTTGTCATAGATACGAAAAACAAATGTCATTATATCTTTTGTAAAAGGCTCTTGCTTGCCAACGTTTACTTGACACTAACAAACATGGCTACACAATTGTCAGAGATAGGATTGTATGGTACAATATCTACCGTTATAAAATGATTGCCGCTGTGGTGGAACTGGCAGACACAAGGGACTTAAAATCCCTCGGACTAACCTCCGTATCGGTTCGAGTCCGATCAGCGGCACCAGCGGGCAAGTGCCCGCGGACAAGTTCGCGAATTGCTGATGGTGGTTCGCGAACTTTCTATTCTCGCGGCAAAGGTTCGGATTTGGATTGCTCTGGTGCACCACGTCGGAGCAAACTGCGCTTCGCTCAAAAACCCCAATCAAAAGACGATTGGGGTTTTCTTGCAGCGCTCCGTTGCTCCTCCTTTTCCCCACAAATACAAGCATTTGCGGGGGCCCCATAAGTGCGCACATATAAAAGCTATCCGCAGGCATGTTCGCGCACTTCACAACGAGGTGTGCGAATTTTTTATACCCGCGGCAGGGCGGCATCTATTTGGCAAACACATTACAAAAACCCCTGCCAGCCATACGGTTTTCAGGGGTTTTGTTTTACGAATAGTTTTATGCGGTTTTGCAGCTGACTAATTTTTGACTAAATCTTTTTTCGGGTATTCGCCGGCGCGCCCCGAAATATATGGTGCAATAACTGTATTAAAGCGCGTGCGGTTTTTAAAAAACAAATGCCTTGTCGTGGCCTTCTTTTACGGCATCGGCAATCTGACCGGGCTTGCTGGCGTCGCCCAGCGTAACCACATTGGCAAAGGCATCCATAAATTCCCGCGCAAATCGCCTGTCCGGCGTAACGCCCAGGGCAAGAAGGACGACATCCGCCTCAAGGGCCGATTCCTTTCCATCCTGCGTGCCGCACAGAATGACATCTTCATCGTTGATGCGCACCAGTTTTTGATTGGTTAAAGTTTCTACGCCTGCATTTTTAAGGATGCCCAAAAGCGCAATCTGAACCGATTTGTAGATGGTTGTTCCAACCTCCGGCAGCATTTCTACAACGGTTACTTTATTGCCGTGGCGGGAAAGCACTTCGGCTGTTTCCAGACCTGTTACGCCGCCGCCTATAACGGCAACTTTTTTGTTGGAAATGTCGAGCGTACCCGCAAGGTATTCCTCCGCGGTGTGAACATGCGGCTTGTCTACCCCTTGCAAATTCGGCACAATGGGTTTTCCGCCCGTTGCCACCATAACGCCATACGGCTGTAAGGACTGCACGTTTTCGACTGTACCGGGCATATTGAGCCGGACCTCTACGCCTGCTTCCTCCATATCGGCCTTAAGCGTTTCTATAAAGTTGCCTATGCGCCCTTTACCGGAGGGGAGCGCCGCCAGGCGGAGGGTTCCGCCGAGAGAATCCGTTTTTTCAAATAGTACGGGTTTAAAGCCGCGCTTTGCCAGGGTAATGGACGCCTGCATACCGGCAGGGCCGCCGCCGACAATGGCAACTGTCCGGCTGTCGCCATCTTTTTTTAGAATATCTTCGTTAAATGCATATTCCCGACCCAGCACCGGGTTGAGGGTGCACTGCAGCGGTTTGCCCATCATCACTTGCTTAAAACAGTGCTGGCAGCTTAGGCACTGGCGTATGTGCGCCTCTCTGCCAGTCTTGGATTTATGCGCCCAATACGGGTCGGAAAGGTGTGCGCGTCCAAGGGAAATGAAGTCGCATACGCCTTCGCTCAGGTATTCTTCCGCTGTGTCGGGTGTTTTTATATGGTTGACCGCAATAACGGGGATATTTACATGTTTGCGAACCTCGGTTGCAAGATGTTTTTTCCATCCGGTCGGCTGGTAGAGGGTTTCTATTGTAACGCCGTACACGCCCGACTCGTATATTCCCGCGCTGACGTCTATGGCGCAAACGCCGTGCTGCTCGAGTGTTTTTGCTATTTCGATGCCGTCTGGCAGGGTTAGGCCGCCTTCGATGTATTCGTCCGCGCTGATGCGTACGACAACAGGAAAGCCGGGGCCGCACGCCGCCTTTATTCCATCTACGATTTCGAGCAAAAAGGTCATTCGGCCTGCAAGGTCGCCGCCGTATTTATCGGTGCGCTTGTTTGTATACGGGCTCAAAAACTGGCAGATCAGGTAACCGTGCGCCGCATGGAGCTCTACGCCGTCCATTCCCGAAAGCTTTGCAATAACCGCGCCGTTGATAAACTTCCCGACCAGCGCTTCGCATTCTTCGGTCGTAAGCTCGCGCGGCATGTCTTTGGTTACCTTGCATGCGATAGGGCTGGGGGCAACCGGCTGCCTGCCATGCAAAAAGAAGCTGCGGATCTCCCGGCCGGCATGGTGCAGCTGAAGCATGATTTTGGTGTCGTATTTGTGCACGGCGTCTGCAAGCTGGGTGAGCTTTCGTACGTTTTCTATCCGGTGTGCGCCAAGCTGGTTGGGTGCACCGATGCCCGTGTCGTTATCTATGCGGGTCAATTCTGTTATAATAAGCCCTGTGCCGCCTTTGGCACGCTCTTCGTAATAGCGTATAATCTGGCCTGTTGCGTCGCCGTCCGGCGCGCCTATGTTTGTGCCCATTGGCGACATTACAATGCGGTTTTTAAGTTGTATATTGCCGATTTCTCCCCGGCTGAAAAGCTTGGGGTATTTCATATCGTTGTTACCTCCTGTAAAGCAGTTGCCGCCCGCCCCAAAAGGGCAGGCGGCGCTGATGAGAATTTCTTTTGGGTTATTCCTTTGGGTTAAAAGCGCTGGCAGGCATAACGTCGTAGCCGAAGAACGCATACGGCTCAAATGCTTTTGCATCAACGGGGTGCGTTACAATATCCTGCAAATACATGCGCGATTCCACATTTACAAGCACTGCGCCCAGCACGCGCACAACTTCGAATTCTGCCCAGGGGTCGTCGTCCGACCAAATAAGTTGTACGTTTCCCTTGCCGATCCGAGAAGGCGCGAGGTCTTTTTTGCTTTTCCAGCCCTCCACGAGCAGCGGCGTTGTCATAAATACGTCGCCGTTCAGCCCCGGCGTCCATTTAAACGTCCAGTTGATACCAAAGCCCGGGCGGCTGGGGTCGGACGTTAGCACCTTTCCGAGCTCGGTGAGGAACGCAGGGTCGTTGGGTTCGCCGTCGAGGATTCCTTCGAGCGTAGCGTAAGGAATTCCATGACGCGCCGAGAACGCAACATACCGGTCGTCTTTATAATAGTGGTCTACCGTGCCGACCTTTTTGGGGTAGCCTGCGATTTCGCGGCCCATAATTGTGCCAAGGTCTGTATTCAGCGTCATGGCCGCAACATATGTGCCCATTTTACCTTCGTAGGTAGCGGGAATGTAGAGCGCTGTTTCCCTGTAGCCGGGGCCGCGCAGCCCCGCGTCAAAATTGACGTCCTTAAAGTTGTTGTATGCAATGATTACATACGGTTTTTCGTAAGGGACGAGCGGCGGCGGCAATATTCTCTTTATTATTTCCGCCTTTGTTTCATACAGTATGGTCAATACTTCCGAGGGCCGGAATATAAGATCTCCGCATGTAAATGCGCCGCCTGCCACCTGGTCTTTTTGTTTTACAAAACTCATAATATTTTCCTCCTTTTTTTGTCAATACTTGTCAAAGAACCTTGCCGGGTTGGTTGTGTAAAGGTCTTTTAGCTCCTGTTCGCTCCAGCCCGATTCCCTAAGCGTGGGAATTACAAAATCGAACACGCGGCCCCAATATTGGTTGCCTGTTATTTGCCCGAATATGGCTGGGTCAAAGTTGTTTTCGCGGCCCTTGTAGCGCAGCACCCTGTCTGTCGATACGGTTATCTGGCTTGCAACGCCCGCTTTATGCAGCTCGTTCAGGCGCTCGATGCGTGTTTCGTCCGAAGGCGTGCCGCCAAAGTTGATTAGCCCTATGCGGTCGTACCCAAGGTAAAACCCTTCCTTTGCAAGCTCTGCCTGAAGGTCTGTTTCGCCGCTCCCGCAGCAATGCCCCAGCGTAACCTGCTGTGGGTCTACGCCGTGCGTTTTAAAGAAGTCTGCCTGGTCTTTGAGCGCGCCGCCGGCTGTAAGGTGGGTTATGATGCGGATATTCCTGTCGTTTTTTGCAAGGTCGCACGCGGCTTCAAAAAAGTGCTTTTCGTAATCGGTAATGCCCTCGTAGCTGGAAGCCAGCTTCAAAAATCCTGCTTTTATGCCCGTTTTTTCTATTCCTTCGTAAAATTCGCGTTCAAGCAGCTGGTGGATATCGCTTGTGATGTCGCAGCCTGCTATGCCGCGGATGTGGAAATACGAGGGAGAACCCTCGCCCTGGTAATAGTACCCCGAGCCGACGATGATGTTTAAGTCGAGCGCATCGGCCACAACCTTTAGATCGGCGACAGACCGGCCGCAATCGTTGGGCGTTGGGTCTACGATTGTTTTGATATTATACGGCCCAAGGTCGGCCATCATCTTTTTGACGTCTTCTATTACGTCTTCCACCCTAAAAGCGTCAAACGAAAGGTCGCCTATCCAGCCGGGATAGCCGAATATGATGTGCTCGTGGGCCATTACGCCCCCCAGGTCGTCTGTCGATACGGGACCGCGTACACTATTGATCATTCTCATAAATTCTACCTCCCTATATAATCTTAGTTTTTCTTGTTCATGCTTCCGTTTTCATAGTATTTCATCAATTTCTACAGAGCAGTGGGCGGGTAGAGCTGGCATCGGGTGCCAA
>JBMNTU010000129.1:0-4796 GCA_050945895.1 Christensenellaceae bacterium | reverse complement strand
GACCACATAGTAGCCTTGGCGGCAGGCCGCCAGCGCCTCAGAGCATGGTATATGCTGTATAAGAAACTTTTACGATGCCTCCTCCACTAACTCTGTACTTGGTACAAAGATTGGGGGCAGCCCACCAGAAAATTGCACAAATCACCGGTTACGAACTGGGGGAAATTCCCCACCGGGGAAGTACACGCACAGCGCTGATTTATGAAGACGACCTCGAAATGGTGCAAAAAAACATCGACGCGCTGGTCAACGGCGAAATAGACAATTATAAAATCGAATTCCGCATGAACCGCCGGGACGGAAGCATTGTTTGGGTGTCGGAAAACGCCATCGTATACGAATGGGACGAACAAGGCGTTCCCGTACGCCTTGCTGCAATCGCATTCGATTTGAGCCAGCTGAAAAATGCCGAGCAGAAGGCACGAAATATGGAAGCCGAGCTCAAGCGTACCACCAGCCTGACATCCGAGGGTGCGCTTGCCGAGCAAAACCGCCTGCTTCGGGCTGGCAATTCCGCTGCTGGCTTGCTAATCGGCGATTTTTACCACGACTACGAGACTGTATTGCGGATTTCGCTGCAAACGCTTGGAGAAAGCGTACAGGCAGACCGTGCCTTCATTTGGCGAAACCGCGAAAAAGATGGAAAAACGGCTTTTTTCCTGCGGTCAGAGTGGGCTGTCAACGAGGCGCAAAGCTTACACATAAATGACGAGGAGTCACTCGTCCTGTATGACGATTCTTTTCCCCGCTGGCCCGAACGTCTCGCAGAAAACACCTATACCTGCGCGTATACCAACGAGCTTGACGCCTCTATCCAAAGTATGCCCGGAATTATGGGCTCGGATTCTGTCATGCTTGTTCCGCTGTATCTGCACGGGGTTTTCTGGGGTGTATTTGGATTTGTTGCCCACAAAAAGCAAGAGCTGTTCACCCCTTCGGAGGCCGAAATCATGAATGCCGGCGGGCTGCTTCTGGCTTCATCCATCACACGGAACGAAACATTTGGCAAGCTTAATAGAGCCAGAGAAGAAGCCCTTGCCAGCACCAAAGCCAAGTCTGAGTTTTTATCGCGCATGAGCCACGAGATTCGGACACCCATGAACGCCATCATCGGCATGACAACCATTGCCAATAAAACAGACGATATCGTAAAAATCAAATACTGCCTGGATAAGGTAGACGCTTCGTCCCGCCAGCTGCTTGCCATCATCAACGACGTGCTGGATATGTCTAAAATCGATGCCGATAAATTCGAAATCTCGAACGACGCGTTCGACTTTGACAAGATGCTGCAAAATGTACTCAACGTCGTGCAGGTCAAGCTGGAGGAAAAACAACAACATTTCCACTTCGAAACAAACCAGGCTTTCACAAATATGGTTGTCAGCGACGAGCTGCGGCTTTCGCAGGTGCTTATCAACCTGCTTACCAACGCCATAAAATTCACACCCGAAAGCGGCGATATAACGCTTAAGGTGTACGAGACGCCAAGCTGCGACGAGGGCCGTGTAAAAATTCATGTCGACGTAAGCGACACCGGCATCGGCATCGGCGAAGAGGCGCAAAAAAAGCTATTCAATTCCTTCGAACAGGCAGACGGCAGTATTACAAGACAATACGGCGGCACAGGCCTTGGGCTCGCCATATCCAAAAAAATCATTGAACTGATGGGCGGAGAAATCTGGGTAGAGAGCGAGCTTGGCAAAGGAACGACCTTTTCATTTGAAATTGAAGCGCAATTGGGTAAAAAACTCCGCAATCCCAGCACCGAATATTCCGCGCCCGAAGACTTGCGCGTGCTTGTAATCGACGACCACGAAGATGTTTTGGAGTATTTTTCCAATATATTGGCAGGGTTTTCCGTCCAGTGCGATACCGCTTCAAACGGGCGGCAGGCCCTGGAAATGGTCAAAAAAAGCATTCAGGAAGAGCAGCCTTACGGCATGGTCTTTATCGACTGGAACATGCCAGGCATGAACGGCGGCGATACAGCCAAAGAAATCCGTCATATAACAAACGACCATGCCATTGTCGTCATGATTTCCGTAGCCGACTGGGGCGATATTGAGTCGGAAGCCCGCACATACGGGGTAACCAACTTCCTACCCAAGCCGGTACTGCCTTCTACTTTATATAACACCATTCTCGAGCTCACGCATAACGACCTGATAAAAGAAAAATCTCCCAGCGAAGATGCATCTGCCGCCGACTGGAGCAATCGGCACATACTGCTGGTGGAAGATATCGAGGTCAACCGCGCCATTGTCGAGGGTATGTTGGAAGAAACGGGTATCCACATAGATAACGCGGAAAACGGCTTGGAGGCCGTCAATATGTTCAGACAAAACCAGGATGGGTACGACCTTATTCTCATGGATGTACAAATGCCCGTTATGGACGGATTGGAGGCAACCAAACAAATCCGGCTGACCGGTACGGAACGTGCCCAAACCATTCCCATTATTGCCATGACTGCCAATGCTTTTAAAGAAGACGAGCAGCTTTGCCTGGAGGCGGGTATGGACCGGCACATTGCCAAGCCCCTATCGGTAGACGAGCTCTACAGTGTGCTTACGGAGTATTTCGCAGCGGCCGACCGTTCCCGCAAATAGCTATTGTGGCAGTGTTTCATTTTTGTTGCAAGTAAATTTTAGTTGCGCAAACCCCATTCGGACTTTTGCATAATACTTGCCATTTTCCGGCAACACAGATAAAATATATACATACAATTTTTATTGTGGCAATCATAACTGTTTTACAGTAAGAACATTCTATAGATTCAGTTTTTCCCTAATTCCGGCAGCCTGCCGGATAACAGGGATTGTCCGTTATTTAAATCAACCAAACACAGCAAGGAGGAACGAGGATGATTAAAATTGGCAATTGCCCCGATTCGTGGGGCGTGTGGTTTGACCACAACGACAAGCAGATGGACTGGAGGCGCTTTACCAAAGAGTTCCACGAGGCGGGGTATAAGTACACCGAAATCGGCCCGTATGGATACATGTCCACCGACGCGGCAGAGCTCAAAGATGAATTCGCAAAGTGGGATATCGTTCCCGTTGGCGGAAACATCATGTTCAACATCGAAGAAGATTCCGAAATGCCTGTGGCCATCGAAAAAACAAAGAAGGTTTGCAAGCTTTTGAAGGATATTGGCGCGGAATACTATATCATTATGGACGGCATGTACGACAACCTGCTGACCGCCGTCCGCGAGCTTCCGCCCACCATAGACGACGATAAATTCAAAGCGTTAATCAAAAACCTTGTAACGCTTTCGCGCGTCGCAATCGATATGGGAATCACGCCAGTATTTCACCCTCACGCAGGTACCCATGTAGAGGACGAAGACCAGATAGACCGAGTGCTGGATGCAACTTCGCCAGACGACGTCATGCTGTGTTTCGACACCGGGCACCACATCTACCGCAAAGGAAACGATGTGTACCGCTTTATCGAAACCCATGGAGACAGAATCAGCTTTTTGCACCTGAAAGACCTGGTAGAGTCCGTTAAGCTGGATGTTTGGGAAAATGACTACACCTTCCCCATTGCCACGCAAAAGGGCATCTGGGCAGACATCGGCAAAGGCCAGATCGACTGGCCCAAGCTGAAAAAATCGCTTGATAAAGTGAATTTCAGCGGCTATGCAATCATCGAGCAGGACTGCTATCCCGCAAATTACGACGAGCCCCTGCCCATCCAGAAAGAGATTGGCAAATACCTCCTCTCCATTGGTTTCGGAACATTGGATTAAAATTTTTTACCATAGAAAAAAGCCGGCAGCCTTCCTCATTGGTTCTTCAAAATGCCGGCTTTTTATTTTCTGTTTTTTTTACCCTTTTGGACGATGTTTGCGATATTTTATTGCGCTATTATAGAACCAAGAGCCGGAGCTATATATTTGAGGAAAAATCCCCACACGATTATTTTTCCCACTCCGGCTCTTTATTTATATTCAAAGTTTATTTACATCCAGTTAAAATTGAGTTCATGGTCGCCCGCTATTCTTAGAGCATAGAATTTGAACAGCCCCTTTAAAACCGCTTAGGCGTTAAGATATATACAACAGCATAGGAGGAAAGGCCAATGGACCACTACTAACCCCTGCTTCGCGGCAGGGGTTTTCTATTTGCATCAGGAAAAGAGCAGCGCGTCACTCTCCACTTACCGTAAAGATGTGTTTAATCGGGCACAAACAGAAAGGATGCCCCGCAGGGTCAAGCATAACCCTCCAGTCATCGGAAAACTGCGCATCTGCCACGGCGGCGCCGCAACCGATTGCGTGTTCCACTGCTTTTTCCAAATCGTTGACCGCAACATCCAAATGCGCCATCTGCTGCTGCGCCCCTGGTCGGTCTGGCCACACCGGCGGTTTGTACTGGGGGTTCTTCTGAAATGTTATACCCGGATATGCTCCCTGCGATATTCCCGGCGGCGCAACGCACGCATACTCTTCATCGAAAAATACAATTCCCCACCCAAGCAGCGCTGCATAAAATTCCGCTAATTTATGCGGGTCTGCACAGTCCATCGTAAACGAGTACAGCTTGATCTTCAATTCATCCATTCTCTGCCGCCTCCAAATATAAATACTAACCGTTCGCCAGATATCTCTAAAACAATTATATCATAAATGTTATACCCGGATATGCTCCCTGCGGCATTCGTTAGTGTCAAGTAAACGTTGGCAAGCAAGAGCCTTTTACAAAAGATATAATGACATTTGTTTTTCGTATCTATGACAACATCATATCACTGAAGCGTCATTGTTGAAAAGGGTTTTTGCGACA
>JBMNTU010000128.1:0-4865 GCA_050945895.1 Christensenellaceae bacterium | reverse complement strand
GTGATTAGGTTGACCAGCACCTTTTGCGCCGTTTCGGAAAGGGAATCGAGCACGCCGCATTCGCGCAGCAGGTTGCCAAACATCAAAAAGCCGACAAGGGCAATGGAGGCAGGCGCCACCAGACCGGCAATCAGCGTGACGATTAACGGAAACAGTATGCGGACGATTTTGGGAATATCCTTGCCTTCGTACGGCATTTCGATTTGCCGTTCCTTTTTGGTTGTAACCAGCTTGATAGCGAAGGGTTGTATAATGGGAACAAGCGCCATATACGAATAGGCGGCAACGGCAATGGCCCCTACATACTTGCTGCCGAGCACCTGTGAAACAAGGATAGAGGTGGGTCCGTCGGCCGCGCCGATGATACCGACGGATGCAGCGTCGACAAGGCTGAAGCCAAGCAACGTTGCAACGGTTATAGTCAGGAAAATACCAAACTGCGCCGCCGCGCCAAAAAAGAGCAGCTTAGGGTTTTTCAGAAGCGGGCCAAAATCGATCATAGCGCCTATACCAATGAAAAGCAGCAGCGGCATGGCCTCGGAAGCCTCGATGCCGACTTCAAAGAGCCAGTCTATAATTCCATTTACTTCGCCAATGCCCGCCATGCTCTGGTCAATTGCACCGGAAAATGGAATGTTTACAAGGATTGCACCAAAACCCATAGGCAAAAGCAGCGCAGGCTCCAGCTTTTTGGTGATTGCCAGAAAAATGAGCACCCCACCTACGATATACATGATGATATCCTGCCAGGTAATGGCCATGAATCCTTGTGTTAAAAATTCCATATCAAAACTACCCTTCATAAATAATTAATGTAGCAGTTCGAACGAAATTAGAGTACCATAATTCTGCCCTATACTCAATAGACATTTACAGAATAGCTACCTAATTTATATACGGCTGGATATGCGGTGTATGGCAGGGCCGCACAGCAAGGTTTTAAAAAAATTCCAAGCGGCGGAGCAGCGTATAGAGCGTGGTAAACTCAAAGCAAAAAATACATATACACCAAGAAAATATTATGGCGTAGTTGCGTGTGCTGTACGATATTTGTGAACTGCTGTGTAATCGCGAAGTTATGCGGATGGTTTTTTGCAACATAAAGCGACAAAATTCGTCATATACTTTGTGTTATCATTTGCCCGACCGAATAACCTTTACAATTTAAGGAGATGATAAGAGTGAGCTGGGCTTGCGGCACATACAATGTCAAAAACAACCTTTCGCCTTTGTTGACTGAGCAGGAAGAAAAAATAATCTGCCGGAAGATGAAGCGGGGAGACCAGGAAGCAAGACGGATTTTGATTGAAAAAAATATCCGACTGGCGGCTTATGTGGCAAAAAACTTTTATAATACGGGAATTGCAGCAGAGGATTTGATTTCGGTAGGCTGCATCGGGCTTGTGAAGGCAATCGACAGCTTTGACGCGGAAAAGAATATCCGCCTTTCTACCTATGCGTCGCGGTGTATTACAAATGAAATATGTATGTTTTTGCGTAAAAACGGCAGGACGAACGATATATCGCTGGAAAGCCCGCTGGGCGGTGTGGACGGAAACGGGGAAATCTGCCTGATGGACTCCCTTGCAACGGAGGCGGACAGTGTGCTCGACGAGGTGGTGCGCGCAAACGAAAACCGAGAAGTGCTAAAAGTTGTGCGGACAATGCCTTCGCCCTATAAGGAGGTGCTTGTTGGACGCTATGGGCTGAACGGAAAGCTTGCCAAAACGCAAAAGCAAATTGCGCAGGAGCTGTGCATGACGCAGTCGTGTGTTTCGAAGCTTGAGAAAAAAGCGATCAGCCAGATCCGGCAAAAATTGGAAAGGCGGAGATAAAACCGTTTTACTGCCGGATATGTTTGTAAAAGGCCATTTGGTTATGGTATAATAAAAGCTGTTATGGGCGGCAGAAAGGCGCGCTTGTAGCAGCTTTTTTAAAATGGTTGGTTTTCCGGCACGGCAAGAGGAGGATATTTGGTTGAAATGTATTTATTGTAATTTCCTGGAAAGCAAGGTAGTGGACTCGCGGCCGGTGGACGATGGTGCCTCTATACGCAGGCGCCGCGAATGCCTGAGCTGCGGCAAGCGCTTTACTACATACGAAAAAGTGGAAGGGCTGCCGCTTTTTGTTATTAAAAAGGACGGAAAGCGGGAAAGCTTTGATATTGAGAAAATTAAAAAGGGAATTGTAACTGCGTGCGAAAAGAGAGAAGTTTCCTATGAGGAGGTCGAACAGACGATCAACGATATTGAGCGCGAGATATACAATGTACCCAGGCAGGAGATTACCTCGCACGAAATCGGAGAGATTGTTATGCGGGGCCTTAAGGAACTGGACGAAGTGGCCTATGTGCGGTTTGCTTCCGTATACCGCCAGTTTAAAGATATCAATACGTTCAGGGAAGAACTGAACAAGCTGCTTACGGAGGACTGAGATATGTATGCTGCAGATGTGAACTGCGGGTTTACCATCCATGAAAAAAACGGCGTCGTATTTTATACGATTCCGGCTTTTGATGCTGCCGGATTCAACCATTGCTTTACAACGCGCATTGGCGGGGTAAGCGACGCGCCGTATAAAAGCCTCAACCTTAGCCTGTCACGCGAAAAAAGCGTAGAAAACAAGAAAGAGAACTACACGCGCGTGGCGCAGTCTATTGGCTGCGGCTACGAGGATTTGGCGATCGTGAATTATAACCATGGCGACGGCATATACCACGCGGGCAAAAAAGATGCAGGCAAAGGAATATCCAAACAAAGCGACCTGCCCTTTTGCGACGCGATGATCGTGTACGAGCCGGGCGTTACTGGTGTGACGCTCAATACCGATTGCGTGCCTGTTTTTGTGGCAGACACAAAGCAAAGCATTGCCGCGGTCAGCCATGCAGGATGGCGGGGCGTGCTGGCGGAGCTTCCCGGAAAGGTAATCCGGGAATTTGTGACCGTGTACCACAGCCGTCCGGAAGACCTGATCGTGGGGATTGGGCCGCATATATTGAAGTGCTGCTTTGAAGTGCGGGAGGATGTGTTCGAGCCGTTTATGGAAAAATTTGGAGCGCCGGTTTGCTTGCAAGAAAACGGAAAAATGTATGTAGACCTAGAGCGGGCAGTGCTTATGCAGCTTGAAAAAGAAGGGGTGCCTGCCGCAAATGTTACGACATCGGGGCTATGCACCTGCTGCCGCGACGAGCTGTTCTTTTCCCTGCGGCGCGAAAAGGACAATACGGGCGCAATGGGTGCGTTTATTTATATCGGCGAAGGGCGATAGACGAAGTACAATGGATAGGATTTATTTGGATTACGCGGCGACAACAGGCCTGAAGCCCGAAGTGCTGGAGGCAATGTCGCCTTTTTTTTCGGAAATGCCGGGCAACCCGTCGGGCATGTATGCGTCTGCGCGCAAGGCAAAAGAAGCGCTGGAGGAAGCGCGGCATACGGTACTGCGCGAGATAGGCGGGCACAAAACGGACGGGGTGTATTTTACATCGGGAGGTACGGAAAGCGACAACTGGGCGCTTTTTGGCGCCGCCATGGCAAAGGGGGGCGGGCACATCGTTACAACTGCCGCCGAGCACCATGCCGTTATGGAAGCGTGCAGGGCGCTTGAAAAAAAGGGGTTTGATATTACCTATGTGCCTGTCGATCAATATGGAATGGCGCATCCGGAGGAAATAGAAAAAGCGATCCGGAAGGATACGGTGCTGGTTTCCTGCATTTACGCAAACAACGAGGTGGGAACGGTCAACCCGGTCGGGGAGATTGGCGATGCCGTGCGCGGCAAAGGCGTGCCGTTTCATGTAGACGCGGTGCAGGCGGCGGGAACGCTGAAAATTGATGTGGAAAGACAAAGCATAGACCTGCTTTCCGTTTCGGCGCATAAATTTTACGGGCCCAAAGGGGCAGGCGCACTGTATGTTCGGAAAGGCGTTTCGCTCGAAAGCCTGCTTGTGGGCGGAAAGCAGGAACGGGGCAAGCGCGCGGGAACAGAAAACATGCCGGGAATCGTTGGCCTGGCAAGCGCGCTGCGCATGGCAAATGAAAATAGACAGGCAGAAAATAAACGGTTGGAGGAACTGCGCGAGCATATGACGCGTCGGCTTTTGGGCGAGGTGCCCGGGGTGCGGCTCAATGGCCACCCCAAAAAGCGCCTGCCGGGCAATGTGAACATACTGGTTTCCGGATTGCTTTCGGAAGCGGCGCTGGTGCTGCTGGACCGCGCGGGGATCGAGTGTTCTGCCGGGTCGGCCTGCACGAGCGGGGCGCTCATTCCATCGCATGTGCTGCTGGCGATGGGAATAGACAAACAGGCCGCGCGAACCTCGCTCCGGTTTACAATGGGCGCCGAAACGAAAAAAGAGCACATCGATTATACGGTCGATACGCTGAAGGATATCGTAAAAAAGATGTAAAAAGCGTATGGGTATGCTTGAAAATGGAAGTTGCCCCGGCCATAATGAAAATGTCGATTATTTTGCGGATTTATTTTACATTTAGCTGCGCGTGGTTTATAATTATATTGTAGCAACGCGGATAGAGGAGAGGAATATGTCGGAATTAGATAAAACAATGCTGTTTGATTTTGATAAAGAGTTGGAGAACCCGGTAAGAGGGATTATTCGCAATGTCAGCGAGGCGATGCGCGAAAAAGGATACGATCCGGTGAATCAATTGATTGGGTATATCGTTTCGGGAGACCCGACCTATATTACAGGATACAAAAACGCCCGTTCGCTGATTGCCAGTGTGGACAGGGACGAGCTTTTGGAAGAGCTGGTAAGCTTTTATATCAATCAAATTTGACGATTTTTGGCGGGCGGACGCGGAAGCGTATTTCCTGGGTCGGCTGTCGCTTTTCATACAATTACA
>JBMNTU010000127.1:0-4928 GCA_050945895.1 Christensenellaceae bacterium | reverse complement strand
GAAGAGATATTCTACGGATTTGCGAACTCACCGGAGTTTGACAGTATTTGCAAGAGCTATGGGATTAAGCGATAACGAACGACGCACAAAAACACCCCTTCAACCGAAGGGGTGTTTTTGTGCGTCCGCATATAGATTGCAACTATGCAGAGTGCAGCGTCATAATAATCACTTGGGGGCGGGCAAACACACGCGGTACATTGCGGAAAGAACCGATGCCGCGGCTCACATAAACATCGGTTCCAGATGCGCCTGTGCACCAACCGCCCATAAACATCTGCCCGTAATCGGTAATGGATACGCGCATCAAAAGAGCGGGGGCCAGCATCCCAAACAGTGTAATATGACCGCCGTGCGTATGCCCGCTCAGTATAATATTTGCACGGCTGGTATCGGCCTGCATAGAGTAATCCGGATTGTGGCACAGCAAAATGACAAAATCTCCGTCTTGCGCGCCCGATACCGATTGATCTACATTGGGCGCGCGGTTCCATAAATCCTGTACGCCTGCGAGGTATAGCCCGTCGTGCAGCGCAACGCCGGTGTTGTCCAGCGGCGTTATACCGTAAGACTGCATGACAGAAAACAGCGCTTTATAGTCGTCGTGGTTTCCCTCTACTCCATAAATACCGTCGACCGTGTTCACATTCGAAAGCGCCTGCATCGTTTGCCATGTTCCGTCGCCCAGCGCATGGTCTCCGCCCAGAAAAAGCGCATCCAGGCTGTAGGCATTAAGCCGTTTGGCGACAGCTTCCAAATCTTCGGGCGATGCATTGTGCGTATCGGTAATAAACGCAAAGGTATATCCGTCCAGATGGTCGGGAAGGCTTTCCGAATAATAGGAGGTTTCCGCATATTCGACCGTTTGATCCAGCGTGAGGGCATGGACCGCATGGATTCCGGCGATGACGGCAACGATAATGAAAAAGATTTTCCATCCCATTTTAAGCTTTCGCTTGGTTCTTTTATCAGACATATTGCAACTTTACAGCAATGTCGACAAATAATACAAATGATATCAGTCGGTTTTCATAGAAAATTTACAGCCGCAGTAATCCTGCCGGTACAGGTTATATATTTTTGAAAGCGCTAAAGATTTTTTATAACCGTCTCTCTTTTTAAAATCGGAAGGTAAATAATTGATTTGATACTGCTTGGCGTATTGCATACCTAAATCGTTGAGTGCCTGTGCATTTTTGTGGGGGCTGATGCTGAGTGTGGTTGTGTAATAGGGGATGGCAAGCGCGGCAGCTTTTTCCGCCGTTTTTTTAAGACGCAGGGCATAGCAGGCGGCGCAGCGCGCTCCACCCTCGGTTTCCGCTTCCATGCCAGATATGGCAGAATAGAAGCCTGGAGGATCGTATGCTTCACTAATCAGTTTTATGTCGTTTGCTTCGGGCATTTCATTAAGCAGCCGCGCAAGTTCGGAAAGGCGGCGGTCGTGCTCATCTTCCGGAAAAATATTTGGGTTATAGAAAAACAGCGTTAGGTTGAAGTGGTCTTTAAGGGCGCAAATCACCTGACTGGCGCAGGGCACACAACAGCAATGCAAAAGCAATGCCGGCCTTTGGCCGGAGGCAGAAAGCTGCGCAAGTTCTTTTTCCATTTCAAGCTGATAATTCATAGCTATTTCTCCTGCTTGCTATTATATGAAAATGTGTAATAAAGAGCAAATGAAAAAAAATTTTTAATTCCCACGAAAATAGTGTGATTTTTTTGCGAAAATGGTGTATAATAAATCCGAGTAAAACAATGGGAATTAATATGTGTGTAAAAAGGAAGTAAAGAAAAATGAAATTATCGACAAAAGGGCGGTATGGACTCCGGGCGATGATCGACATTGCACTGACCGGGGAAGAGGCTCCCGTATCGATCAGCAGCGTTGCGGGCAGGCAGAACATCTCTGAAAGCTATCTGGAACAGCTGGTGGGAAAATTAAAAAAGAACGGCCTGCTGAAAAGCGCGCGCGGCGCAGGCGGTGGATATACGCTTGCAAGGCGCACAGATGAGATTTCCGTAGGAGATATCCTGCGTGCGTTGGAAGGAGACCTGAGCCCGGTAGACTGCCCAGGTCTGGATGATGACAGCGAAGGATGCAGCGGCGCGGATTCCTGCGTGACAAAATATGTTTGGAAGCGTATCAACGACAGTATCAACAAGACAGTAGACGAAATTATGCTGGATACGCTGATCAGAGAGAGCAGGGAGAAAAACAGCGACAATGTGTGTGAGCATAAAGGAGCATAGGCAATGAACAGATTGATTTATTTGGATAATGCAGCAACGACAAAAGTGGATCCGGTGGTTGCAAAAGAAATGCTGCCATATTTTTCTGAACAGTATGGCAATCCGTCAAGCATTTACAGGTTTGCGGACAACAGCGAGCTTGCGCTAATCAAAGCAAGGGAGACCATCGCGCAGAGTATTGGCGCAAAGCCGGGCGAGATATACTTTACCGGCGGCGGCAGCGAGGCCGACAACTGGGCGATTAAGGGGGTTGCAGAATCGTATAAAAGTAAGGGGAAGCACATCATTACTTCCAAGGTGGAACACCATGCCGTATTGCATACCTGTGAATATTTGGAAAAACAGGGATATGAGGTGACATATCTGGATGTGGACGAATTTGGCACCGTCGATCCGGAGGATGTAAAAAGCGCCATTCGCGAAGATACGATATTGATAACGATTATGATGGCTAATAATGAAATCGGTACAATTGAACCGGTTGGTGAAATTGGCAGGCTTGCAAAAGACAAGGGAATACCGTTCCATACGGATGCAGTGCAGGCGTACGGGCACATTCCGATCGACGTGAACGTGCAGAATATCGACCTGCTGTCGGCAAGCGCGCACAAACTGAATGGACCCAAAGGCGTTGGCTTCCTGTATATTCGAAACGGGGTGCGTGCGGTTTCCCTCATCCATGGCGGCGCACAGGAAAAAGGAAGGCGCGCAGGCACGGAGAATGTTCCGGGCATTGTTGGGATGGGCAAGGCTGCCGAAATTGCCCTGCAGGAAATGGATAAACGAAGCAAACAGGAAACAAAGCTGCGGGACTACCTGATCGACAGGGTGATGAGCGAATTTGAGCATGTACGCCTAAACGGCCCAAGGAAGGATCGCCTGCCAAACAATGTAAGCTTTTGCTTCCGGTTTATTGAGGGAGAGGCGCTTTTGATGCGGCTGGACAGTGCCGGTATTTGCGCTTCAAGCGGGTCGGCCTGTACATCGGGGTCGCTCGACCCGTCGCATGTACTGCTGGCCATCGGCCTGCCGCACGAAATCGCGCATGGTTCTTTGCGGCTGAGCCTCAGCCACGAGAACACAATGGAAGAAATGGATTATGTGGTCGATGCATTAAAGGGAATTGTTGCGGGGCTTCGGGAGATGTCACCGCTTTATGAAGATTTTTTGGCAAACAAATAAAAAGGAGTTATGGTTATGTACAGTGAGAAAGTATTGGATCATTTCAACAACCCGCGCAATATGGGGGAAATAGAAGGGGCGAGCGGAGTAGGCACAGTAGGCAATGCAAAGTGTGGAGATATTATGCGTATTTTCCTGGATGTGGATGAAAATCAGATCATCCGGGATGTGAAATTCAAAACATTTGGCTGCGGCGCGGCTGTTGCCACAAGCAGTATGGCAACGGAGCTTATTAAGGGAAAGAGTATAAGGGAGGCGCTAAAGATTACCAATAAGGCGGTAATGGAAGCATTGGACGGCTTGCCGGCAGCAAAAGTACACTGCTCCGTACTGGCGGAGGAGGCGATTCAGGCAGCGCTTTGGGATTATGCAAAAAAACACAACATAACGATAGAAGGGCTGGAGGAGCCGAAATCGGAAGTGGAACACTGATGGGCGCATGAAAAAGCCTGCAAATACTGCAGGCTTTTCTTTGCGTAAGTGAATACCCGATGAAGTAGGGGGAGAAGTTCAAAAAAATACGCTGATATTATTGACGCGCCCTCGAAAATAAGATAGAATATGACAGTATGTAAAAAAACTTTTAAAGTTTTTTTACGGTTCAGGCTGTAGGTGGTGCATTTTAGATTCTATGGACTGGAATCATGCATCTGTAGCTCAGTAGGATAGAGCAACGGCCTTCTAAGCCGTGTGTCCGGGGTTCGAATCCCTGCAGATGCGCCATTTTATGGTGGGTATAGCTCAGTTGGTTAGAGCGCCAGGTTGTGGCCCTGGAGGCCGTGGGTTCAACTCCCACTACTCACCCCATTTTTTATTATTGGGGTATAGCCAAGTGGTAAGGCACGGGACTTTGACTCCCGCATTCGTAGGTTCAAATCCTGCTACCCCAGCCATTAATAAGCATCTTTACACGGTGCTGAAAAAAAACTGTACAACAAGTCGGCGGTATGCTATAATACCAAACGTTGTATAGAATATGACCCATTAGCTCAGTCGGTAGAGCACTTGACTTTTAATCAAGGTGTCCGGCGTTCGAATCGCCGATGGGTCACCAGACAGAAACTGCTTGAATAAAGGTTTTAAGCAGTTTTTTATTTGTAGAAATTACAGATAAGTTATCCCTAAAAATAAGATTTGTAGATAATCAAAAAAGGTGGAGTATCACATTCACATATTCAGGTAATTCAAAGCGTTATTTCTCACTCATTGCATTTAGAGTATTACTATCTTTGGCTCACAAAAATATAGAAACGCCTTGACTTCTTGTTTATTTTTTATTATTTAAAATATCTCTCGCAACAATTTTGTCAATCTACAGCATAAGAGCATTTGATAATAGAACAGTGTATTTCGTTCGTCATTTCTGGTGGAATTTGAATTATTAATCTGAAAAAAAGAAGTGTGTTTTTGTTAATCTAAAAATACAGCAAATGGTCACCAAAAATACAGCACATGCCCAGAGATAAAACGGGCATCTCAGCACCGAGCTAAAACTGCTA
>JBMNTU010000126.1:0-4951 GCA_050945895.1 Christensenellaceae bacterium | reverse complement strand
GCTCGAGCGGACCAGCGAGTTCTCGTTCAGGGGCCGCGCATGCTCATACTGGCGCAGGCGTCTCACATCGAGCACAGCAGCAGTGGCCGCCAAGTCAGCATGAGACTCAAGAAGTTCAGGAAGCGAACCAATGATGGACCGTTCGAATGCGAGATGGACGCGGGGCTCAACGAAGAGGCTACCGCAGCTCTGTGGGAGTACTTGCAGGAGCAGGAGATTCTCAAGGACTTGCCAATCGGCGGAAGGTACATCGTCGCCGCTGGGGAAGGTATTGACGCCGAGGCGGCAAAAGCGGTTCTTAGGCTTTTCTCGGAGGGAGTTCTTTCGGTCGCCCAACTGGACGAGATAAGGGCGTACGCGCAGCACGCCAGCTACAAGTCCGCCGTCGCAGAGCTTGAGCAGTTGATTGACGAAGAGGGACTGGAGAGCCTGTATCAGAGCTGGTTGGAGGAACACCCATGGGTGTTCGGTACGCATTACGTCGAGCAGGTGGACCTCGACCGAGTCGGGTTCGCGGAGAAGCCTGACATCTGCTTGATGACCGCGGATGGCTACCTTGACCTTTTCGAGTTGAAGCGTCCCTCTACCGAAGTGCTGGCGTTTGATGATGGGCGTGGAGTTTGGCGTTGGAGGCACGACGCGAGCGCCGCTATCGGACAATGCGCCAAGTACATGGACGAAGCCGAACAGCACCGATGGGAGATGGGACGCAAGCACAACGTCATGATAGTGAAGCCACGCGCCCGCGTCATCATGGGGCGTTCTCAAGCGTGGGACCAAGACCAGAGAGATGCACTGCGGTCGCTCAATTCAGCACTGCACTACATCGAGATATGGACCTACGACCACGTGCTGGCCATGGCAAGACGGCTCGTAGCGCACTACGACCCTGACACGGGCTAATGTGGGCTGCGATTATTCTCGGCGCAGCCCACAGTAGTCTGCCCAATGCCTCACCATATACCCTCGCACTCCAGCGGCGGGCGCGTAGTTGGGATAGCGCCTCCTGAACTCCGCCTCCGCCTCGCCGAAATCGGTCGGGAGTGCATCCGTGAAGGCGGCCAGGTAGAGCATGGCAATGCCGACCGACCGAGACATCCCCTGATTGCAGTGGACGAGGACCTTGCTGCTTGGTAGGCTCTCGTGGATGAAGTGGAGGGCGGCATCGACAAGCTTCCGGGGAATGTAGTCTGGGTTGTCGGCATCAACCATGTTCAGAATGAGCCTGTTGCCTCGTCGTGCCAGGAGGTATTCGGGGTGGTCCTTCGGGGCTCCCTTCCCTCTGTAGCCCAACGCCTGACGGTGATACGGCTCCTTGCAGGCTTGCACGACACACCAACCCTGCTGATGGCGAACCGTTCGCTCGAAATCGGCTCGGTCGCCAACGAGGAGATGCGGATAGACCTCGACCATGGCGGATCCCCCGAGTGCTGAATAGTGGCATGGGAGTCCATCTTCCACTCGGCTCGACTACCGTCCTTCCTGACCACTGATGAAGGCTCCAGACCGATGGTTGGCGAACCGAACGTCGATCGCAGCTTCTCGTAGTTCGGGGTGAGGCGAATGGAACTCCACCCAATGATAGCCGATGAGCTTGAAGCGACCGTCAGGCAACTGTTGGACTCTGGCGAGCGATCCGTCATTGTAACGCTACTGCGCGGCGACGTTCTCTTCGGGGACCTCAGGTACCTGCCCCGCTTCTTCGACGGCACGGCCGAGGAGGCGGAACAGGAAGGTCTGTGGATGCCCGAGCGCGCGAGAGCCCAGGGACCTGACTTCCGATGGGCTCTCAGATTGCTTCCCCTCGACCTGACATTCAACTCAGAAGCAGGCACGATTGCGGGTCAGAGCTACACCGTTCTCGTTCCCGCGGAGGTAGTTGCCGACGTCCGCCCGATCCCTTGGGCGAGAGCTCTCCTCGGTAGCGACGGCTTCCACAATGCGCCGAACCCCATCGCGTCGGCCGTGGCGGCGCACAACACGGATGTCGCTCAGCGGTACGGAGTTCAACCGTCAGCGTTGTTCGAGTTCTCCTTACCCACTGAAGATCTGCCACCTGATGGAATTGAGTTCTCTAACGACGAACTCGTCTACCGAGACCTCGACCACTTCGCCCATGCCGCGCAACTTGGGGTCTCATTCGGCGCGGGGGTCGCAGGTCTGAGCCGCCAACCTGCCATCCGCGAACTCATCCATTCAAAGTTGTCGGACGGAGTCGTAGAGAGAGTTGGGCGGTTCGTGCGCGAGAAGGTGGGCGTGCAAAGCGGCGTGAGTGAACTCAGAATCGTGGGACGTATCGAGGTGCCCGAAGACGAACTGACTACTCAGTTGGAGGGCGAGGCCTGCATCGTCGTCTACTGCTGCGACGAAGAGAGTGCCGCGACGCGCCTGCCTGTCATCCTGAAGCGAAACTCACTGAGCTACCCGCCAGAGTTGCTGTCGCTCGTCGCCTCCCCACTTGTGTTCTACGGGGAGCGGAAGCAGATACCTATTGGGAATCAAAGTTGGGTCCTGCTCGCGCGCGCCATCGGCTACATCGCAGATGAGAACAACACCTGGTAGCCCTGCGTCCTACTTCCCAATGCTCAGATCTCCGCAAGCCTCGCCCGCGCCAGCGTCACCGCGTCCTCGTCCACGTCAGCCCCAACAAACTCCCTTCCGAGCTTCAGCGCCGCCGCGCCTGTGGTGCCCGTTCCTAAAAATGGGTCACATACCAATTCTCCCGCTTGCGAACTGTGTGGGCGGGAGGGGGATGCCAGTGGGGGTCGTTGCAGGACCTCAGGGACCGCGAACTGCCAACAGAAGCCGCGTCTATAGTCGCAGCTCGACTCTCACCTGGTCTTACTGGTGACGGGGAAGAAGCTCTTCCCCCGGCTGGCCGTATTCCGGGCCGATCTGTTAGAGACCTCCCCATCATGATGGAGGCATTCGCCAAACGGTCAGGAAACAAACCACCTGCTCTTGCGCCGCATAGTCTTCATCCGCAGAACCGGGAGTTGATGAGGTCATGGACATCTCCCAACTCAGGGTGTACTCCAGCGGCAAACTCGTACCGCTCTCGGAGGCTCACGTCTCCATCTTCGACCACGGCGTTTTGCTTGGCGATATGGTCTTCGAGATGGCGCGGTCCTTCAACCACAAGCCATTTCGGCTCGATGCGCACCTGGAGCGGCTATTCGCATCACTCAAGCTTCTGGAGATCGACTGTGGCATGACGCCCGACGAGATGAAGCAGGTCACCCTGGACACGGTTGAGGCGAATCTGCCCCTCTTTGACGACGGTCTGGACTTCTGGATCAGGCACGACATCTCCCGCGGCACCGTCAGGGTCTTCCATCACCTGCAGCCAGAGGCGACGGGGCCGACGGTTATCATCAGCGTTCTGCCCATCATCGGCCACCTCACCAGCATCGCCGATCTCTATGAAACCGGCGTTCACCTGGTCATCCCTTCGCAGCCAGCCATTCCCAGCCGCTACCTTGACGCCAAAGCAAAGACGCGATCGCGACAGCACTACCAGAGGGCGAACCTCCAGGCTGCGCGGATCGAGACGGGTGCGTGGCCGATACTCCTCGACGAGCACGGCTACCTGGCAGAAGGCACCAGCTACAACCTCTTCCTGGTGAAAGATGGCGCTCTGTACACTCCTGAGCCCTACGACATCCTGCACGGTGTCAGCCGATCCTACGTGATGGAGATGGCGGAGGAACTCGGAGTGCCGGTGCATGAGGCAAAGCTGCAGCCCTACGACCTGATGCTGGCTGATGAGGCGTTCGTGACTGCGAGTTCGTACAACATGCTTGCTGCAGTGCGGTTCGAAGGACGGCCGATTGGCGATGGCAAGGTCGGGCCGGTGTACAGCCTCCTGTTGAAGACGTGGTGTGAGCAAGTCGGTGTTGATTTCGCGCAGCAAGCGAAGACCCTCCGTGACCAGTACGGCGAGTGAGCCATGTTGCATCGGCTCCAGTCTCGATGCCCCGACCACTTCCCTCTCATTCGCCCCCCGAACTGAGTCTATCAAGCTTCTGCAGGTGTAAACCCCGGCCACAGCGAAAGCCGGCAATGCATTAAGCAAGTGTGAATTCAGCGGTGGCTCAGATGGACTAAGACGCTGGACGGGGCCGGGGGTATCGGAGAGCATCAGGTTTCGGAAGAAGTGAAAACCATGCTGAGCAAACCCGTTGGTCCGGTCTCTGAGACTCTACCGCGAGGAGAGATACGGGGCGCTGTGCTCGTGGTATCCGACAACCGATTGCTCAATCTCTCTCACGCGGTGGCCGTTTGCTCTGCTGGCTACGCAGTATACACAGCGGTAACCTGCACAGACCTGGCGCGGGTCTTCAAGGAATACAGCGTGGAGCACATCGACCTCATTGTCTTCGCTTCGCTCGTCCACGGCTGGCATCACCAGGAGGCAGAGGAAAGGCCGCGGGAGATGCCACCTTTTACAGATGCAGAGTGGCAGATCAGGAACATTCTCCAGGTAGTGGACATCGTCAGTTCCAGGCAGCAGACCCCGCCCAAAGTCATCGTGGCGGCAGACCTGATATCTCATGACTGCTACAGCATCAGCAAGGACGCTTTGGAGGCAGCCGGGATCAGTGTTGAAATGTACTCCGCAGGTAATCCTCCCTCGATCGTGCGCTTCCTGCAGTAACCTCTTGCCGATATCCAAGCCACATCAAATGGCAGCGGTCGTAAGCCTCTTCGTTTTGTCTTTCTGCTTCCGCCATCCGCCTTCAGATTGCTCCGCTGTTTACAGCCCCGCTCCGCCCCATCAGCTTTAGCCCAGTCTCGCCCGCGCCAGCGTCACCGCGTCCTCGTCCACGTCAGCCCCCACGAATTCTCTTCCCAGCTTCAATGCCGCCGCGCCCGTGGTGCCTGTTCCTAAGAATGGGTCACACACCAATTCCCCCGCTTGTGAGAAAGACTGAATTAGAAACTCCATCCC
>JBMNTU010000125.1:0-5134 GCA_050945895.1 Christensenellaceae bacterium | reverse complement strand
CCCCATTCTTCCTGTGTTTCTTCCAGTGTGCCATATATCAGGTTTTCCATGTCCAGGCTGTCTCCGCTGCAGTTGGCGACAAAAACGTCGAGCGCCATTGGCATGCCTGCTACCGCGTCATCCGGCACAACGAGCATCAGGTAAGAATACCCGACGAGCGACGTCCATACTCCTTCATCGCGGATTGCACCATTAAAAGCAAGCTCTCTGTTCCCCATCGTTATAGGGTGGGGGTTTGCCGTATATTCGTTCAACCCGTCGGCAATGATGCCCGGCTGCGTGGAAATGATTCCAAATTCATTCTCTCCCAGGGCCATTGGCTCCGCGCCCTGCAGCTTCATCAACGCGTTGAAATCAGAAATCCGCACCGCCTCGATGCCGGAGTTGTTTACGTTGTCTATTGCTGCGCTGTTCAGGCTAGCTTGGGCAATGTCCCGTACGACCAGCCCTGTTTGGTATGTATCGTATTCGTAGTGTTCTTCAAAGATCCCGTTTTCGTCTATCCCCAAGCCGGGAAGCAATTCGCCTACCGTGCTGCCTGTTATGTTTTCGCTCTGGTGCATCGTAAAGCTTACGTCGTATGGCGCAAACTGATTCATGTTTTCGTTTGTTGCGGCATTAACGCTGGTGACCGTCGACAGAATTGTGATGGTCAGAAACAGCATTTCGCAAATAAACGTCATAGATACAAAGTTTGAATTGACCTTGCTGTTCATTTGCCGCATCGTAAACATGGTGAGCCCGCTGAAGTAGCGAGTCTTGTTTTTTTGCATAGCCGACAGTATAACGCTCGATAGCGATGCAAACAGCAAAAGTGTGCCAATTGTATTTACCAGCAGCCCCGGCCCCAGCGTGAACATAATGTTCGTCACGCTGTTGCCAATTACAAAATAATAAGAAAAGCCGATGAGTGCAGCTCCCAGCACAAAGCATACGGCGGTCGTAGATTTTTTGCGCACCTTCAACACTTCGCTTTTACGATCGTCATTCAAAAGGTCGATCAGCCTGAGCCGAGAGACCGTCCGCGTGTTAAACAGCATAACCACAATGAAGATGATGCCGAACCCAATCAGCGTTTTATTGAACGAATCTTTGGAAAATGCAAAGTGATAATTGACGATAGCGACGTCGAACATCTTTGCGCTGACGACCGCCATTCCCTGCGATGCAAGTATGCCCAGCGCCAACCCGGCTACCAGCGCCAACAGCCCCAAAAGGACGGTTTCCGTCACCAGCATCATCGAAATACACCGTTGAGACATACCCAGCGTCATATATACGCCAAATTCTTTTTTGCGCCGCTTGATCATAAACTTATTGGCGTAAATAATCAGAAAGGCAAGCACAGCCGCAACAAAAAACGATACGATGAACGTGACCATCGAAAGGCTTTCAAAAATGGTGGCGTGCGCCCGCGAGATATCGAACATCGTCTGTTGCGATTCGATTGCGTTGAACATATAAAAAATACACACGGCAAGCATCAGCGTCAAAAAATATACGGCGTAGTCTTTGATGCTGCGCCGCATATTCTGGAAGGATAGTTTAAAAAACATTACTGTTTTCACCTCCCAGCAGTGTCACAACGTCGATGATCTTGTCAAAAAACTCTTTGCGCGTATCGGTTCCGCGGGTCAGCTCGCTGAAAATCTGCCCGTCTTTAATAAACAGAATACGCCCGCAATAGCTTGCGGTAAACGCATCATGCGTTACCATCAGTATTGTTGCGTCCAGCTCTACGTTGAGCGTTTCGAAGGTGCTTAAAAGCATACGCGCAGATTTGGAATCCAACGCGCCCGTCGGCTCGTCCGCGAGCACAATTTTGGGATCTGTGATAATGGCACGCGCACTGGCCACGCGCTGCTTTTCCCCGCCCGAAAGCTGGTATGGATACTGGCTCAGTATATTTGTAATATTCAGTTTTTCCGCAACTGCATGCACTCGTTGCTCAATCTTTGCCGCCAGCACTCCCTGGATGGAAAGCGCAATTGCTATGTTTTCATACGCCGTCAGCGTATCCAGCAGGTTGAAATCCTGGAAAATAAACCCCAGGCTTTCCCGTCGGAACCGCGCCAGCTCGTTTCCTTTGTACGAGGTGATGTCTGCACCGCCAATCAGGATATGCCCGGCCGTTACCGTATCGATTGTCGAAATGCAATTCAGCAGCGTTGTTTTGCCGCTGCCCGATGCACCCATAATTCCGACATATTCTCCCTTGCCTACCGTAAAGCTGATTCCGTCGATCGCCTTTGTAACGTTGCCTTTGCTTCCATAGTATTTTTCAATGCTTTGCGCCTCCAGAATGTTTTCCATAAATACTTGCTCCTTTATTCCGATGATACCCCTACTATAGGCCAAAGGCGTCCGGCCTGCCATTGATTCATATGACGCGCCGCTTACATTTTTGTAAGGTGTTTTTATGTCCGGAAAAACATATCTGTTTTGGGAAACGCCAGCACAATTTCTGTTCCGTCTTCCGACCTTGCCGATATACCGATGCCCAGCTTTTTGCACAGCTTTTTACACAAAAAGAGGCCGATTCCCGTAGATTTTGCGAATTTCCTTCCATTCTCCCCTGTAAACCCTTTTTCGAAAATGCGCGGCAGGTCGGCCGATGGAATCCCTATGCCGTTATCGATAATATGCAGCACGGCGCCGGCTTCGCTGTCCTCTCCGCGGAAAACCAGCCGCGCGCCTTCTTCCCGCTTATATTTCACACTGTTCATAATGATTTGAGACAGAATAAAAAGTACCCACTTTTCATCAGTAAACGCCGTTATGTGCAGACTGTCCATATCAACGGAAATTTTATTTTCGATCAGCGCGCGTGAATTCTCCCTCAGCGCCTGCCGGACAATGGTATCCAAATCTGTTTTTTTGATCATATAGTCTTTTTCTACAATGCTGCTGCGCGCATAAAAAAGGACGTTTTGCACATACCGTTCGATCCGTTCCAGGTCTTCGTCCATCCGCCCCGTCACTTCCCCCGGGTTGTTTTGCGCCGCCAGCCGCGCCGAGGCGATAGGCGTTTTGATCTCGTGTACCCACCCCTCCAAAAACTCTGCATAATCTGCCGCTTTCAGCCGTTGCGCCGCGACTTCGTCGTTCATGGATTTATTTGACTGTTTCAAAATATCATAAAAGATACCGCTGTCCGCAAAATCGCCTTCTTCCATCAGCTCGGAGATCAAATATTTCTTGTCCAGCCGTTCAAACATATCCAGTAAATTGTCGTAATACTTTTTGCGCTTTCCATACTCACGGAAAAAAACAAACAAAAACACTGCCATCATCAGGGCGGCTACAAACAAGATTGCATGGGGAGGAATTTTAAAAGCGCTTAAAAAAATACCCACAAACACAACAAGGGCAACTGCCGCCAATACGTACGGATAACAGTCTTTCAGGTATTTTCCTATATTCATACGGAATACCCCTGGCCCCTGCGCGTTTGGATATAGTCCTGCGCGCCTGCCTCCGCCAGCTTTGCCCGCAGCCGGTTGATGTTTACGGTCAATGTGTTGTCGTCAATAAACTCGTCTGTCTGCCAAAGAGAATCGATCAGGTCATTGCGGGATACAATGTTCCCGGCATCACGCATAAGCGTATGCAGAATTTTCATTTCGTTTTTGGTCAATTCTACAGATTTTTCTCCAAACGAGGCTCTGCCCGAAGCCGTATCCAACGTCAGCCCCGCATGGGATAGCAATGCGCGCTGGCCTGTGGAATACGTTCGTTTCAGAAGCGACTCGATCCGCGCCAGTAAAATCTGCGGATTATAGGGCTTTGTAACATAATCATCCGCGCCAAGGTTGATGCTCATCAACTCATCTGTGTCCGTATCCCTGCTGGTGACCATGATGATGGGGATTGCCGATCGTTTTCGGATCTCTCTGCATACATAAAAACCATCGGACCTGGGCAGGTTGATATCCAGCAATACCAAATCGCAGCCGGAAGCCAGTACATGCTCGGAAACCTCTTCGAATTCTTCCTCTGCAATGCATGCATATCCATATTTTTCGAGTAGAGCAGCTAGCTCGAAACGAATTTTTTCATCGTCTTCAATCAAATAAATTGTATACATGAGATAAGTATAAAATAAGCCGGAACTTAATTCAATTCATATATGAACCTAATTTTTCCAAAAGAAAATTACCAGAATCGTCGTGCCTGCTGTAGGTCCGTTGGTAATTTTTCTTTTGCGCTCACCACAACAAAAAAAGCCTTACGGCACCTATCGTAATCCAATCGTACTCTAGACGCGGATACAAAAATTCGCGAACCACTTTTTGCAGTTCGCGAACCTCGCCCGCGGGGGCTTCCCCAATCAAAAAAGCCTTACGGCATATCTCTTACGCTGGGCCCCCGCGCGAGCCCAGCGTCGCGGGTCGCGCGGGGACAAGGAGCGGTGATGGAGCATGCAAAATCCCGCAACGCCTTTTGCTGCGGGATTTGTATTCGCGTAATCCACCGCGACGTGGTGGGCTTAAGTGGACTGACACCGACCTCACGCCCGCTTTCGCTATGGGCTCGAATGTCCTTTGGGACATTCTCCCCTCATGCTCAATGCGAGGCGGTGCGCTCTATTCAACCGATTCTTATACATGCTCTCCCAATCAAAAAAAGCCTTACGGCTTTCCTTGGTGGGCTTAAGTGGACTGACACCGACCTCACGCCCGCTTTCGCTATGGGCTCGAATGTCCTTTGGGACATTCTCTCCTCATGCTCAATGCGAGGCGGCGCGCTCTATTCAACCGATTCTTATGCATACTCCCCCAATCAAAAAAAGCCTTACGGCTTTCCTTGGTGGGCTTAAGTGGACTCGAACCACCGACCTCACGCTTATCAGGCGTGCGCTCTAACCGGCTGAGCTATAAGCCCTTATACTACTATATTGGTGGAGATGAGCGGAATCGAACCGCTGACCCCCTGCTTGCAAGGCAGGTGCTCTCCCAGCTGAGCTACACCCCCAACATTTAAAAAATGCCCTGCTCACCAGTACTTTCAAAGGTGGCGGGCACTCTATCCTTCAAAAAACAGTACAGTACCAAAAAAGAGAAAAGCCTTACTAACCGTCGCCTCTTTCTTTTTCTACACCCTAGAAAGGAGGTGATCCAGCCGCACCTTCCGA
>JBMNTU010000124.1:0-5210 GCA_050945895.1 Christensenellaceae bacterium | reverse complement strand
CGTGTTTTTAAAAATTTCAAGCGCTTTTTTTCGTTCCCATTTATTCAACTTGCGCTGGCTAAAGAAAAAATAGAGCATCATGCCTAATAGCGGCAGTGCTAAAATGGGAATCATCCATGCCATTTTATAGGATGGGTCCTGGTCTTTGTTGACAATATATAGTACAAGAAAAACAGCAGCAAAGTACTGAATAATGTTGATGACAGGCGAAAGCTGTTCGTCAATCGAATACACCATTGCAATAAGAAACCACGTTTCCAACCCAATGAGTGCAAAAAATATGAACAGCCTGCCTGTTAAAAATGCAAATATTTTTTTCATGCCAATTCAATACGACGGATTTTGTGCGCTACATAGCGTCGAAACTGACAACGCTACGCTTTTGGGGCTCACACGTCCCTATAGCCGTATTTTTCCACCACATAATCGATATCTTTGTCTCCGCGCCCGCTCAAATTGACCAATATGGAACCGGTATGCATCTTTTTGGCAAGCTTCATTGCATATGCGACAGCATGTGCACTTTCCAGCGCCGGAATAATACCTTCGTGCCGCGCAAGGATAAAAAATGCGTTTACTGCATCTTCATCTGTGGCGGAAACATATTCCACACGGCCCATATCGTGCAAAAAAGAATGCTCTGGGCCGGCCGCGGGATAGTCTAACCCGCTGGCAATGGAATATACGGGCGCCGCCTCGCCCTGCTCGTCCTGCAGCAATATACTTTCGAACCCATGCAGCACGCCCTTTGTTCCAAATGTCAAACTGGCTGCATGATCGCCCACTTCTTCGCCGCGCCCCATCGGCTCAACACCGTAAATATCTACCGGGTCGTCCAAAAACGGCACGAACATTCCCGCCGAATTGCTTCCGCCGCCTACACACGCGATCACCGCATCGGGCAGGTTGCCCGTCATTTCCATAAACTGTTCACGCGCTTCCACGCCAACGACCATTTGGAAATCGCGCACCATCAGCGGAAACGGATGCGGCCCCACAGCCGACCCTATGCAATAGATAGAATCCTTATAGTTTTTGGCGTACGATTCAAAAGCCGAATCCACAGCCTCTTTCAGTGTTTTTAGCCCGTGCGTTACCGGAACTACCTTTGCACCCAGCATTTTCATGCGCGTAACGTTGGGCGCCTGCTTGACAATGTCTACCTCACCCATATGGATTTCGCATTCCAGGCCAAAAAACGCTGCCGCTGTTGCAAGCGCCACGCCATGCTGCCCCGCCCCGGTTTCGGCAATCAGCCTTTTTTTGCCCATATATTGCGCAAGCAGACCTTCGCCCATGCAATGGTTTAACTTGTGCGCACCCGTATGGTTCAGGTCTTCCCGCTTCAGATAGATTTGTGCAAGGCCGCACATGTTCGATAGCCGCTCGCAATGGTACACCGGCGTAGGCCGCCCCTGGAATTCACGGCGGATGCGCCTAAGCTCGCTGATAAATTTGGACGAATGGCAAATAGTCTGATAGGCCTCGGCAATTTCTTCAAAGGCCGGACGCAGCACATCCGGCAGGATGGCGCCGCCATATTCGCCAAAGTAACCGTTTTTATCAGGATATTTTTTTATATATGTGTTGTAATCCATTATTTTTCCTTTCTTTGAACGCAATTATAGCGCTACCAATTCTTTTGATGTAACCGTGTATTGTTCGGCCATGCAGTCTTTTTCCGTAAACCGCCCGCTATGGGCCTGCTCATTTTTAGAATCATAGAACAAAAACGGCACTGGGTCTCCCCCGTGTGACCCATTATCGGAAAAAGTATAATGATCGGATGCAATTTTGAGCGTATAGTCGGTTCCATTTAGCGCTTCTAGCAGGCCGGGCAGGAAATAATTATCCACCGCTTCCACCGCCTCTGCCTTTTCCTTCGGCATGAGCTCGTGGCTCAGGTCGTCTGTTTCCTGTATATGGATATAGACGTCATCCGCTTTGGAAAGCGCATCCAACGAGTGCTTTAGCTTCTCCTTCAAAAAAGCCTCAAACGGTTTTCCTTCTCGCTCGGTTTCTATATTGAGCAACCCTCCAAGCTTGGTGATTCCATTCATTAAAAGTGTTTCGGAAAGCACTGCACGCCCCGCTGTTTCTCCTTTGATATCGGGCATAACCGACGCACCCCAAAACCACACGCCATTTGCTACGCTTCCGGTCTGCTGCAGGAAATCATACGATTTTTCCATCAAATCAAAAAACACTGCCTGTTTGCCTTCGCGCTGTATATATTGTTTGATCTCCTGGCCGATGATATCGTGCGCGGGCATGAAATCGACCGGGTAGAGTGATTTTCCATTTTTGACGATCAGGATATTCCGGAACGAGCCGCAGTAGTGCATGGAATAGTCTCCGCCATATACCGCCTCTGCCATCGCCCTTGCAACCGGCTCTGCTTTTTCCGTTTCAATTTCGAATGCGGAATAGCTTTTCATTCTGCTGCTTTCAAAGCTATCTCCCTCAAAGTGTACCATATTGCACCGGATATACAGGTCGTCTTCGTTGATGGGCATATTTAGCCCTGCTGCCTCGATGATTGCACGCCCCCGATATCCCTCTGCGTTAAACCCCAACAGCCCTAAATTGGCTACAGCACTGCCAATTTCCAGCCCATCGGGAATCGTTTTTACCGTACCTGCTTTTGATTTTTGGAACAGCGCATCCAGATTCGGCGTTTTGGCATATTCAAGCGGCGTTTTTCCTTCAAGCAGCTTGTTTTCCCTGTCTGCAACGCCATCTAAAACCAGCATAATTCTTTTCATTGTGTCCTCCTGCAGCGGAGCAAAACCCGACAGTATTTCTATATTGCTCCTGTTATGAGCATATTATAGCATCGTGCATTGCCTGCGTCAAAAGCGTTGCATTCCTTTTTTATTTATATTATGATATTTTTCGATAAGAATAAAATATAAGGGAGTTTTGCAATGTCTTTTGACACCCAAGCATTTATAGAATATTTCAACAAAAAGGACCACTTCAGTATAAAAAACGGCATCCGCCTGATAGCGCTTGAAAAGGGATATGCAAAGGCAACGATGCATGTATCTGAGAACAGCTTTAACTACATGGGATCTGTTCATGGCGGCGTCCTGTATACGCTGGCCGACGTCGCCGCCGGAACAGCCGTCGTTCCTTACGGTTCTACATGTGTAACGCTCGATGTGAGTATGAACTATTTACGCCCCGCCCTGCATGGAAGTATTACCGCCGTTGCCCGGCAGGTGCGCCGCGGTTCCAAAATCAGCGTTTTGGAGGTTCATATTTATGATGAGCACGAAAAGCTTCTCTGCCAAGCAATGTACACAATGTACATGACCGGAAAACCCGTCGATATATCAAATCCATAGCAAATACAATATTCTTGCCCTGCCAAATAGCGGGCTGTTTGCTGGACAAAAAAAGTTCACAATTAAACACATCCTAGTTGCTTGACATCCCTCCATATTTTCAGTAACATGAATATATATGTATTTTTTTATTGTTACGTAACCTTATTTGGGAGGGGGAGAGCGTGTGATTTTTATACCTATGAGCAAAATTACCCGCGGCATGAAGTTGCCGGAAAACGTTTTGGTTTTCAATTCCTCCAACGTATTGTTGCTCAACAAAAATACAGTTGTTACAGACCAGCTTTTGGAGCGTTTATACAATTTTCAGGTTCCGGGTGTTTATATCCAAGACGAGCTAAGCGGCGACCTTGTTCCAAGCAAGCCCATTTTAACAACAAAGGTTAAAGCACAAACGCTCAATAACATCGAGTGGCTGTTTAACGATTCCGTAGAAGATAAAGTCAGCAGCAAACAAAAGCAGCGGCGCATTCGGCAGATCGATAAAACTGTAAGCAACCTGGTAGATCTGATCAAAAAAAACGATACGATTCTGGTCAATATCTCGGACCTCAAATCCTATGATGATTATACATACCACCATTCTCTTAGCGTTGCTATTATTGCCCTTGCGATTGGCGTTCAGCTCAAGCTTACGGAAACCGAACTAAAACGGCTGGGCTTTTGCGCCGTTATGCACGATATTGGCAAAATGAAGGTTCCAATCGAGCTGATTAATAAACCCGGCCGGCTAACCGGAATGGAGTTTGGTGTCGTAAAAAAACACGCCGAATACAGCGGCGAATATTTGATTGAAAACGAAATAAAAGACCCGGAGATTTATAACGCCGTTATTTGCCATCACGAGCATTTTGATGGTTCGGGCTATCCATATGGGCTTTTTGAAAAGGAAATTCCGATATACAGCAAAATCATATCTGTTTCCGATGTTTACGATGCTATTACTTCCAACCGCTCTTATCGTGACCCTGCGCTTCCCTCGGAGGCGGCCGAGTACCTGATGGCAAACTGCGGCAATGTTTTTGATATCGATATCGTGCGCGCTTTTATGGAAAAGATCGAATTTTTCCCGCTGGGCTCTTTTGTAGAACTGAGCAATGGTTCCAAGGCGATTGTAATAGAAAACAGCGCGCCGCTCCGGCCTACTGTTCGGTTGCTCGAGCGCCCGAACACGGTTATTGACCTGTTTTCCGACAGGCGGTATTTGAATGTCACCATTACTCAGCTTTTCAACGATATTCCTATGGCCGACATAAACGCGTTGTCCAAGAAAAACAGCGGCCTGGGCAAGCCCATCCTTACCAGTCCCTCGTCAACCGCATGATATTTTTGTTCATTCAATGAAAACGATAGTCATCGAAGCGGATTACCCATCCGCCTTTTTTTATTTATACTTGTTTTTACGATCCATATAGCGGTTTATGGACTGCGCGTCCTTTATTTCCAACCCGCGCTCGCCCGCCATCGATTCTATATGGTGCGTAAATTCATGCAGAAGCAAATCTTTAAGATGTGGCCGCAGTTGGTTTTCGTCTAGGCTCCCGTAAACCGCCTTCACCGAACCATAGTATACCGCAATATACCGCCCCATCGTGCTGCTTCGGTGATATTCACCAAGAATATAAAGGTCGTTCCCTATTGCCTGGGGATGCATCTTTCGGTCGGGCAAAAGGATAATTTCCCCATTCAGCTCATTAAAAAAATCCTGCGGTATTTCCTGCGCAATATCGTCCAGCAGGTCGTTCATTGCATCAATTGAAATCATAGCAGGCTCAACCGATCCTTCTTCTGCCCGGCAGCGGATCATCGTCATTGCCGTCCGGACGGCTGTAATATTCCAGCGCTGGTTGTGCAGGCTCC
>JBMNTU010000123.1:0-5288 GCA_050945895.1 Christensenellaceae bacterium | reverse complement strand
TTTATTTACAACTGTTGATTTTTCAACTATTATATATATATCTTACTCATCTGGCCCTTTTTTTCAATGGGCAATCTGTTTCTCTCTGTTGAGTTTTCAACACTTTTTGCCAAATTGTTCAGTTTTTAAGGAGGTAGACAATGAACCCAAAAGGAACGAATCGGAGCGTGCGAAGAACAAAAGAAAAATTACGGCAGGCACTGACAGAGCTATTACAGGAAAAACCACTGCAGTCTATCAAAGTGCGCGAGCTTGCCGACCGTGTCGATATAAACAGGGGCACTTTTTATCTGTATTATAAGGATATTTACGATATGATCGACCAGATTGAAAATGAAATGTTGGAGGCGTTTAACGATATCGTAAAGCTGCGGGTGTCCAAAAATGACGGCGCTTCACCCGATCCGGTTTTAAGCGACGTTTTTACTTTTCTTGCAAACAATGCAGATATCTGCATTGCCCTCATTGGCCCGAACGGCGACCTGGCATTTGTCAATAAACTGAAGGAGCTTGTACGCGAACGCTGCTTATATTATTGGACAGAAATCTATAATGCGAAAAGCACAAGGTATTTTGATTATTTTTATGCTTTCTTTATTGCGGGCTGTGTTGGAATGTTTGAAGAATGGCTTAAAAGCGGAATGCAGGAAACGCCCGAAGAAATGGCGGATATTTTGGACCGGATGATTATGAATGGAGTAAAAGCATTGGGGTAGAAGGTAGTTGATAATAAATACAAGTGAAGTACTTGTAAAAAACAGCATTAGCATGTAAAATAAAAAAGTTGAAACGTGCTTACCGCATCTGTAGCTTGGTCGGATAGCGCGGCAGATGCGCTTAGTCGTTCGAATCCTAAGTTGTCTAAGGATTTATAAAAATTGAATGATGCACCCGTAGCTCAGCGGATAGAGCACTGCCCTCCGACGGCAGGTGTCGGACGTTCAAATCGTCTCGGGTGTGCCACGTCGCAGCAAACTGCGCGACACTTCAAACCCACGCAAAAGGACGCGTGGGTTTTTCGTATGCTCCGTTGCTGCTTCTTTTCCCCAAGAGGCCCGCTACGCTGGGCTTGCGCGGGGACCCCGTTTTGCTTAGCTCGGCGACATCTATTTTGTCAACACATTATAGCGGGGAAGCCCGCGCGACCATGTTCGCGTACTTCGCATAGAGGTGCGCGAATTTTTTATACCCACGGCCAAGCGATATATTTTTAGACAAGATATTACACGTGAAACAGTGGGAGGTAAAGGCTTTCCGCAGTTTTTTTCGGATGATGAGACATTTTCTTTTTTCGACTTCCATCTTTAGTGCTTGATAATTTTTCTTGCTGCGCCGCCCATCGGTTACCATGATTCATCGTAATAATGTATCATCATATTTCTTACTTATTTTCAATTTTCCTGAGCCACTTTCCATTTTCTGTCGTATAATAGAATAACCAACATATAAAGGAGATACGATCATGAGTGACGATAAAACTAAGGCACCCTTGACTGATGCGCAACTGGACGAGGCAAGCGGAGGCCGCATTGGTGATAGAAAAATTGAAAGAGGGCCCCGCTCAAAACATAAATGGACTGTGAAGTGTACAAAATGCGGTTTATTATTGGATGAAGGCGAATTTGCAATATGTCCGCATTGCGGGGGTACCGATATGTGCCGTGTCCAGTGGGACTAACGTTTATTCATTATTTTCTCACGGCACTTGGCATTTGTCCAAAGTGCGGCTCTTATGATGAGCGCGCCAACGGACGGTGCCGGTGCCGCGACAACTATTTGGTCAACACATTACAAACGAAAAAGCTCAGTATAATGGGCTTTTTTAATGTTTTTTTTTCGCGGGCGCACTAATAAGGAACATCCTGATGAGAGATTTATGGAAAAATATGCGTGAATCCAAACATGTGGCAACTTCTCAAAAAAAAGGAACAATTCAGAGGAATTACATATGAATGTTACGAAAACCATAAAACAAATCCATTTTGAAGATTTGGCTATGACAGAAAAAACGATGGCGCGTTGTTGGGCGTGACAAGATTGAAGTGTATCCCGTTGAGGTGCCGGTTATTCACTTTATCTATCATTCCTGTCTGGAAGGTATAAGTCTGAATAGGATTGCAGATATATTGAAATACGCAGGTATTCCTTCAGCAAACAATAGATTGGCACGAGAAGGCCAAGCTAATAAAATAACCTGCATCATATTTTTCGCTTTATAAAAATGAGGATATATGCTAAAACTGCGAAATAAATATAAATACAGTTTTGTTTTATCATAAATATGGGTTAATATGGGTATATATAGACTAAGCGAAAACGAGGAGCAATATTGATGCGGAATCGAAATATAAAAAGCAGAGCAATTGTTATGATCTCAATATTGCTTTGCGCAGTGTTGATATTTTCTATGCCCGGCATGACATTGGCGGGGCAGTTCGATATGTCTCAACAGGAACAGACGCTGGATGAGGCTGCGCCAAAAGAATCCATACCGGCCCAAGAGCTTTCAGAGCCAACTGAAGCAAATAAAGAGCTGGGCGAGGGCTTCGGAATGGCAGATGAAAGTTCCGCGCCTGAGCAAGCGGCCGATCCTACTACAGTGGACGATACTGATGAAGCAGCATCCTCTTTGCCGGGTGACGCAGCAGCCGCCAAGGCAACGTCGGAAGACGAACCGATGCAAGCTCCGGAACAGCAGCCAGAAGCGCAAATTCTATCCATACAGCCATTGGCGCTTACCAACACTGAAATCACTGTGAGCGGGGTTGTCCCTTTTGGATTAGAAGCTGCTGTCGAAGCTGCAGTTTTAGGACAAGGCGGAACCGTTCCGGACGATTACGCAAGCATCACCAGCCTTACAATATCCGGCCAACTAAATGACAACGACTTTACCTTCATACGCGATAATTTTTGGGGGATCGTAACACTGGATTTGAGCGACACAGAGCTCACCTCCCTGGGTGTCAGCGCACTGAATAACGATCAGTTTGGCCAGGGCGTCTTCGACAACCTGACGACCCTCGTGTTACCAGACAGCATGACAACAATAAAAGACGGCGCTGTTTATGGCTGCAAGGCACTGCGAAATGTCAACCTGGGCAACATCGAAACAATAGAGCGTATCGGCTTTAATAATTGTACGTTGCTTGAGGCGGTGGATTTGAGCAGCCTGAAGTTTGTTGGGCCGGACGCATTTGGCAATTGCGAAGATATGACCCTTGCATCCGGCTTTGCGCCGGTTACAGTTGGGGAGGAGGCTTTCAAAAACTGCAAGTCCCTCGGCGAGGTGGATTTGAGTAATGTCACTTCGCTTGGTGTAAGCGCGTTTGACGGCTGCGCAAGCCTGACCCTCAAGCCGGGCACAGGTTTCTATTCGGGCTTAACATCCATTCCAGAGAAAGCTTTTTCTCAATGCTCCTCCTTGGGCGAGGTGGATCTGAGCAACATGACTTCTTTGGGGGAATCTGCCTTTGATGGCTGCACGGATCTCATATTCAAGGCAAATACAGTCTTTGACCCCGCGCTTACATCATTGCCCGCGTATGTGTTTAGGGACTGCTCCTCTTTGGGCGAGGTGGACCTGAGTAACATGACTGCTTTGGGAGAATCTGCCTTTGATGGCTGCACGGATCTCACATTCAAGGCAAATACAGTCTTTCACCCCGCACTTACATCATTGCCTGCGTATGTGTTTAGGAACTGTTCCTCTTTGGGCGAGGTGGATTTGAGCAACGTAACCGCTTTGGGCGAGTACACATTTTATGGCTGCACAAACTTGACACTCAAAAATGGCACAGGCTTTAACCCAAACCTGACGGAAATTCCAATGTATGCTTTTTATCAATGTAAATCTCTTTCAAGCGTAGATGTGAGCAATATAGGCACATTTGGCATGCATGCGTTCCATGAATGTGATAATCTCACTTTCAAAGAAGGAACGAGATTCAAAGATGGCGCAGTCCTAATAAATAGCGCGTTTCACAGTTGCGTTTCTATCGGAGAAATAGATGTAAGCAATGTTGCCAAAATTGATGTCCTGGCATTTTATAACTGTTATAACCTGACGCTCAAGCCGGGCACAGGCTTTAACCCCGAAATGACGACCGTTTCCGGTTTCTCCGGCTGCACCTCGCTTGGAGAGGTAGACCTTACAAACATCTCGGTGGTAGGAGGCAGTGCGTTTGCAAACTGTGTAAACCTCACACTAAAACCCGGAACGGGAACGCCAAACCTGGAGGCGATCGGCGATGCAGCATTCTGGGGCTGCACGTCGTTTCCGTTCGAGAAGATCAATTGGAATAAGGTTAAATCTGTTGGACCGCTGGCATTTATGGATACGTCCATAGAAGAAGCCGACTTAAGCAATTTGAGTTTGAACGTTAACTTGATCCAGGCTTTCTTGAACTGTACAAAGCTGTATAACGTAAAATGGCCGGAAAGCATTAATGTTTACCGCAGTATAAATGCTTTTAGAAACTGCGCATTGGATTTTTCCAATGGATATCCGACGGGCATTACAGCTTCAAATGTTCGAGATATCGCATCCAACCAAACACCAAAGGTGTTTTTCTCCATCGATAAAACACAGGAAACACTGGAAAAGGGAAGCGCTTTCACGTCACCGGTGGCTTCCGCCCACACGCTTACAGGCACAGATTACGCAGCCATGCTGGCAAACCCTGCGAATTCCGTTTGGCTGAAGTCGGGATTGAGCGCGCCCGTAATAACAGAAAGCATTACTTTTGACGATGGCAGCGGGGCGGTTGGCGTAACATCTGTGGATACCGGCAAGGTAGGCACATACAAAATAAAGTACAGTATCCCGGATACATTCTACGCCGATGCACATGAGCGGATATATACATTAAAGGTTGTTGTCCCCGTGACAGGCGTATCGCTGGATAAAACCACGCTTGCAATGAACGCAGGAGACCGCCGAACCCTGACCGCAACCGTAGCGCCGCCCGCCGCCACCAACAAAGAAGTGACTTGGCGCAGCAGCAACAGTGCGGTTGCAACAGTGGGCGCAAAAGGCAATGTAACGGCGGTGGGCAACGGAACAGCCATCATCACAGTAACAACCGCCGACGGCGGCTATAGGGCAACATGTACAGTTGCTGTCACCACCCGCGTGACAGGCGTGGTGCTTGGCCGAAACAACGCAACACTGGATAGCGACGATACACTGCAGCTATTGGCCGCAGTATCGCCTGCTACCGCATCCAACAAGGCGGTAAGCTGGAAAAGCAGCAATCCAAAGGTGGCAACCGTAGACACAAACGGTAAGG
>JBMNTU010000122.1:0-5291 GCA_050945895.1 Christensenellaceae bacterium | reverse complement strand
GGGGAATACAGGTCACCGAAACATTCGTGCTTTCGAATATTTTCCTGAGCGCGATTGTGGGGGTAGCGCTAAACCTGATATTGCCAAAAAATATTTGATGCGCCATATGCGCGCCAGGCAGAGGATACAAAAAAAGTACCATACTTTGCTAAAGGAGAGAACATGCGAATACTGATAAGGGATATTTGTGTTGTCAACACGGAAAAAACAATAGAGCATGCAGATATTCTGATCGAGAACGGAATGATTGCAGATATAGGCGAAATCTCGGCGACCCGGTTGGATACGGTAATTGAAGGAAGCGGGCTACATGCCTTTCCGGGCTTTATAGACATGCATTGCCACCTGCGCGACCCCGGGCAGACACACAAGGAGGATATTGAATCGGGCTCGCGGTCGGCTGCGGCAGGCGGGTTTACGACCATCTGCTGTATGGCCAATACGCAGCCCGTGGCAGACTGCGCAGAGGTGCTGACGTATATACGAAAACGGGCGAAGGAAGTGGGCGCCGTTCGGCTGCTTCCCATTGCCTGCGTAACAAAGGGGATGGAAGGACGGGAGCTGGCGGATTTTGCGTCGCTTCATTCGCTGGGGGCGGTGGCGGTTTCGGACGACGGCAGCCCGCTGATGGATGAAAAAGTAGCGCAGGAAGCTATTTTAAAAGCGCAAAAAGCGGATGTTCCCATTATGCTGCACGAAGAAGCGCTGGACCTTAAACAGGGCGGCGTCATGAACGAAAGCGAAGCTTCGAAGAAGGCGGGACTGCCGGGAATTGGCGCAGACGTGGAAGACAGGATGACCGAGCGCGACCTGGATATTTGTGAACGCACAGGCGCGGCTATCCATATCTGCCATGTTTCTACCAAAGGAAGCGTGGAAATGATCCGCCGTGCAAAGCAGCGGGGGGTAAAGGTAACGTGCGAAACAGCGCCGCACTATTTTTCGTTGACGGATGCGGATGCAGCCCAAATAGGGCCGGATGCAAAAATGAATCCGCCGCTTCGCGGAATAGAGGATGTGCTTGCCGTTGTTCGCGGGCTGCGGGACGGAACGATTGATGCAATTGCAACAGACCACGCGCCGCACAGCGAAAAGGAAAAGGAAAAAGGAATGCTTAAAGCGCCCTTTGGAATCATTGGGTTTGAAACCGCTTTTTCGCTTGTTGTTACCAACCTGCTCAAAACGGGGGAAATTACCGTAAACGATATTTCCCGCCTGATGTCGCTGGCGCCTGCGAGCATCCTTCGGCTGCACGGCGGCGCGGTTCGTCCGGGCGCGGCAGCGGATATTACAATTTGTGACCTTGGCGAAAAATATGTTTATAAAAAAGAAAGTATTGTTTCCAAAGCGAAAAACAGCCCGTTTATCGGCAGGGAGCTGATGGGCCGGGTGCTCTACACGATCGTGGAAGGGGAAGTGCGCTATGATAGACGTTCTGATCGATAAGATCCGCCAGACGGAATGCCCGGTGTGCGTTGGGCTGGATACCAAGCTGGATTATATTCCGGAGAGTTTTTTGGCGGGCAGCAAAGACGATTTGCTGGGTTATGCGGCAGAGAATATTTTTCGTTTTAACCAGGCGGTCATCGACGAAGTAGCGGGCATTGTGCCGTCTGTGAAGGTGCAGTCTGCGTACTACGAAATGTATGGCTATAAAGGGGTAAAGGCCTTCCGCGACACCATCCGCTATGCAAAGGAAAAAGGGCTGGTTGTTATTGCGGATATCAAGCGCAACGATATCGGCGCGACTGCGCAGGCGTATTCGGCCGCCTACCTTGGAAGGACGGCCGTGGGGAAAAAAGAGGTGCCGGTTTTTGACGCAGACTTTGTAACGCTCAATGCCTATCTTGGAATCGATGGCATAAAGCCGTTTGTCGAGGACTGCAAAGCATATGGAAAGGGCGCGTTTATACTGGTAAAAACGTCCAACCAGTCTTCAGACGAATTGCAGGACCTTGTTTCGGGAGACAAAGCAGTCTACGAACACATGGCGGGGTTTGTTGCAAAATGGGGACACAGCCTGATAGGAAAAAACGGATATTCCTCCATTGGCGCGGTTGTGGGGGCGACCTATCCGCAGCAGGCAGAGCGTATCCGGCAAAAGTACCCGCATGTGTTTTTCCTCATCCCGGGCTATGGCGCACAGGGCGGCAGCGCAGAGGCGCTTGCAGTCAATTTTGACCGGAATGGGCTGGGCGGTATTGTGAATAATTCGCGGGGCATATTGCTTGCATATAAATCCGACAAATATGTAAACATGCCGTTTGAAAAAGCGGCAAAACAAGCGGCGATAGACATGAAAAACGATATAAAGAATGCGTTTTTCGCAAATGGAATCGCTTATTAAAACACTTGTCAACACGTGAATAATAATGTAAAATATATGTATTATTATTCAAAAGGAGTAAGGATGGCATATTTAACACTGGAAGATGGAACGATTTTTAAAGGGGAATCGTTTGGCGCAAAACAGGATATTATGGGAGAGGTCGTGTTTAACACAGGCATGACGGGCTACCAGGAGGCGTTGACAGATCCCTCCTACCACGGGCAGATTGTTACGATGACCTACCCTGTAATCGGCAATTATGGCGTCGCGGCAGAGCAGGCGGAGTCGGACAAGGTACAGGTGCGCGCGTTTGTTGTGCGCGAGCTTTGCGACGAGCCTTCCAACTGGCGCAGCGAAGGAACGGTGAAGGAATACCTAGAAAAATACGAAATACCCTGCCTCTATGGCATCGACACGCGCGAGCTGACACGGCTGATCCGCGAGAGGGGCACGATGCGCGGCATCATTACGCAGGTACCGCCCAGCGCAAAGCAGATCGATGAAATGAAAGGCTACGAAATACGCCTTCCGGTGAACGAAGTAACATGCAGGGAAAAATATACATACGGCGACGGCCCGCGTAAAGTGGCAGTGCTGGACTTTGGTTTGAAGCGCAACATCCTGCGCAGCCTGGAAAAACGCGGGTGCAGCCTGACTGTTTTTCCGGCGCTGACGCCCCCCGAAGAGATTCTTTCGGGGAATTTTGACGGGTTGATGCTGACGAATGGCCCGGGTAACCCGCGGGTCAATACAAAAATTGTGGAAAACCTTAAGCCGCTTGTGGGCAAGCTGCCCATATTCGGTATTTGCCTGGGGCACCAGCTTTTGGCGCTGGCCATGGGCGCAGAGACCGAAAAGCTGAAGTATGGCCATAGGGGGTCCAACCACCCGGTCAAGGATTTGCAGAAAAACCGCATCTACATCACTTCCCAAAACCACGGTTATACGATCAAAAGCCAGTCGCTTCCCGCGTGCGCGGTCGTATCGCACAAAAGCTGGAACGACCAGACCATAGAGGGTGTAAAGTATGTGGGCTACCCGATGTTTACGGTGCAGTTCCACCCGGAGGCCGCGCCCGGGCCGGAGGATACGGCCTACCTGTTTGACGAGTTCATAGAGTTGATGGACGGAAGGACATATTTATGATCCAAAAGCATTTTACTGAAGAAATCATAGGGAACGAACAGCTTTCCGAAAATACATGGCGGATGCGACTGACGTGCAGCGATGCGGTGCTGCGGCTGTTTCGGCCGGGGCAGTTTGCGCATATCAAGGTTCCCGGTATGGAAGAAAGCCTGCTCCGGAGGCCCATCAGCATCAACAAGGTGGACTATGAACGAAAAGAGGTACACATCGCCTATGCCCAAATGGGCAAGGGCACCAAACGCCTGGCAGAACTAAGAGCAGGAGAGAAGCTGGACCTATTGATGCCCATGGGAAATGGCTACAAGATAACGGACGATATGAAAAAAATTTGGCTGATTGGCGGCGGGATCGGAATTGCGCCGCTTATGTCTGTGTTCGGCAAATTTCCGGACAGGGAATACACGGCTTTTCTGGGCTTCAAGGGAAAAGCGTTTGTTTATATGGAAGAAGAATTCCGTGCTGCTGCGGATACATATATTTCGACGGACGACGGAAGCTATTGCGAAAAAGGATTTTGCACCGATTTGATGAAAAAAAAGCTATTGGAAGACAAGCCGGACGTAGTGCTGTCCTGCGGTCCGCTGCCTTTTTTCAAGGCGCTGGCAAAGGTGGCGGGGCACTTGCCCGTGCAGGTATCGATGGAGCAGCATATGGGCTGCGGTACGGGCGGCTGCGCGACGTGCGTATGCAAGGTGGGCGGCGAATACAAACGGGTATGCGTCAATGGGCCTGTTTTCGATATGCGGGAGGTAGGTGGCCTGTATGACTGATATGCGCGTGAGCATTGCAGGCGTAGAGCTGAAGAACCCCGTCATTGCAGCGTCGGGGACGTTTGCGTTTGGAGAAGAGTACAAGCTGTATATGGATCCGGCGGCAATTGGGGGAATTGCCCTCAAGGCGCTGACAAAAGAGAAGCGCCTGGGAAACCCGCCGCTGCGCATTGCCGAAACGGCGAGCGGCGTGCTTAACGCGGTAGGGCTGCAAAACCCCGGCGTGGATGGTTTTTTAGAGGATATCTGGCCGCGTATAAAGGACATGGATACGGTGAAAATCGCCAATATTGCAGGCGCGGCAGCGGAGGATTATGTTTATGTTGCAAAGCGGCTGAACGACACGGGTATCGACCTGTTTGAAGTCAATGTTTCCTGCCCCAACGTAAAGGAGGGCGGCGTGAATTTTGGTACGGACGCAGGCATATTGGAAAGCGTCGTTTCGTCCGTTAAAAAGGTTGCGGAAAAACCCGTCATCGTCAAGCTGACGCCCAATGTAACGAGCATTGCAGATATGGCGCGCGCTGCGAAAAACGGCGGCGCGGACGCGCTTTCGCTCATCAATACCATAACGGGAATGGCAATTGACGCCAAAACCAAAAGGCCTGTGCTGGCCAATGTAACGGGAGGGCTTTCCGGCCCGGCAATAAGGCCGGTGGCGCTGCGGATGGTGCATGAGGTATACCGTGCCAACCTGGGTCTGCCCATTATTGGCATGGGGGGAATTATGACGGGCGAACAGGCCGCGGAGTTTATGATTGCCGGGGCGGACGCCGTAATGGCGGGCACGGCGACAATGATTGACCCTGCTGCAACGGAAAATATTGCGAAGGAGCTGCAAGCATTTGTGCAGTCGCAGGGCATAGCAGCGGCGAAGGAACTGACGGGAACACTATTATTGGAGGGGTAAGTATGCTGACAAAAGAAGAGATCGTTCAAATATTCAAAGAAAAAGAAGTGATGCTGGAAGGGCATTTTTTGCTGACGTCCGGGCGGCATTCGGATAAGTATATGCAGTGCGCCAAGCTGTTCCAGTATCCGGATAT
>JBMNTU010000121.1:0-5320 GCA_050945895.1 Christensenellaceae bacterium | reverse complement strand
CTCTAAGCTTTACAATTATCTGCTCTGTTGTGTATTTTTTCCTTGCCATCTCCATTCTCCTTCTTCGTTAGTTTATCATCACTCCACTAACTTTGGAACTGGTTCAAGGATTGGGGGGCACGCCAGGTATTAGCGGGTTGATGGGCGCGGGACGGACAGAGCTTTTTACGAGCATTTACGGCGCGTATAGCAAAAAAGCGGACGGAAAGGTACTGATCGATGGCCGGGAGGTGCACATCGGCACCCCTGACGATGCAATCAAACACGGCCTTATCTTTTTGAGTGAGGACCGAAAAAAATATGGACTCAACCTTATCATGAGCGTGAAAAAGAACGTTACACTGGCGTCGCTTAGGAAAATATCCAACTATGGATTCATCCGCGACGAGTACGAAGCACAGGCCACGGAGGAATACATAAAGAAACTACAGGTAAAAACACCCAACCAGGACGTGGAGGTACGCAACCTTTCGGGCGGCAACCAGCAAAAGGTCGTCATTGCGAAATCGCTGATGGTGTCGCCTAAGGTCATGGTGCTGGACGAGCCTACGCGGGGTATCGACGTGGGCGCGAAGTATGAGATATATAAGATCATGAACCAATTGGTAAATGAGGGTGTTGCTGTCATCATGATCTCGTCCGAAATGGAGGAGATACTGGGTATGAGCGACCGAATCGTTGTTATGAGCGAGGGGAAAATCACCGGCGAGCTGGGTATAGACGAGGCGACACAGGAAAAACTGATGCTGGCGTCGACAGGGAGGATGGAGTAATGAACAAGCAAGGAATAGGAAAACCAAAAGCAAAATTTGATATTCGGACGTTTACGATGGTTGGCGCGCTCATCGTTTTGTGGGTCGTATTCTCGGCTATGACGGAAGGCTCGTTTTTAACGGCGCGCAATATTTCTAACCTGACAAGACAGATGGCTATGGTGGGCATCATGGCGACGGGTATGGTGCTTGTCATTGTCTCCGGCGGGATCGACCTTTCCGTTGGCTCGGTTATGGGGTTTGCCTCCTGCTTTGCCGCCGTGCTGCAGGTGTACAATAGCTGGTCAACGCCGCAGGTCATTATCCTTGTTGTACTGATGACGTCGGGTATTGGTCTTTTGCAGGGCATACTTATCGCTAACACAGGCATACCGGCGTTCATTGTGACGCTAGGCTTCCAGCTGATTTTTAAAGGAGGTATACTCGGCATTACCGAGGGCAAAACCATTTCGCCGTTTCGCGATGATTTTGTGTCAATCGGCCAGTCATATTTGCCGCCGCTGGCGGGATATGCCATCGCGACGGTCGCGTTTGCCATCATACTCATTGTGACGCTGCGCGGCGTGCGCTCCAAAAAACAGGGAGCCTCCATGGGCAAGACTGTTTTAAAGATCGTTTTTTGGGCGGTGGCACTATTTGGCGTGGTGGCTGTCATGAATGCGTACCAAGGTCTGCCCATATCGGTGGTCATCATGCTGGCGGTCGTTTTGATCTTCACAGTCATCGCAGAAAAGACAACCTTTGGACGCAGGATTTATGCGATCGGCGGCAATCCGGAGGCGGCCAAATATGCGGGTATCAACATCAAATTCAATACCACCATGGTATATTTCTTAAACGGGCTGCTGGCGGGTGTGGCGGGCATTGTGTTGGGCGCGCGGCTGAACGCGGGTACGCCGTCCGCCGGGCAAAACCAGGAGCTTGATGCAATTGCTTCGGCCGTCATTGGCGGAACAAGTATGTCGGGCGGCTCGGGCAAGGTGCCGGGGGCCATCTTGGGCGCGCTCATTATGGCGTCCATCGACAACGGCATGAGCATGATGAACCTCGCTGCTTTCTGGCAGAACATCATCAAGGGGCTTATCCTCATTGTCGCTGTTGGTTTCGATATGTATTACGCTACTAAGAAAAAAATTTAGCAGACAACGTTTGTAATTGGCAAATGTACTTGCTATAATTGGACTAAAGCCCAAATGCGGCGCTGCTCGCGGTGTTTATTGGGCAGCAAATGCGGAGAGAGGCGCTCTAATGCCGACGATTAAAGATGTAGCTAAACTTGCCGGAGTATCTGCGAGCACAGTCTCGAAATATCTAAATCATTCGACGACATTGTTGCCGGAGTATAAGGAAAGAGTGCGCAAGGCAATCGGCGAACTCAATTATCTTCCCAATCAATTCGCGCGGTCTATGCGCACAAAAAAGACCATGCAAATTGCACTGGTGGTTTCTTCTTTCGAATCGCAACATTCGTTGGGGTTTTACGATACCACTGTAGCAAAGGCCACACAGCATGGGTATAATATCATCACGCTTATGACAAACGAAACATACCAGGGCGTTGAGAGCGCAGTGCAAATTATCCGTTCGGGAGTTGTGGACGGTGCCATTTTCGGCTATATCGATTTTGAGGATTCGGTGGTGCCGCTTTTGGAAGAAGCGGGCCGCGCAAAACCGTGTGTTATGCTGACGCATTCGCCGCAGGATATCGACATGAACACCATTGTAATAAGTATGTATGATGGACAGTATATGGTGATGGAACACCTAATTGGCTTGGGGCATAAAAAAATAGCATTTTGCGCCGGATATGCCAAAAGTGCCTATATGGAGGAGAAAATACGCGCATACAGGGCATGTATGAAGGCGCATGGATTAAAATATCCGGAAGAATATGTGAAAATCGGACAACACAATAGCCTTATCACCGGATATAAAAACGCGACGGAGCTATTGAAGTTGCCCGATCCGCCTACTGCCATAGCGGCGGCGAATGATATGCTTGCGGTCGGCTGTATAAAAGCGGTTGTGGATGCGCGGCTGCGCGTGCCGCAGGACGTGGCTATCTCGGGCTTCGACGGCATCATGCTAAGCAGCGTTTACGACCCCTCCATTACAACATTCAAGCAGCCAATTGGCGAAATGTCCAGCATTGCGCTAACCAAGCTGATCAACAAAATAGAAAAAGGCGAAGAAGCAAACGAGGTATTGTTTTACAAGGGGGCGCTGCAAATAGGCAAGTCGACGGACGAAGACGCCCCGGCCAAGTTTATCATATGATGCAATAGAGGCAAGGAGGATACATTATGAAAATTTCAATGAGGCTGGATTACACACTGGAAGACTACTCGCTGGAAGACCAGATCCGAATAGCGGCAGACGTTGGCGTAGACGGCGTGGAGACAGGCCAGCTTTTGGACTTTGACTGCGAAAAGGCGGCGGCGCTGTGCGCAAATTACAACGTGCCGTTTGCGGCGTGCGGGTATTACGATATGTGGAATGCACGAATGGGCAACCCATACGAAGAAATTAAGGATAACCTGATAAAGACAATTGAATGCGCAAAAACGCTGGGTACAAGCACGCTGCTCTCGCTGACGGATAATTCGGAAGACCGCAGTGAAGCGTTTATGCAGCAGTTTGTCGAAAACATGAAGCCGGTTGCCGAACTGTTTGAAAAGCATGGCATGACGGCTGTCGTAGAACCGCACAACACGGTGTACCACAACCCATTTTACGATTTTTCAAAATACTATATGAATACGACAGTAATCGGCTATGAAGCGTTGAAGCGGATTGGCTCGGATAGCATCAAGCTGCTGTTTGACTTCTATCATGTGCAGACGATGGAAGGCAACTTGATTATGAATATAAAAGAGCACTTTGACAGCATTGGGCACTACCACATAGCAGGCGTGCCCGACCGCGACGAGCCGTGGAACGGGGAGCTCAATTATGTAAACCTTGTGAACCTTGTGGATTCGATGGGCTACAACGGATATTTTGGAATGGAGTACTACCCTACAGACATTAAGCAGACCGAGGTTTTGGCGGAAGCAGTCCGGTATTTAAAAACCGGAAAGAGATAGCAAAATGCCTGCAAAGCGCAGGCGCAATGGCGCAAACATGCAAAAGCAATGGAATGCGGAAAAATACACAGAAAAATTTGGGTTCGTGCCCGCATACGGACAGTCTTTACTTGCGCTCCTCTGCCCCAAAAAGGGGGAGCGTATTTTAGATGTTGGCTGTGGGGGCGGCGTGCTGACAAATGAAATAGCGGGGTATGGCTGCGAGGTGCTGGGCATAGACGCTTCGGCGGAAATGATCGCGCAGGCCAAAGGTGCGTTCCCCATGCTGGATTTTCGCGTCGCGGACGCAACGCAGTTTGGTGCGAAAGAGGAATACGACGCAGTTTTTTCCAATGCCGTGTTTCATTGGATAGGGGATCAGCGCGCGCTCATCCGCGCGATTAAATTCGCATTAAAACCAAATGGCAGGCTTGTGTGTGAGTTTGGTGGAAGGGGTTGTGTTCAAAGCGTCCACGGCGCAATGGAAGAGGCGTTTTCTGAAAGAGGCTTACAGTACGCACCTGCTTTTTTTTATCCGTCTATCGGAGAGTACGCATCCATGCTCGAAGAACAGGGGCTTGTTGTGACGGACGCCAGCCTGTTCGACCGGCCGACGGACATGGAGGGGGAGGACGGTCTTAAAAGCTGGATCAGCATGTTTTTGACGATTCCTCTTAGCAAAATAGACCGGGCGACAGCCGAAGAGATTACGGATGAAGTGGTTGCGGCGCTCAAGCCATCGCTTTTCGATGGAAGCAAATGGACGCTCGATTATGTCCGCATACGCATAAAAGCTGTGAAAAAATTGTGACATATGTCTTTTTCTATATCGAAAGAAAAATTTGTTGGGCTAAAAAACATCAAAATTCTTATCTGTTTTGCGAGAGTGCCAGTGCGCTTTTTCGCTTGCCGAAGCTATAACGGAAATAGCGAACGCTCATATTGAATTTGAGCGCATTCATCCGTTCAAGGACGGCAACGGCAGAACAGGCCGCATTGTGATGAATCAAATGCTGCTGAACAAAAACGTTCTGCCCGCCGCCATAGACCACACCTCAAAATATCGCCAAGCCTTTAAGGCTTATGATAATCGTGGCGACAATAGTTTAATGGTTTATCTTATATGCGACGCCTCGAATTATTCCGCAAATTCTTTAAAAGAGTACGAAGCAAAACGCGAACACGACCAAGAAAAATAGACAGAGCATTTATGCACCGCTTAGGCGGTGCTTTTCTTTTCAACCAAAAAAACAAAGCCAACCTTTGGGCGGGAAACTGATTTTACCGTCAAATTTACCGTCAAACGCCAATCAGAACATTTCTCTATAAAAAGCAAAAAGGCTCAAACCCTATTGGTTAAGCCTTTTCTTTTGCCCATGTTGTATAATAAGGCTAAACCCGGAAACCCGCATAGAATCAAGGGTTTTGAGGATTCAGCCGTTAGCATTTTGCTCTTTTCCCAGCAAAAATGCAACCGACTCC
>JBMNTU010000120.1:0-5345 GCA_050945895.1 Christensenellaceae bacterium | reverse complement strand
CAAACAATGTAAACGGTTACATTCGCTTGCGTACGGAAATTTTGTAAACTTGCTTGAACAGAATGCTTGACATTCTTATTATAGAAAAAAAGAGAGGTAGAAAAAATGAAAAAAGTGATTGCTCTAGTTGTTGGGGTTCTGATGGCGGTATGCCTGTTTGCTGCTTGCGGTGGAGATAGCGCCACAGGCGATGCGAATACAGGGGCAGAAGCGTCCAGTGCACCAGCAGAATCGTCCAGTGCACCGGCAGAGGAACCCAGTGCGCCGGCGGAAGAATCCACCGAAGCGTCAGGAGACGCAGCTGCAGGCAGCAAAGGAAAGATTGGCCTTTTGCCCATGACGCTGGATAACGAATATTATATTCTCCAGAAAAATGGCGCAGAGGCGGCTTGTGAACGCCTTGGCTATGAGCTTGTGTGCCAGTCCGGAACGAGCCACTCCGACCTTGCTGCACAGCTCAGCATCATGGAGACCATGATAGAATCCGGCGTGAAGGGAATTATTGCGAACCCTGTAAGCAATGAGGGTATTGTTGAGGCTATTAAAAAGGCCAATGCGGCAGACATACCGGTTATTCTGGTAGACGCTACAGTAGATAACTTCAAAGATTATGACGTTGAAGTTTTGACATTCCTGGGCAGCGATAACTATGAAGGCGGCGTTGTAGGGGGCGAATATTGCCTGAGCATTGCAGAGCAAAGTGATGAAACGTTGAATGTCGTAGTACTGGAGGGTGTTCCGGGAGCTACTTACTCTGAACTGCGTACCCAGGGCTTTAAAGAGACGGTTGGCGACAAAGTGAACATTGTTGCAAGCCAGTCGGCAAACTCTGATTTCAATGAGGGCGCAGACGTAATGACCAACATCATTACGGCAAACCCGGATGGAATAGACTTTGTATTCAGCTGCAACGACCTGATGGCAATGGGCGCATATTCTTCGCTGCAGGCGGCGGGAATAACGGATGTTGTAATCTGCGGCTTTGACGGTGTTTCGGATGCACTGATCTCCATACAAAAGGGCGAGCTGACAGCCAGCGTCGCGCAGGTTCCGGGAGAAATGGGCAGGATTGGCGTCGAGATGATTGATGCATACCTGAAGGGAGAAACGCCCGAGCAAACGACAATAACACCAGTTACGCTGGTTGATTCTGCTAATGTAGACGACTTTGCTGAAACTTATGTAAATCCGTTCCTCGACTAAATACAGAAGTGCGCGGCCCGGCAAAGCTGCCGGGCCGCGAAAATGTAATAAAACATATCACATAGAGGACGGAGGGAATATATGGAACCGATTATTCGCATGAATCAGATATCCAAAATCTTTCCTGGGGTTGTTGCCCTTGACAAGGTGGATTTTGATTTATACCCCGGCGAGGTGCATGTGCTTTTGGGGGCGAATGGTGCGGGAAAGTCCACACTGATGAAAATCCTTTCGGGTGCGTACACACAAACGTCGGGTACGATAGAAATGAACGGCAAGACCGTACATATCAGAAGGCCAGAGGATTCTTTAAGGCTTGGAATACGCATCATTTACCAGGAGTTGATGGTAAACGACCTTGCTACTGTCACGGAAAATGTTTTTCTGGGAGATGAGATTCGAAAAGGCGGGTTTATCGACTGGAAGGCGATGCACCAAAAAACACGGGAAAAGATACAAGAACTGAACTATGACCTTGACCCGACTGTGATGGTCGGGAACCTGGGAATAGCAAAAAAACAAATTGTGGAAATCATCAAGGCGTTGCACGGCGAATCGAGGGTCGTGGTCTTTGACGAACCGACAGCGGCGCTTTCGCCAAATGAAATAGAGACATTATTTGGAATTATACGCGGCCTTAAGGCCAAAGGCATTGGTATTATATATATATCGCACAGGCTTTCGGAAATCAATGAGATTGGAGACCGTATAACAACGCTTCGGGATGGGAAAAAAATCTATACTGGCGATGTGTCGAGCGTTACGCATGAAGAAATCGTGCGCATGATATCGGGCAAGGAGTTGGTATATGAGGAACGGGTCTCCCACGCGACAGATGAGATTGTTTTGGAAACAAACGCTTTAAGAACCAGTATGAACCACAACGAGGGCATTAGCATGCAGCTGCGAAGAGGAGAAATACTGGGCGTTACCGGACTTGTGGGCGCGGGAAAAACAGAACTTGCACGGGCCATTTGCGGCATCGACAACGTCCATAATGGCAGGATTCGGGTGCAGGGAGAAGAGATTCGCGTTTCGTCGCCGTCTCATGTTATTGGAAATGGCGTGGTGTACCTGAGCGAGGACAGGCGCGGGGAAGGGCTAATTGTTGAGAACTCTATTGCCGAGAATATTTCTCTGCCATCCATGAAAAAAATACTCAAAAACAATTTGATTAGCTTCAAAAAAGAAAACCAGGCTGCAAAAAAATATGTCGACCTGATTAATATAAAAACGGCAAGTATAAAAACGCCTGCCCGCGACCTTTCGGGCGGAAACCAGCAAAAGGTGGTTGTTGCGAAATGGCTTTTCAACGACGCAGACATATTTGTCTTTGACGAGCCGACACGTGGGATTGACGTGGGCGCAAAGGAAGAGATTTATAGGATACTGTTTGAGCTTGTCAGCCAGGGGAAATCCATCATTGTTATTTCCTCAGACACCGAAGAAATTTTGCGGGTGTCGGACAGGGTAATTGTTATGAAGGATGGGAAGCTGGTTGCAGAGCTGACAGAAGAAGAAATTACAAAAGAGAGAATTCTAAGCTGTTCGCTGGGGGTAGTCATATGAATAACGAAATGAAACAAACAGCCGGAAAGGCGGCCGGAAGCGGATCGAAGGTTACGAATGTACTGAGCAATGTAATGCTCAAATACGGTATTTACCTTGCGTTTATCGTTATATTTATTGTATTCAGCCTTTCGAATGAAAGCTTTTTGACGCCGACAAATATACGGAATATCATCATCCAGTGTGCGTTTATTGCTGTAGCCGGCGTGGGGCAAACGCTTGTTATCTTGACAGGCGGTATTGACCTGAGCGTCAGCTCACTGCTTAGCCTGACCGGGGTTATTATGGGGTTTGCAGCGGTTTCGGGCATGGGGCTGGCAGCAATTATCTTTATTGCACTGATATTGGGCGTGGGCGTAGGCGCTACAAACGGCGTGTTGATCGGCGTGCTGAAGATGCCCCCGTTTGTTGTAACACTGGGCACGCAAGGTATATGCCGCGGCATTGCGCTGGTTATTTCGCAGGGGAGTCCGTTCTCTCAATTTCCCGAAGGCTTTGGCTTTTTGGGCGGCGGATATGTAGGAGAGTTCCCGGTCATTATCTTTGCTGTCATTATCGTATATTTGCTGGCATGGGTATTTACGACGCGGACCCGGACAGGCCGGTACATTTATGCGATTGGTGGAAACCGCGAAGCGGCCCGTGTTTCGGGCGTTAGCGTTGCCAAGTTTGAAATGATTGCGTATACGCTATGCGGATTGATCGTTGCTTTTGCGGGAATTTTGCTAACATCCAGGCTCAATTTTGCGACGCCGACAGCGGGAGACGGTTATGAGCTGGAAACAATTGCCGCTGTTGTAATCGGCGGAACGATGATGTCGGGCGGATCGGGCAACGTACTGAAAACATTTATCGGTGCACTGCTTTTGTATACACTTAAGAACGGGTTGACGATTAATAACGTATCGTCTTACTACCAGAATATTGTAACGGGAGTCGTACTGGTGGCGGCCGTATTCTTGGATACGCTCAAAAACAAAAAGAAAATATAGTGCAAATTTCTTAATAGGAAGTGACAAATCACGCTCCTATTGCCGCAAATAAAGCAGATGTCAAATGAAACGCCGTTTGACAATAGCTTCGTATTGAATAAATTCCCGAGGGGCCAAACGCCCTGCGTGCAAACAGAACGTTATAGACGGGGCGTTTGCTGAAACGGGAAGCGTATAAAACAACCATTAGAAGGGAGTGGCCGATTATGGCAGAAACAATGGACGCGATTATTTTTAAAGGGGAGGGGAAGTACGAATTTGAAAGGGTTCCCATACCAAAGCTTGTAAACAGGGATGATGTACTGGTAAAAGTCGAGGTCGTTTCCATATGCGGAACGGACGTCAACATGCTTAAGGTACCCCAGGCGATGCCCGCGGACGTAGGCGTTGTGTTGGGCCATGAATGCGTGGGGGAAATTGTGGAAACCGGGCCGGATGTAACGGCGTACAAGGTAGGAGACAGGGTGACAATGATCCCGAATATCGAATGCGGAAAATGTTATATGTGCCGCAACGGGCATCCGAATTTTTGCGAGAACATGCGTGTGCTGGGAGAGACGATTGACGGCGCGCTGGCGCAGTATGTTGTTGCGCCTGAAAATGTGCTGGCAAAAGTGAAGAAAGAAACGCCCGCGCATCTTGCGGTTATTGCCGAACCGCTTTGTTGTGTGTTGGGAGGAATTAACAAAATAAAGTTTATACCGGGGCACACTGCGCTCATTATTGGGGCAGGGGCGACGGGAATGCTGTATCTGGCGGTTTTGAAGGCGAGCGGCGCAAGCAAAATACTGGTATCTGAGCCGTCTGCATTCCGCCGGGACATGGCGCTTAAAATGGGTGCAACACGGGTGATTGACCCGCTGAAAGAAGACGTTAGAAAAATTGCGATGGACGAATCGGAAGGCCGCGGCATCGACGTTGTTGTGGACGCGGTGGGTTCGCTGCTGCCCGATACGGTAGCGTGCACCAAACGCGGCGGAAAGGTTCTTTTGTTTGGATGCGACACAGCGTCGCACCAGTCGCTGCGCCAGTTTGATATCGTATGGAGAGGGCTTACGGTATATGGAAATTTCATTGGGCCGTACAAGCTGTTCGACGCGGTAGAGATGATTGAAAGCGGCGTTATTAACGACGGGTTGGAGACGATGGTAACGCACAAATTGCCCTTACGCAAGTTTGGTGAAGCGCTTTCGGATATCCATACCGGCACTGGGGTGGAGGTTGTGCTGTACCCGTGGGAATAATGCAATGCACACCCCGCTGGGTGGAATTGAGCAAGCGTCATTTGGGTGCTTGTGAAAATTCATCCGGCTAAAAATAGCGTACTGCAAAGGTCTCTTTCTTTCTATCCTATTATGTGATGGCGAAAACCGCTTTATCTGGGAATTCCCCCCGGATTGGCGGTTTTTGCTTTGATGTTACAAACCGGGTTACAGGAACCGCTGCACGATGCGAAATCTTAGTGTAAAATAATCATTGGCAAAAGGGAGGCGTCCAGAAGGCGCCTCCCACAGATACACACTTGATATAATGATTTTGGAAAAGAATCAATCAAGGAGTGTATGCAGTAATATGGTAAAC
>JBMNTU010000119.1:0-5418 GCA_050945895.1 Christensenellaceae bacterium | reverse complement strand
GACGCTTCAGTGATATGATGTTGTCATAGATACGAAAAACAAATGTCATTATATCTTTTGTAAAAGGCTCTTGCTTGCCAACGTTTACTTGACACTAACATTTTTTTAAAATATTTTGTTTAAGTCCGTAATATGTGGTATACTAATTGAGTAGAACGATAGGGAAGATCCTTTCTATAATTTAGTGTTTTATTCCATACGAAATATTAAAATGTAATATGGTTTAAAATGTACAACTTTTTTGAGGCTGGTTTTGTTCTTACGCTGAAACCACGCTGTAAAACTGATTAAACAATTTTTTATATATAAGGAGAGTGTGTTTCAGGTGGATATGAGCTTGCTCGAAACAAAAAAGCTTGCAGATTTGCGCGAAATTGCGAAACTGGCAGGGGTTAAGTCGCCCACAAAGTACAAAAAATCTGAGCTTCTGGAGCTTCTTCAGGAAATGGATAAGAGTACGGAAAGTGAGCAGCGGGAAGAGGAAGAACAGATGATTGCGGAACAGTTTCCTTTGTTTGAAATGGCTGCGCCGGATAAACCCGCGGCGCAGGAAGCAGAGGATGATTTTCCCCAAAAACGTGAGGTAGCCCACAAAAGCCTGCCGGAGCAAAGAGGCCGCCCCAAAAGGAACTACGAGGCGCCGCCGGTGCAGGAAATGCCGGAGGAGATGGAAAACAGCGGCTATAAAGAAAACGCAGTGGAAGTAGGGGGGTACGCGCACAAAAGCGAAGAAGATGAACGCGCAGAGCGACAGAGGATCATCGAATATGTTCCAAATAACGATGCAGTCAATGAGATACTGAATACCGGAGACTGTAAGGATGTGCAGGGAATACTGGAAGTGCATTCGGAAGGATATGGGTTTTTACGCAGCGAAAATTATTTGCCCGGTTCGAAGGATGTGTACGTATCGCAGGCGCAGATACGCAAATTCAATTTAAAAACCGGCGACAAGGTTCGGGGGAAGACGCGGCCGTCCAAGGACGGAGAGCGTCTTTTGGCGTTGCTTTATATTGAAACTGTCAATAATGAGCCGGTGGAGAACTGTATTAACCGGAGGCCGTTTGAAGAGCTGACCCCCATCTATCCGGACGAACGGTTTACACTGGAAAACGTACGCGCGTCGAGGGATCTTGCAATCCGTATGATCGACCTGATTTCCCCGATCGGAAAAGGGCAGCGCGGACTCATCGTGGCGCCGCCAAAGGCGGGCAAAACGATTTTGCTTAAGAAGATTGCCAACAGCATCACCACCAACTATCCGGAATCGGAGCTTTTGGTATTGCTGATTGACGAGCGGCCGGAAGAAGTGACGGATATGCAGCGCTCTATTGCGGGGGAGGTCATTTATTCCACGTTTGACGAGCGGCCGGAAAACCACGCGCGTGTTTCGGATATGGTCATTGAGCGGGCCAAGCGGCTTGTAGAGCACGGGCGGGATGTCGTCATTTTGCTGGACAGCCTGACACGCTTGGGGCGCGCATATAACCTGATCGTGCCGCCATCCGGGCGAACGCTTTCGGGCGGGTTGGATCCGGCGTCCCTATATAAACCCAAGCGCTTTTTCGGCGCGGCGCGAAATATTGAGGGGGGCGGCTCGTTGACGATTATTGCGACGGCGCTTGTGGAGACGGGCTCTCGCATGGATGAAATCATCTATGAAGAGTTTAAGGGAACGGGCAACATGGAGATCCATCTGGACCGCAAGCTTTCCGAAAAGCGAATCTTCCCGGCGATCGATCTGGCAAAATCGGGAACCAGGCGCGAAGACCTGTTGCTTTCGCGAAAGGAGCTGGAGGGAACCTGGGCGCTACGCAAGGCGCTTTCATCCGGCAATACCGCAGAGGTTACCGAGCAGTTGATTAGCATGATCGTACGCACACAAACAAATGAAGAGTTTTTGATGCGGCTGCATGAGTGGTTCCGAATCTGGGAAAAAGAAGGATATAATTCGGGCAGCAGCCGGTATTGATGCGAAAAAATAGCGGGAATATACCCCGCTTGTTAGAATGGCACCCCAATTGTTGGACGGCATACTAAAAAACAATTGGGGTGTTTTTATATCAGTGTGCGAATTTTAGATTTTTCTGCTACGCTTATTAATTTGCTTGCTATACTGTTTTGCTTGACATATAATTAATTCAAGGAAAATCACATGAAACTTTGCATTGCCCATGCTCCATTCAAATGGTTACGATGAGACATTGTCTGGAGCAAAGAAAAACACCTCATCGGCTATAATCCATTTCAGAGAAATCTTCTGATGGTTTTTTGCTGTGAGACGAAAAGAATGCCATAGATAATGTTTTGTCTATGGTTTTTTATTTTGCATAGTTTGGAGTGATTAATATGAAAAGTAATTTACTGAGCGGTTCGCCGTTTTATTCGTTGACCCGTTTTGCAGTTCCATTGCTTTTGGCGAACCTGCTGCAGAGTGGATATAGTGTTGTTGATATGATCATTGTAGGGCGATTTGTTGGCAGTACAGGAATCGCCGCAATTAGCAGTGCATCCCGAATGGGATACATCATACAATCTGTCTGTACCGGAATTACAACGGGCGGGAGTGTTTTGGTTGCGCAATATGCCGGAGCAAAAAATAAAGAGAAGCAAAGTGAAACGATAGGTGCTCTATGTGCAATTTCGGCCATAACAGCACTGATATTGACGATTGGTAGTTTATTCGTTTATCGACCTGTGTTAACCGCAATGCAAGTACCGGCAGAAGCCTATCAATACGCAGCCGATTACATGCAAATAATATGCTTTGGCACGGTGTTTGTTATCGGCTATAATGCTGTTTGCGCGGTCATGCGCGGATTGGGTGATTCCAGAAGTGCGCTTATATTCGTTGCGATTGCAGCTATAAGTAATGTTTTTTTAGACATCTTACTAGTTGGCGCGTTGGGGCTTGAGACAAAAGGCGCGGCAATAGCAACCATCGTGTCTCAAGGGATTTCCGTTGGCGTTGCTGTTGTCTATATTAAAAAGAAACGATCTACCTTCGGGCTTGACTGGAAAAGGGTTCGCATTATATGGAAGAGTGTGTGGGCTATATTGAAAATTGGTTTGCCTACTGCCTTGCAAATGACCATACTCAATTTTTCCTATCTTATTGTCGCTGGGCTTTTGAATGGTTATGGCGTAGTGATTGCTGCAGCAGCCGGGATAGGTTTGCAGGTAAATACATTCGCAGCCATTCCTGTTTGGGGAATTGGACAGGCGGTTACGGCAGCGACAGGCCAGTGCATCGGTGCAAACGATGTGCGGCGGGCAAAGCAAATGGCGAAAACAGGAATACTGTTGTCGTTGATTATACAAGCTTGCGTAATTATATTGATACAATTTTTTGCCAAGCAGATTATTGCGTTGTTTGATTCCAACCCGGAAGTGATAAGCGAAGGGGTATTGTACTTGCGTATATGCTGTTCTATAAACAGTTTTGCATATGTAGTCGCGTATATTATCAATTCATTTGCCACAGGAACGGGGCATTCGCTTTTTGCTATGGCCAATTCAATATTTCAGTCTGTGGTATTACGGATATTAATGGGAATTTGCCTAAGCATTGTATTAGGGCATATAGGAATTTACTGGGGCGAAAGTTTATCCCCGGTTCCATGTGCTGCAATCGGAATTGTTTATTGGGCGAAGGGAAAGTGGAAGAAGCCGATATAATTAAACGCCAACCTGTTGGCGATAACAACGAAAAATGCAAGAGGCATCTTTGCTGGTAGAAAAGTAAAAAAGTCCTGTTGCCGAAAGATGAAGCGTGTGTGTTCTGGCAGCGCTTTGCAAACTTTAAATCTAAAACAGGCAATAAAAAAACAGCCTTAAATGGCTGTTTTTTATTAGCTTACGCATATAGGGCCTACTAGAAAACTTGCTTAAACAAAGGACTTAGTGTCAGACGATGATGAGCTTTGTCATATTTCGCTTTTTGCATAATAATATGCTTCAAAATAACCCGAATCGATTAAAAGGGTCTTCTACATTGGCAAGCACTTCGCAGTCACAATAACCACCATATTTTTTCATCCACTCTACAACTTTGCTTGCGCGGATGCCCTTATTCTCCAAAAATTCCAAAGTGATATTCAAGGTCCCGTCACAACCCTGTTTATCTAATTTTTCATCCAACCTATCAAACAGCTCATCAAACAACTCTTTTGACATCGGCAAAGAATCAATAAACGCTTGTTTTTCTTTTTCGCGCATTTCCCGTTTTATTCTTTTTTGCTCTGCTTTGTCCATTTGACCCTCCAAAAGTATGAAATCTACCCGTCCATCTTCTGTCTCTTAAGCTAACTAAAGTATAAACTCACCCATGCTTCAAAGCAATCATAATCAGCCTACAGTTTTAAAGGTTGACTAATAATCTTGTTCATCCTAAGAATAAGCGTTATCGGGCCTGCCCGATAAAACAAATGTCAGCAATATTTTAACAATATCATTGATTTGCACAGTATGTTTTCCGGATAACAATTTGCATACAAGCATGATTATAGGAGAGCGAATAATACGAACAGGAATTTGGTTCTCTGATATTCCAATTTTAGTTGCGGTAGTTTGCGTACTGCTCTGTTGATTTTGCCGCTTCCGCAGCATTACAGCGTTCCCACGCTGACATCCTTCCGTATGGCGTGGTCAAGGCCGGGTTTGCCGCAAGCTTTTAAGGCAATTCAACTGAATAAAAAAAGGTGCTGCGCAACCATTTTATCGCGCGGCACCTTTTGTATAATATGTTTGCCAGTTAACGTCTGTTTGACATGTTACACCGTCAATCGTTTGCTTTATTGCGTTTTCTGGCGGTCAGTGCTCCGCCTATGCAAAGCGCGGATACCGCCATCGCCGCAAGCCACATACCAAGCGGAGAGTTGTCGCCGGTTCTGGGCGAGGAGGTGTTGACCAAGCCTGGGACCGGGTTCACCGGGTCTGTTGGGTTCACCGGATCCACTGGGTCCACCGGATCAACAGGATCTTTCTTATCCGCGGGCTTGATGGTCAGCGTCATGCTGGCCGATTTCAGCGTGTCGGCCGCGCTGGTGGCTATAATGGTAACGGTGCCCGGCTTTTTGGCCTGCAGCAGCTGTACGCTCTCGCCGCTTTTGCTGGAGCGATCCACAAGCTCAATAGAGTCAAGGTCACCCACAATGTTCCAGAAAACGAGGTTTGTACCAATTTCGTCAGGTGCGGTTACGGTGGCCGTCGCGCTGAAAAATGTATCCCCCTCGCCCAGCGTGATGCTTTCCTGGGATTTATCCAGCGAAACGGAGAGGGGATAGGTATAGGCTATGTTGCTGGCGTGCCCCCCAATCCTTGAACCAGTTCCAAAGTTAGTGGAGTGATGATAAACTAACGAAGAAGGAGAATGGAGATGGCAAGGAAAAAATACACAACAGAGCAGATAATTGTAAA
>JBMNTU010000118.1:0-5427 GCA_050945895.1 Christensenellaceae bacterium | reverse complement strand
CCGCGCACAAAAATCTCCGATTCGCGTTCGGTCAACCGTTCTTGCACACGGCGCGCAAACCCCGCCTGCGCGCGCGCATTGACAATTCCAATGCTCCTTTTGTGCAGCTTTCCCGCATTCTGGTCAACGCTTCCCAATAACGTAAGCCGCACATACAGTTCAAATACCGCATCCCCTATATATGCCAGTGTAAGCGGGCCTATGCGCGCCGCATCCCGTTCGTCAAACACTGCCTCAGCTTTCCACATTCAAATGCTCCATAACATATAGCTTTACACCATCTATAATGGCCGCCACGATTTTTTCTTGGTATTCCGGTGTTTGCAGCAGCTTTTCCTCTTCCGCATTAGAAAAGAAACCGCATTCCACAATACAGCTCGGCTGCGCGCCCGGCTTAAGAAGCGTATAATCTCCCGCAAGCGCAATACGCGGGCTTTCTATCTCCAGCTGATCGTTCAACGACTGTTGAATCGCCACGGCCAGCTTTTTCCCTTCGCTGCCATCCATCAGGTAAAAGACCTGCGGGCCCGTTGCCTCCGCGTTTTCCGCAGAATTCTGATGGATGCTGATGAACATATCCGGCGCTTCCTCCAAAATAATATTGACGCGCTTATCCATATCCTCGTCTTTAGAGGGCGCAATTGCATCGCCCGTCTCCCTCGTCATAACAACATTCATGCCCTCGTTTGCCATCGCCGCCTGCAGCCGCTTTGCAATTTCCAGGTTCACTTCCTTTTCCAGCCGCCCGGTAGAAACGCCCACTGTTCCATTGTCAAACCCGCCATGACCCGCATCGATCACCGCCTTAAGCCCCGTTAGTTCCACCGTTTCCGCTATTTCCATCCAGTCTTCTTCCTCCGCTGCCTCTTCGGCTTTGGGAAGAAACACCAGTAGCAACAAGAGAACCGCCGCTGCCGCTATGGCCGCCAAAATGATAATCCACTGTTTTTTGGAAAGACTTTTTAGCGAAAAAGTCTTTTTTGTTTTTGGTTGATATCGTTTTTGGTCCATTTTCAAAGCTCCAAAACAGGCGCCGCATTCAAATCGAGCCCTGCCGTCTTGCCGTCCAAATAGTTATAATACGCGCACGACCCAATCATTGCGGCATTATCCGTACAATATTTCATTTCCGGAATATACAGCCCAATTTTCTCATGCTCCGCCCTTTTTTCAAACGCTTGCCTAAGCTGCGCGTTTGCCGCCACCCCGCCTGCCAACGTCACCGTTTTTACCCCCGTTCTTTCCAGCGCAATAAATGTGTTTTGCACAAGCATTTCCACCACGGTTTTCAAAAACGAAGCAGCAACGTCTTCTTTTTTATAGGCTTCTGCCGTCTGATCCATTTTATGCAGCAGGTTGATAACGGCAGTCTTTAGCCCGCTGAACGAAAAATCTAAATGGCTCTCTCCCTTAAAACTTTTGGGGAACGCATACACATCATCCGCGCCTTTTTGGGCAAGCTTTTCTAGGTTGGGCCCCCCGGGGTATGGCTCCCCCAGTACCCTCGCAACCTTATCGATCGCTTCTCCTGCCGCATCGTCGCGCGTTTTTCCAAGTATCTCAAACCCGGCATATTCTTTTACATGTACAATTTGCGTATGCCCGCCGGATACCACCAAGCAAACATATGGGGGAGAAAGCTCCGGAAAAGAAAGATAGTTCGCGGCAATATGACCGGCAATATGATGCACCGGAACAAGCGGCTTTCCCAGTGTGTAGGCCAGCCCCTTCGCAAACGAAACACCCGTTAGAAGCGCACCCACCAGCCCTGGTCCATAAGTCACCGCAACTGCGTCGATGTTTTTTATCCCACCCGCGCCATCCACAGCCTTTTCCACAATAACAGGCAACTTGATGCTATGATTCCTCGATGCAATTTCCGGAACGACACCGCCATATTCCTTATGCAGGTCTATCTGGGAAAAAAGCGCCTCCGATATTACCTCCCGGCCATCCTTTACAACAGCCGCCGCCGTTTCGTCGCACGACGTTTCAATCGCCAGTATATTCATGCGGCCGCCTCCTTCTTGCAGGCAGCCAGCCGTTCATTTTTCAGTGCTTTTTTATAACCAAGCCGAAGCCCAACGATCGCTACGGCAACAATAACAATAAAAAGCAGCAGTATTGCCGATACAAGGTCAAAAAAGAACACACCCGGATACATGCGTATCAGCAGGGATGTTGCAGCATCCAAAAGCCATAAATCGTTCGAAAACATCAGATGATGGAAGGCAGTCCAAAAGCTGTTGAAATCCACGGCGATCCATACGCCCAATACGGCAAATACGGCCAATCCCGCAATTACTCCAAAAAATGCCGCTTTCAATACAATTTTTGCCTGCCGCGAAACAATATACGAAAACAAAAACAACACGCCACCAACAATATACGCCACTGCCATAAACACAATCGCATTTTGGTAAAGCGCCTTCACGTCCACCATATGCGCTTTCTCACGCTCATTAAAGTATTCCCTTTCGCTTCCGTCAATTTGCGCTTCAAAATCCAGCGTCTTACGGTCGTCTTTCAAATACTCCAGCAAAACATCCGTCGCCTCATAAAGCACCGCTTCATCCACTCCCACCGAGTACGCAATCTGATGTTTGCCGTATTCGTCCTTATAAAAGCCTGCATCAAACGCAAAAGCCTCTACACACAGCACCAGCGTCGCAAAAACAACAAGTATGGCCGCAGCAAAAGACATTGCGGTCGAACTCCATTTTTTTATTCGGCTTTTTTCCTGCATAGCGTTGATGTCCCTCTTTGGTGTCGTTCTTGCATATTATACAATTTCGCACCTTTTTTTTCAATCATACAAAGCACAGGCACGCAAAACATCCATGCTCTGGCTGGTCGTTTTGTATGCCTGTGCGTTTTGGTCTCCCATCAGCATTCCTGCTAATTATTGTTTATTTCATTTCTTTTTGTCGCTTTTCGCTACCTTGGTACCGTTTTTGTCCGGTTTCTTAATAAAGCTTTTAAACTTCACACGGAAAATGACAAAATATGCAGCTACGCAACCTAAGATGTAACAAATGCTGACAATTGCAACAGGCGACCTCCATCCATAGATATACTCCAATACAGAGAGAATCAGAAGCCCGATTCCTACAACCCAGCAAAACTTGCGCATCATACTTCTGTATGCTTCCTGCATATCCTGTGGGAATTCATTGTCGTACAATCTGCCAGTGCCCTTAAAAGCGTAATATAAAATGTATATTGCAATGACTATGTTAAACATAATCATAAAGCTCATCGAGCCGTCGATTGGACTCCCCTGGTTCGCTACAGCTTCTGCTCCAGCCATTCTAATACCCCCTAAATCTTGTTTATTTTCACGCCATCCGGCGTGTCTTTCAATTCATACCCCAACCCGGCAATCTCATCGCGCAAGCGATCCGCCTTTGCAAAATCCTTTTGCTTGCGCGCTTCCATACGTTCCTCCGCCATAATGCGGACCTCTTCAGGAATTTCGTCTTTTTCCCCCTTCTCTACCAGCCCAAGCACATCCAGCAACGCATCCAGCGCATCCAGCGCCAACACAGCCGGCCCTTTCATTCCACCATCTTGGAATAGCGTGTTCACCGTCTTTATATATTCAAAAATCACACCAATTGCGTCTGCCGTATTCAAATCGTCGTCCATCGCAGCAACAAAGCCATCGTTAAGCACTTTTATTGCGTCCGATACATCTACTGTAATTTCTTTTGGGTTTTCGGCAATATACCGCAGGTTTTCCCTGCAATTCTGTATGCGTGCATATGCCTGCTCCGACTGACGGAGCAAATCGCGAGAGAAATTGATCGGGTTTCGGTAGTGTGCATCCAGCATAAACAGGCGAACGGCCAGACCGTCAAATTCTTTTAAAATATCCCTAACCGTAAAAAAATTGCCTTCCGATTTAGACATTTTTTTATTGTCGATGTTAATATACCCGTTGTGCATCCAATAGCGGACAAACGGCTTTCCTGTCGCACCTTCAGACTGTGCGATTTCATTTTCGTGATGCGGAAACTTCAAATCCTGTCCGCCGCCGTGAATATCGATCGTATCTCCCAAATATTTCATACTCATCGCAGAGCATTCAATATGCCAGCCCGGCCGGCCGCGTCCCCACGGGCTCTCCCACGATATTTCACCCGGTTTTTCCGCTTTCCATAGTGCAAAATCCATCGGGTTTTTTTTGTTCTCGCCAATATCGATCCGCGCACCCAGTTCCAGCTCTGCAAGGTCTTGACCCGAAAGTTTGCCATAGCCGTCAAAGCTTTGCGTATCGTAATACACATCACCATTTGCCGCATATGCGTGTCCCTTATCAATCAACCTTTCAATCAGAGCAATAATATCATCAATGTGTTCCGTTGCCTTCGGGTGCACTGTTGCAGGTTCAATATTCAACGCTTTTGCATCCTCAAAATACGCGTCGATATAGCGGTCACCAAGCTCTTTTATAGAGATTCCCTCTTCATTTGCGGCGTTAATCATCTTGTCGTCCACATCTGTAAAATTCTGTACAAACGCCACTTTATATCCACGGAAAACAAGGTATCTCCTGAGGGTATCAAACACGATAAACGGACGTGCATTGCCTATATGAAAATAATTATAGACTGTTGGCCCGCATGCATATATACTGATTTCCCCTTCTTTTCCGGGAACCAGTTCTTCTTTCCTGTTCGTAAGTGAATTATATATTTTCAAATCGTACCTCTGCTATATTGCGTATTGCTATATTATAATATATGCACTCATTTTAAACAACACAAATGTAACTGTCCGTAATTATTTCTTATTTGCACGCGCACGCTGTGCATGATCCAATACCTGTTTGCGGATGCGAAGGCTTTGGGGCGTTACTTCAAGCAGCTCGTCATCATTTAAAAACTCCAGCATTTCTTCCATGCTCATCTGCCTTGGCGGCGTAAGCCGCAGCGCCTCGTCGCTGCCCGACGCCCGAACATTTGTTGCATGCTTTTTCTTGCAAACATTAATAACCAAATCGTCGCTTTTGGGGGAATATCCCACGACCATGCCGGCATAAACGGACGTACCTGGCCCAATAAACAGCGTTCCCCGCTCCTGTGCGTTATACAGTCCGTAAGTAACGGCCTCTCCCGCCTCATGCGCAATCAGCGAACCGAACGATCGTTTTTCTATATCTCCCTTATAGGGCGCATAGCTGTCAAATATAGTATTCAAAATACCCTCGCCGCGCGTATCCGTCAAAAATTCGCTCCGGTAACCAAACAGCCCGCGCGCTGGAATGAGGAACTCGATACGCATCCGCTCTCCCTGCGGCGTCATATGTACCATTTCAGACTTACGCGTTCCCAGCTTTTCGATTACGCTGCCCACGCTTTCCGCCGGAACATCGACCAACAGCCGTTCGATAGGCTCGCACATCTGTCCGTCAACTGTTTTATA
>JBMNTU010000117.1:0-5488 GCA_050945895.1 Christensenellaceae bacterium | reverse complement strand
ATCGTTTCGTCAAAATTGGCTTTGGCAGTATTCAGGCATACGTCAATGCCCTCTTCAATATCAAACAGGTTCTGCTTGTCGTACGTCTTTACGCTATCTAAATACTTTTTTCCTCTTTTCATCTGCTTAACCCTCCACTTCTACGCCCATGCTGCGCGCGGTGCCCGCAATCATGCTAACTGCGCTGTCAAGGTTTGCAGCGTTCAGGTCGGGCATTTTAAGCTGCGCGATCTCTTCCAGCTGCGCCCGCGTAATCTTCGCCACTTTATTGCGGTTGGGCTCGCCCGACGCTTTTTCCAGCTTAACCGCTTTTTTGATCAGCACGGCCGCCGGGGGCGTCTTGGTAATAAAGCTGAACGAACGATCCGCATACACCGTGATGACCACCGGAATGATCAACCCTGCCTGCTGCGCCGTTTTTTCGTTAAACGCTTTTGTGAAGTCCATAATGTTGACGCCGTGCTGGCCCAGTGCGGGGCCGACCGGAGGCGCCGGAGTTGCTTTTCCTGCGGGGATCTGAAGCTTGATGTACCCTGCAATCTTCTTTGCCATTTCTTATTTCCTCTACTTTCTTATATGATGTGGTAATATCGGCGGGAGGTCCGCCTTCCACTCAAAAACAAGTTAAATACGTTTTATTTGTACAAAGTCCAGTTCTACGCTCGTATCCCTGCCAAACATGGATACAAGAACCCGTACCTTCTGTTTTTCGTTGTTGACCTCTTCCACCAGGCCGACAAAGCTTTCCAGCGGCCCGCTGGTAATAATAACGTTGTTGCCCACCTCGATATCAAGGCTGATGCGGACATTTTCGATGCCCATGGAACGCACCTCGGCGTCCGAAAGCGGGATCGGTTTGCTCGACGGGCCTACAAACCCCGTAACGCCGCGCGTGTTGCGCACCACATACCAAGACTCGTCTGTCAAAAACATTTTCACCATTACATAGCCGGGGTACAGCTTTTTGGACACATGGCGCTTTTTGCCGTTTTTGATTTCCACCGACTCTTCCATCGGTACCTTAACGTCTATTATCGTATCCTGCAAATTATGGTTTTCTATCGTTTTAAGCAGGTTGTCCATTACCTTGTTTTCATAACCGGAATAGGTGTAAACCACATACCAATAAGGTTTGTCCGTTTTCTCCTGCTTAATAAACTTTTTCTTGTCATCTGCCAACGCAGGTTCACCGGCGTCCTCGGTTTCCTTGTCCGCCGTATCCGCTTCATTGCCGACCATATCTGTCGGTTCTATTTCCGGCGCAATATCTTCCACAATTTCCTGCGTATCTTTTAATTCGTCACTCATTTGTCAATCACTCCTTAATTCGCAAGGAAGTTCTGGAATAAGGTTCCAAGGCCCCAGTCCATAAGCCCGATCACCACGACAAAAATGACAATAAAAACGATTACCGCAAACGTCGTTTTGAAAAGATCCTTCCTGGTTGGCCAGGTTACTTTTTTTACTTCGCCAAAAACATCCTTAAAAAAACGGGCCGGACTACGCCTCTTCTTTTTGTTCTTCTGTTTGGCAATCTTTTTTTGTTCTGCAAGCTGGCGCTCTTTTTCTTTGCCAAGTAGTTTTGTCTTAGCCATTTATATGCCCGCCTTTATTTCGTTTCTTTGTGGGGCGTGTGCTTTTTACAGAATTTGCAATACTTCGAAAGCTCAAGCCTGTCGGGATTGTTCTTTTTTTCTTTCATTGTGTCGTAATTCCTCTGTTTGCATTCGGTGCACGCAAGGGTTATTTTTGTACGCATACTCTATTCCTCCGGTCATTTTTATACAATCTAAAAAAAGGCGCCTGCGCCTTTGATCCACATTCCTAATGAATCATACCACACCAGTTGCCTCTATGTCAATAAAAATCCTCATTGTTCCGGCATTTTCTTGCAGCAAATCTATTGCCGTCGCAAGCTGTCCGCAGGCTGGTTCTCTACTATACAAAACATGGGCAGATACCGTAATATCTGCCCATGCATTCGCCACACTTTGTTACCAAGATTATTCAGGCATAAAGTGCACCCTTGTTTATGCATAGTATACCCACCGTCCTCCTCATTGTCAAATACACAGTTAAAAAACGTCAATTGTCGTCAACTTGTAGTATATTTTTATTTGTGTTGCCGTAAATATACTCTCTCGATATTGTTTTTTCTATTTTTTAAATCATTTTTTTCTTACTAATTTTTTTCCTTTTTTTAGGGATATTCCTCTAAACCGCTTTGTTATGCGGTTTTATATGCAAAAAATTTTTTTATTTTATTTTAATTTTTTCTATTGAACACTCGTTTGAACATGTTTTGCAAAAAATTCTACCGTTTTCCCCAAAATATTCCCGATTTTTTTCGGCAGATGTTTTCGCTTACATTATACAGAATGTGTTATAAATAGTATATATCAAATATTGCATGCCTATCACAAGCAATCAAAGGAGATGAACCTTCATGGAATATGTACAATTGTCACACACAGATATGAAAATTTCAAAAATCGGAATTGGATGCTGGGCATTTGGCGGCGGAGATTATTGGGGCAACCATTCCGATGATAAAGTTTCGCTAAAAACAATCGATCGCGCGCTAGATGCAGGCATCAATTTTTTTGATACTGCAGAGTCTTATAACGACGGCCAGGCCGATATTTTGCTGGGAAAAGGAATGCAGGGACGCCGAAGCCAATTCATTGTTTCCTCCAAGGCGTACCTCGACAAATTACGAGCCAAAGACCTTGTCAGGGTCGTTGAAGAAAGCCTCGTCAGGCTGGGCACAGATTATATCGATATTTTTTCTCCCCACTATGCCAGTAAGGAAATTCCCTTCGAAGAGACCTTTGGCGCACTCGAAAAACTCCAGACTCAAGGGAAGGTCTTACATATTGGCCTATGCAATTTCGGCACAATTTCCATTGCGCGCATGGCCGAACTGGGTCTTATGAAAAAAATCGTCCTGCACCAAATCCCCTATAGCTTACTTTGGCGGGCTGTTGAATATGGAATCCAGCCGGCTACTACTGCGCAGGGTGTGGGTCTTTTATGCTACAGCCCCCTTGCACAAGGGCTTCTATCCGGCATATACGACAACGTCAACGATGTTCCGGATAATTTCAAGGTCCTTCGCCTGTTCGATTACAAGCATGTAGATGCCGCCCACAAAGAGCCTGGCTGTGAAAGCGAAATGTTTGAGGCCATCCACGAACTAAAAGCACTGTGCAATGACGCCGGGGTCAATCTTGCAGCCGCCAGCATTTCCTGGCTTTTCCGCCAAAGCGGCGTCCAAGGCGTACTCACTGGGGCGCGCTCACCAAAAGAACTGAATGAAAATCTTACCTCTCTCGACCTAGACCTTCCTGCATCGTTTTTTAATCAAATGACAGCAATAACCGACAAGGTAAAAGAGCGACAGGATGGAAACCCGGACATGTGGCTTTCCGGCATGGACAGCCGTATATTCTGACATCTGCCGGAGAAAGGCAACGTGCACATAGGCGCATTCAATTGTTTTCCAGGGCTTCTCCGCATCGGCACGGCTGACGCTCAATTTCAAAAGCACCTGTAATAATTACAGGTGCTTTATCGTGTTTATTAAACGCTATGGCGGGCAGATTCTAACGGCTAGAAACGCCTGTTTTACGCATATATTTACGGCTTCTTAATTCCAATTTCCTGTCTAGCTTTTTAGGGTTATTCATTTGCTCCTAAGATGTTATTTGTATTCCGCCCAGACAAGCGCTTTATACGCTCCTAATTCCATACGACTTACAAATCCCGTCAAACTCCGGCGAATAAGCAAACCCATTGAAAATTTCCAATCTGGTCTTTCCTTGTGCAAGTTGGCTCACCCATTCCGCTTTTCCCGCAGGATCAGAATTCCTTCCCAGCAGCACCTTGTACAATACCTCTACATAATCAGCATTACTTAACCGCTTGTTTTCCATTTCCGGGCTAAAGAAGAACCCATAGGCAACACCCGTTCCCGTATTTGTTCCATTGACCAGCTGTTCCGTCCAGCCGTTCAATCCGCCTGCGTCCGCTTGCCGTCCAAGACACAGCGAATACAGTCGTTTTACAAATTCCTGTATCTGATACTTGTCCTTCGCGTTTGAATTTGGAGAAAACGTTCCGCGTTCTATGCCTGCCGCAGCGCAAATTCCGGTAAACTCATTCGAGTTCACAAATCCCGCGAATATTTGCTCGCGATTTTGGCCTTTGCTCATTTCGCTTAACCATGCGTTTTTTCCATTTGCATCCGGTTGCCGCCCAAGCAATGTTTTGTATAAGACCTCTATGTATTCTGCATTGGTTAACGCCCGCGACGTCATTTCATTGCTGAAAAAGAAGCCATATGCCACATCGCTGCCTGTATTTTGCTTGCTCTTTAATTGATTCACCCAAGCTGCGATCCCAGCCGGGTCGGACGTGCGATTTAATACAAGCGTATACAGCCGTTCTACAAAAGCTTCTACCGGATCAGACGATTGTACCGTTACCGTACAGCTTGCAGATTTGCCGCTGCCGTCCTTTGCCGTGGCAGTGATGGTTGCCGTGCCTGCAGCCTTTGCCGTCACCTTGCCGTTTGCATCCACTATCGCAACTGCCGTATTGGACGATTTCCACGTCACACTCTTATCTGTTGCGTTGGACGGAGAGACCGTTGCCACAGCCTTTGCAGTTTCTCCCGTCTTGAGTGTTAGCGATGGTGGGGATACTGCAACGCCGCTCACCTTAACGACCGGGTCATATACCGTTATTGCACATGTGCGTTTAATCGATGGGTTATCCTGCGAGGTTGCCGTGATGGTGGTCGTGCCTACCCCTACACCCAGCACGCTTCCATTTGTCACAGTGGCAACGCGCGTATTGCTGCTTGTCCACGTAACCGATTTGTCGCTGGCATTCGGCGGCGTAATGGTTGGGGTGATCGTTAATCGCTCGGATATTTTTATCGTCGCAGACACAGGATTTAGTGTCATACTTGTCACCGGAATCCTTGGCGGCAATATTGTAACGCTGCACGTTCCGCTTTTGCCGCTTCCGTCCTTTGCCGTAGCGGTAATGGTCGCTGTCCCCTGGCTGACTGCCGTAACGACGCCACTGCTCGAAACCGTGGCCACCGCCGCGTTGCTGGTGCCCCATTCCACCGCCTTGTTGAGCGCAGTCTCTGGCAATACGTTGGCCAACAGGGTTTTTGTCTCATTTTGATATATGTTTGTGCTTGCCGGCGATATTGCCACGCTCGTCACCTTGATCTCCGTCCACTTGGCATACAGCGTACGCGATTGCGTAACGATTTCCGTCGCGAAGTTCCATGCGTTTTGGCATGCCGCCTCTTTGTACCAGCCGCCAAAGCTATAACCTGCGCGAGAAGGATTTGCGGGCGCCGTTATCTTCGCACCCGCGCGCGCGTCTTTGGCCGCTACACTGCTTCCGCCCTGCGAATTGAATGTAATTGTGTAGGGCGTAAAGTCGACTATCTCTCCACCTAATATCA
>JBMNTU010000116.1:0-5489 GCA_050945895.1 Christensenellaceae bacterium | reverse complement strand
AGATTGTACAGGAAAAATATTCTTTCAAGCGAAATTTATCGAAAAGATGTTCGTATTCCCAGCGGGCCTTTGAAGTGATGACGCCCAGTAAAAGATTTCTTTCGCGCAGGGCTTTGAGCAGTTCGTAAACGCCAGGAAAAACACGGATATGCTCCTGCGCAGTATTTTTATAATTTTGTGCATAGCACTCTTCGAATTCACGAACATTGGAAATCCCCAGCATTTTCGCGCTTTGGCTGATGGGCAAGCCGAATGCAAACCGGAGTTCGTCTGTGGAATATTGTTTGCCCGTTAGGGCGAGCAGTGTGTCTTTTGCTGCCATAACGGCGGCGGAAAGGGTATCGAGAAGGGTTCCGTCCACATCAAATAGTATATTTTGGTACGTCAACTGGTCAACCCTCGGCGGTCAGCGATTCCAACTGGAAAGAAATACGCAGCGATGGAGCAAGGTTGTCGCGGTAAAAATATTTTTTGATTCGGTCGATAATAGAATCGATATTCGTTTGGTCTGTGCTAATTAGCAGCAATGCGTATTGCGTGGGGCTGTATTGCGTAATAACATCGCTTTTGCGCAGGCTGCTGCGGAGCATTTCGTGCATATCCCGCATGAGGCCGTCGAGCACAAGCGGCTCAAACGGCTCCTGGAGTATATTCTCGATGGAGAGCAGCATCAAATACATTTTTACATTCCAACGTTCCAGGTTCCGAAGCTGGATGTGGTAGATATCTTCGAATATAGAATAATCACACACATACGCACCGGAGGAGGTATCTGTTTTTTGCAGACGCTGGCGAATTGCTTTTAAATCTGTCTCTGTTGTTGAGTCGTTCTGCGTCAGTGTTTTATAGAAGTCGGTAAGCTGGCGGGGCGGTTCGTCGCTCATATACTTATAGTAAAGGTCTTTAACATGCCTGTACTGAGTGAGCGCAAGATGGCTTTTGCCGGAATCTTTGAGTGCGGTCATCAGCGCGATGTGAAGTTTTTGATCGAACGCGTCGATGTTTAGCGCCAAACGGCTCACCTGGATGATTAAGTCGTATTCGCGCACCTGCTCGAGAATGTCTAGGTAGTGATAAACGACATCCAGATAGAGATTATGCAGATAAAAGCTGTAGCTGGTAAGGTAATCTTCTTCCAGATCGCCGGTAACCAGGTCCCCATTGTAAAGCGTGAGTATCGTGTCGTATTTTTTTTGCAATTCTGGTGAAAACTCGTTTACTTCGAGGACTTCGCCGCAAAGCTGCTCGAACAGAAAAACATCCACCTCGCAGGGGATGTGAATATTCCATTTGTAGGAGCCGCGCTCGGTAACGATACAATGCCGCAAATGCGGCGCCGCTTTTGAAAGGCTTTTGCGGATGCGGCTGACCATGGTTTTGAGCGCGTTTTCCGGATTGGTTTTATGCTCGTCCGACCAGAAGGTGTTAATCAGTTCACTGGTTGGTATAGCTTTGCCTTTATTCAAAATAAGGTATTTAATAAACATCGCGCTTTTGGTTGTGTTGCCAAATGCGCCGGCCGCAGATTCGTTTTCGGAAATAATATCAAACTTCCCCAACATTTTGATGATAATCGGTTTCATATTGCTCCTTTACAATTGCAAAAAAGTATAAATGTTGCACGAAAAAACTTCTAAGTTACATTGTATATCATTTCACATGTTTTTTCCATTAAAATATAAAAAAAGATTAAAAAATATTTATTTACATGCTGTGATGCTATGTTTTGAATGTTTTCATAAAAATGAAAAGTTACATAGGCATAGACATTTTTGATGTTTCCCCCGATTTTGTTTAAAAAACGGCGGAGAGTTTAATAACAATTAAACGAAGGATCTGAAAGGAGAATTGAAATGGCAGAGTATGATTTGGATCATGTAAACGAACAGGATATTGTATTTAGAAAGCCTGCAGAGGAAGAAGACCTGGATGATATATCCGTAAGTTTTTTGCGCTTTGAAACACCGGAAGCAAAGCAGGAGGAAAAGACAACGGAAGATAACGCGGCGGAATAACGCTGCGATAATACAAATAAACAGCCTCCAAGCGAGGCTGTTTATTTGCATATATATAAAAGGAAGATTGACAGCATACAGGAATAAATATATAATTAATTCATGGTTGCAAAACGAGCGATAATGAATTGAGAATTAAGCGTGCGTTTTGTTGCCGGCAGCTGCTTGAGGACATTGACAATTCATGGGGATAAGTATACACTAAACCGTATATGGACTGATTATTTTGCAGAGTTTAAAATAATACATTTCGAAAAAACGAATTGCACTAAGGGGTGTGCAATTCGGGAAAAAGCATTTTTATCCGGCAAGGTTGCCGGTGGAATTTTTGAAAAGCGGAGGGAAAGAAAAATGGCGTTACTGAAAGCGAAAAGATTCAATAACGGAATTAATGTAGTATGTGACGAGCGCAAAAACCCGGAAGCACAAATGGGCTTTTCGGTAGTAAAGCTGGATGACGGAGGAAAGTTTAACCTGCTGTATCCGGAAAAGGAATGCGCCGTTCTTTTGATGTTTGGGAAAGCGACATTTAAATGGGAAGGGCAGGAGAAGACAATAGAGAGGAAGAGCTGTTTCCATGATGCGCCATATTGCCTTTGCACGCCTGCCGGCGTTAAAGTAGAATTGGAAGCGCATGCAGATAACACACAGTTTGCAGTAATGACGACAAACAATGAAAAGAAGTTTGCATCGCGTTTTTATACGCCAGAGGATGCGCCCAATGAAAACAGGGGGGCGGGTACGCTCAACGAATGCTCGACCAGGATCGTTCGGAGCATACGCGGCCGCGGCAACTGCCCGGAGACAAACTTTGTAATGGGTGAGGTTGTAAACTCGCCTGGTAAGTGGTCGAGTTTTCCGCCGCACAGCCATCCGCATCCGGAAATTTATTATTTCAAATTCCTTCCGAGCGATAAAAACGGTTTTGGTTTTTCGCAGGACGGATTTGATATTGCATACCAGGTGAAGGAAAATGACGCGATTTTGGCGGTGGATGGGGACATCCATGCGCAAGTAGCGGCGCCGGGCTATGCAATGTATTATGTATGGGTAATTGTGGATTCGGATCTGAACCCGTATTCGCTGCCTCCAAGTGTAGAGGAGTTTGGGTGGACGGTGGAAGAAGGAGCGAAATTTTTCCCTGATATTTGATAAAGGATAATATATTGAAAAAAGAAAGAGGAGAACAGGTATGAAAACAATCAGAATGACGGTAGGTCAGGCGGTCGTAAAGTTTTTGAACCAGCAGTATGTAGAATTTGACGGAACAGAAACGCCGTTTGTAGACGGAGTGTTTACAATATTTGGACATGGTTCGGTCGTGGGCCTGGGGCAGGCACTTGAGGAGGACCCGGGGCACCTGCGCGTATATCAGGGCAGGAACGAACAGGGAATGGCGCATGTTGCAACCGGGTTTGCAAAACAGCATAACCGACGCAAGATCATTGCGTGCTGCTCGTCGATTGGGCCGGGAGCAACGAACATGGTAACGGCTGCGCTGACAGCAACGATCAACAACCTGCCGCTGCTTCTTTTGCCGTCGGACTCGTTTGCGACACGGCAGCCCGACCCGGTGCTGCAGCAGATCGAGCAGCCGTACGATTTTACGATTACAGGAAGTGACTGCTTCCGTCCGGTGAGCAGGTATTGGGACAGGGTATCGCGGCCGGGGCAGTTGATGACGGCAATGATAAACGCGATGCGCGTATTGACGGATACGGCAAACTGTGGAACAGCAACTGTATCTATCCCTCAGGATGTGCAGGGCGAAAGCTTTGATTTCCCGGAGGACTTCTTCCAAAAGCGCGTACACAGGATTCCCAGGCGCTTGGCGGACGAGGTGGAGCGTGCAACGGCAGTAGAGATGATTATGCAAAGCAAGCGGCCGCTCTTTGTAAGCGGCGGCGGCGTGCGTTATTCGGAAGCGGGAGACGCGCTGCAAAGCCTGTGTGAAGAATTGAAAATTCCGTATGCGGAAACGCAGGCAGGTAAGAGTGCAACACTGGGTTCCAGCCCGATGAACCTTGGCGGAATTGGTATTTCTGGTTCGCTGGCGGCAAACACGATTGCCGAAACGGCAGACCTTATTGTGGGCGTGGGCACACGGTTTAACGACTTTGTAACGGGATCGAAGAGTGTATACGCCAATCCGAATGTGAAATTTGTGACGATCAATACGTCGGAATTCCATGCGGAGAAGATGGACGCGATGCGTGTAGTGGGCGATGCGCGGATTAATATAGAAGCGATTGGCAAAGTACTGAAAGAAAAAGGGTATAAGCCTTCTTATGGTGAAACGGAAATAGCCGACCTGATGAAAGAATGGGAAGAGGAACGGCAGAAGGTTTTGAACACGGTATACACTGGTGATGGATTTGTGCCTGTTGTACCTTGCTGGACACAAGAGATTATGGACGACTATTTGCGCGATATCGGTGGAACGATTACCGAAACGAACGGCGTAAAGCTGGTGATGGACGTAATTGAGAAGGATGCGATGGTTGTTACGGCGGCAGGCTCGCTTCCGGCGGATATGCAGCGGTTGTGGAAAACAGATGCGAAGTATACATATAATGTTGAGTATGGCGCATCGTGCATGGGATTTGAAATTGCTGCGACGCTGGGCGCAAAGCTGGCGGCTCCGAATCAGGACGCATACTGCTTGCTGGGTGATGGATCGTTCCTGATGCTTAACTCGGAAATTCCGACGGCTATTCAGGAAGGTGCGAAGATTACAATTGTGGTATTTGACAACGCCGCGTTCGGCTGCATCAACAACTTGCAGATGGGCAATGGTATTGGCAGCCTTGCGACGGAGTTCCGTCACAGGAACCCCGAAACGGGTAAAATGGATGGCCCATATGTTAAGATCGACTACGCGAAAGTAGGCGAGGGATATGGCATGAAGGGTTATACGGCCAAAACGCCGGAAGAGTTGAAAGCGGCACTGGAAGATGCGAAAAAGCAGGAAAAATCTTGCCTTATTGACGCAAAGGTGCTGCCTAAGACAATGGCGGAAGGCTATAAATCGTGGTGGCATGTGGGTGTTGCGTCGACGAGCAAGTCGGCTGCAGTCAAAGATGCATATGAGAGCAAGGAAGAATGGCTGAAAAAAGCCAGGATGTACTAATACAAGTATAAAAGCAACGAAAAGCGGCCAATATTGGCCGCTTTTTATATAGGGAATTAAGCTTCGAGCATAGAGTGAATAAAGGATTGACGCGGGGGAGCCTTGCAGCACATGAAGGGTCGTCTATGCTGCGCGGTGTGGTTGGTCAAGGACATAATTCAACGAGTGAGAAATAAATACAATTGCTTAAAATCTGGACTATGAATAAAATGCTCTTTGAGATGAACTCCAGATGTGCTTGTGCTGTACTGGGCTGCCCCCAATCTTTGTACCAAGTACAGAGTTAGTGGAGGAGGCATCGTAAAAGTTTCTTATACAGCATATACCATGCTCTGAGGCGCTGG
>JBMNTU010000115.1:0-5658 GCA_050945895.1 Christensenellaceae bacterium | reverse complement strand
TTACCATATTACTGCATACACTCCTTGATTGATTCTTTTCCAAAATCATTATATCAAGTGTGTATCTGTGGGAGGCGCCTTCTGGACGCCTCCCTTTTGCCAATGATTATTTTACACTAAGTAATCAATCAAACACCGGTGTTTTTCAAGCCATTTTCACTTGCGTTTTTTTGCTGTCTCTATTCCTTTGGCAAAAGCAACTCAATAAAAAAGCCGCCTTGTGATTGGCCTGTCACCTGGCGGCTTGCTGTTATGTGGACTATTGTTTTGCGGCATTGCGCCATGTTTTCACGGGTGGATAACCACCTTCATTGCGCCTTCCAGCCGCCCTTCGAATACGACGATTGCCTCTTTTATTTCCTCTATCGGAAATGTATGCGTAATCAGCTTTTTGGCGTCCAGCGTTCCTTCCGCAACCATGCCCAGCACCTCTTCCGAGCAATCCGGGTTGGCGCGCGAGCCCAAAAGGCCAATCTGGTTCATGACAAGGTTGCGCACGGGGATTTCGATATCGCCGGTATTGTGCATGGCGACAATGGCGACCTTCCCTGCTTTTCGCGCGCACAGCACAGACTGGTACAGCGCCCTGTCCGTCCCTGCGCATTCGATGACCTCGTGCGCGCCCTTGCCGCCTGTTATGCGCATGACCGCCTCTATGGGGTCTTCCTGTTCGTAATTGACACAGTGGTCTGCGCCGCAGGTCCCCGCTTCATCCAGGCGCTCCCGCCTGCCGATCATAATCGTCTTTGCGCCTTTGGCCTTTGCAATCTGCATACAGATATTGCCAATGGGGCCGGGCCCGTACACCGCCGTATAGCCGTTGTTTGTGGTTCCTGCAAGGCGCATACCGTTTAAGGCTGCGCCGCCCGAGTCGCAAATGGTCGCCTCGTCAAACGATACGCCGTCCGGAATATGCGTGAGTGTGCGCTCCTTAAACGCGCCGTACTCCGCATAAGCGCCCTGGTTCAAAAAGCCGTAATGTCTGTGCCCTGTTTCCGGCTTTCCGTAATTTTCGCACAGCGTATACAGCCCTTTTTTGCAGTTGCCGCAAATGCCGCAGCCGCAATGGGCTTCGCCCGCCACACGGTCGCCGACCTTAAAAACGCCGGACGCACCTTCGCCCAGCGCAACGACCTCGCCCGCCCATTCGTGCCCGGGAATAAACGGATATGCAGGCGGCCAGCCTACATTCCTGCTTCGGCCGGCAAACAGGTTTGGGTCGGAACCGCAGATTGCGTTTGCGCGGATGCGGCAAAGCACCTCGCCCATACCCGGCTTTGGAATATCCACCAGCTCTACCCCATATTCGCCCGGCCCGTGTAATACTACCGCCTTCATTTTATCCATTTGTCGACCTCCGCGTATTGTCGTTTTTTTTTCATTGTACCACAGTGTCTGTTTGCCGAAAAGCTTTTGTGAACGGCTGCGGTTTTTTATTGACAAACCCATTCATATCTGCCATAATAACTCCCCGAATACCGGAAGGGGGAACAACCGTGCAAAACGCACTGGCAAAGGAATTTCGTTTTGGGTCGTTGTTGAAGTTTGCGCTGCCCACAATTATTATGATGCTCTTTCTGTCGCTCTATACGATGGTAGACGGCATTTTTGTGTCGCGCTTTATCAGCACAACCGCCCTTTCCGCAGTCAACATCGTGTACCCGGCTATCAACGTCGTTATGGCTGTGGGCATTATGCTGGCAACGGGCTCCAGCGCTGTTATCGCCCGAAAAATGGGCGAAGGGAAGGATACGGAAGCCAAAGAGAATTTTACGTTCATCATCCTCGTCGGAATCGTATCCGGGCTTGTAATTACCCTGCTCATCGCTATTTTTATCGACCCGCTGCTCCATTTTTTGGGCGCAAACGAAGCCGTTTACGATTTTTCCCGCGAGTATGCCGAGGGGCTGTTCATTTTTGCCGCACCCGCCATTGTGCAGGCGCTGTTCCAAAGCCTGTTTGTAACGGCGGGCAAACCGATGATTGGGCTGTTTGCAACAGTTGCGGGCGGAATCGCCAATATTTTTTTGGATTATCTTTTTATTGTAACGCTGGATATGGGCATTGCCGGGGCCGCCTATGCAACGGGTATCGGCTATTGCATCCCCGCTGTGTTCGGTATACTGTACTTCGCGATCAACAAAAAGGGCACGCTCTATTTTATCCGCCCGAAATTTGACGGAAGAATGCTTTTCCATAGCTGCACAAACGGCTCGTCCGAAATGGTGACCAATATTTCGCTTGCCGTTACCACGCTTCTTTTCAACCTGGTTATGATGGATTACCGCGGCGAGGACGGCGTGGCGGCCATTACCATCGTTATGTATGCGCAGTTTTTGCTGGTGGCCGTTTTTCTGGGCTATTCTACGGGCGTTGCCCCTGTTATCAGCTATAAATACGGCTATGGCGACCACCCGCAACTCAAAAAGGTATTTCATATCAGTATGGCCTTTGTTATCCTGTGTTCTGTCATTGCTTTTTTGGCCGCGTTTTTTGGCGCGCCCGCAATCGTCGGTGTTTTTTCTCCATCGGGCACGGAGGTTTACGCGTTTACGCTGCACGGCTTCAAGCTGTTTGCAATCTCGTACTTTTTTACCGGCGTCAACATTTTTGCCTCTTCCCTCTTTACGGCGTTTTCCAACGGCAAGGTGTCTGCGCTTATTTCGTTTTTGCGGACGCTGGTGTTCCTTGTTGGGTGCATACTGCTGCTGCCTATGGTTTGGGGAATTGACGGTGTGTGGCTTTCCGTTCCGGCGGCGGAGGCGCTTGCGGTTGTCGTATCCATTTTGTTTTTATACAGGAAGCGAAAGGTTTATCATTACGCATAGCGGAGGCAGAGCATGGTCATCAGCGCAAGCAGGCGGACGGATATCCCGCAATATTATATGGACTGGTTTATAAACAGGCTGAAGGCGGGCTATGCCCTTGCGCGCAACCCATTCAATTACAAGCAGGTAAGCCGGATCAACCTTTTGCCGGACGCCGTAACCTGCATTGTGTTTTGGACAAAAAACCCCGCGCCCATGCTGGATGCGCTGGAGCAATTGGCCGCATACCCCTACTATGTGCAATTTACGCTCCACCCGTACGGCCCCGACCTCGAGCCCGGGCTGCCCGGTAAAGACATTCTGCTCGATGTTTTTCGCACGCTTTCGGACAGGCTTGGCAGCGACCGCGTCGTGTGGCGGTACAGCCCCGTTATTGTCGGCGGCAGGTATAGCGCCAGCTGGCACATCGAGCAATTCGGCCAGCTTGCTTCCATTCTGGCCGGCTATACAAAGCGCTGTAATCTGGGGTTTTTGGACATTTATAAAAAAATCCGCAAACAAATGGAAGGCATGGGCATTTTTGAGGCGGATGCGCCGTGTATGCGGCTTATTTCGGAGGAATTTGGCAAAATTGCCGCCAAAAGCAAGATAGAGCTGCGCGCCTGCGGCAATATTACCCCCGGTTTGCTTCCGCAGGCCAGGTGCATAGACGACGCGCTCATTTCCAAAATCACCGGTCGGGTGCTTAGCATTCCCAAAGACAAGGGCCAGCCCGCGCGGTGCGGCTGCGTAAAAAGCGCGGACATCGGCGCGTACGATACCTGCCTTGCCGGCTGCACCTATTGTTATGCAAATAGCAGCCGGGCGTCCGTCTGCAAAAAAACTTTGGCATACGACCCGACTTCGCCTTTTTTGTGCAGTACGCCTACGGCAAACGACAAAATCACCGAGCTGAAAAAATAAGCTCCCGCGGCCATTCCTGTTTGGATACGCGCGGGAGCTTTTTCCTGTTGTAGATATTCTGTTTTTTCGTTTTGCGTGTTACCGGGCAAAAGTCCCAAGTCACGCGGTTTTCTTTGTCCGCTTCCCTCTTTTTCTTTTTGGAAAGCTTTTCCCTGGGTATAAATTTTTCCATGGGTACCATCTCCTTTTATTTATTTGCAGAGCGGTAAAGCTCCACAATATTATGCACAAACTTGGCCGTCATGCCCCAAATCATCTTGTTGCGGTAGCGGTAGAACAAAACGGGCGATTTTGCGTTCATCCACGGGTATTCGTCTACGTCGAGCAGCGAGTGTACTTCGTCCGGCTCGTCCGGGAAAGCCTGTATGTGGTTTAGGTGCACCTCGGGCGGCGTTTCCAGGAAAAAGCGAAAGGGCACGGTAAACACCTCCCCCACCTCGTCCTTGCTGAACGTTCCCGTATAGCTGTGCAGGTTGGCCACAAACGGATAGACGATTGTGTAAAACGGCGACACCAGATAGTCGAGCGGCGCCACCACTTCGATTTGCCCTGCATCCACCAGCAGCTCTTCCGTCGTTTCGCGGACGGCTGCCTGCTCGGGCACTTCGCCCTGCTCTATCCTTCCGCCGGGAAAGCAGGTTTCGCCCGGCTGGTGCGGCAGGTGTGCCGCGCGCACTTCGAACAAAAGCTCGCCTGTATCCGGCAGGTAGGGCGCTATAACCGCATATTTCTTGTAATGCGCGTGCTCGAGTATTTTGGGCTGCCGCCCTGCCAACTTTTTAAACATCGCTGTACCCCCGCACCAAAAAGAGAATGTATACGACTATGCCTGCAACGGCAAGGGCAATGGAAACGCCCGCGCATATACGCTCTTGCCGGAATGTACTTTTTAGCCCGAAGCGCGCCAGTATAAACGCCATACCCGCAGCAAACGCCCCCAGCCACCATTGGCCATTTGGCAAAAGCAGCAAAAAGCTGAGCCCTCCGGACACGATATTTACAATGGACAGCTTTTTATTCTTCTTCGCTTCCAAATTCCGTTTCTCCTTCATCTATCGGTAAAAATCCCTCAAAAATAATATTGTCTGCAAGCATTTTTGCCTGCGCCGCCTCTTTTTCCGTACGCACCGTCCATGCCAGCACCGGAATGCCGTTTTCGCGCAGGCGCTGCACCGTTCCGTTTTGCAGGTCCATATGTTCGTAGCTGATAAAATTGGGCCGGCACAAAAAGTTCGTCAGCAGCCGCCGCACAAAAAAAAGCTTGTAGCCGGGCGTTCCGTCTGCGCCATCCCGAAACGCCGACGACAGCTGCCCACGCGGGATGTTCTGCGCATGCCTTTTGAACCAACCGATAGAAAAAGGCGAAAACGACTGCACTGCCCATGCCCCGCTGTAGCCCTGCATCTGCTTGTACAGCGCCTGCTCCAGCGCCCCTGCGCCGCCGGCATTTTTGGTTTCTATGAGCAGCGGCACCCTGCCGCCCACCAGCGCCAGCACTTCTTTGAGCGCGGGAATGGTGTGCACTGTTCCGCCGACGGGCATTTTGCCAAGCTCGGCCGCCGTATAGGCGGAAACGCAGCCCTCTTTCCCCGTCAGGCGAAAAACCTCCCTGTCGTGGAAAACCACCACTTCGCCGTCGCCGGAAAGCTGTACATCCAGCTCTATCCCAAAGCCGTGCCGGATGGCGTTTTCGAACGCCGGAAGCGTATTTTCCGGCATTTCGCCTGTGTGCAGCCCCCGGTGGGCATAGCTATAGCCCGCCACCCAATGGTCCCTCAGCACGAGCTCGCCCTTCGTAAGGAACCGGTTGTGTTTGTCAACTGAAAAGTACAGCGTTTGGTCACGAAAATATACAGCACCCTCAATCACCGAAGTTAATTAAGAATTCCGTTGTGGAAGGGGGCACCGTCCCCCTTCCACAACGGGC
>JBMNTU010000114.1:0-6065 GCA_050945895.1 Christensenellaceae bacterium | reverse complement strand
TTCAGTGATATGATGTTGTCATAGATACGAAAAACAAATGTCATTATATCTTTTGTAAAAGGCTCTTGCTTGCCAACGTTTACTTGACACTAACGTTTTTGCCATATACTTTTTTCTGTTTGCGGATGTGGTATAATCTTACTGGCAATACATGATTTGCAGTATCAAAACCATATAAAAAAACGATAAAGGAATGCCATGAAATTTTTTCACCTGTCCGACCTGCACATCGGCAAAACGGTCAATGAATTTTCCATGCTGGAAGACCAGGCGTTTGTGTTCGAGCAAATACTGGGGCATGTGCGCGCGCAAAGGCCGGATGCCGTCGCAGTTGCGGGAGACGTGTACGACAAGTCCATCCCCGGCATAGCCGCCGTACGCCTGTACGACGATTTTCTGACGCAGCTTGCGGCGGAAAACGTGCCCGTGCTGGTTATCAGCGGCAACCACGATTCGCCCGAGCGTCTGGAGTTTGGCGGCCGCCTGATGGAAAAAAGCAACGTTTATGTATACGGTGCGTATGACGGCAGCGTGCATACCGTTCGCCTGGAAGACGAATGGGGACCGGTTGTATTTCATTTGCTGCCGTTTGTCCGCCCGGCGGCGGTGCGCGGTTTTTTCCCCGAACGGCAAATTGAAAACTATGAAGATGCCGTGTCGGCTGCTGTATCCGGGGATGTTTTGAATACAGCCGAGCGCAACATATTGGTTGCCCACCAAACGGTTACCTATAAAGGGCAGGCCCTCATCCGGTCCGAATCGGAAACGGACCCGGTGGGCGGCATAGGCGGCGTGGATGCGGGCATTTTTGCGGCGTACGACTATGTTGCGCTGGGGCATTTTCATGCGCCGCAAAGTGTGGGGCGCAAAAATATACGCTACGCAGGCTCGCCGCTAAAATATTCCCTTTCTGAGGAAAAACATACCAAGACTGTCACTATGGTAGAAATGAAAGAAAAGGGAAACATTGAAGTGACGCAATATCCGCTTGCACCTCTGCGGGACATGCGCTCCATCAAAGGCAAAATCGGCGAGCTGACCAAAGAGGAAGTCGTCCATGCGGCAAACAGCGACGACTATATTTATGTAACGCTGACCGACGAGCAAGAGGCCGTTGGCGCGCATAGCAGGCTGCGAAGCGTGTACCCCCATGTGATGGAAATCCGGTTCGACAACGCCCGCACGCGCGCGTCGTCGGATTTTTCCGTTGCCGCCGCGCCGGATGTAAAAACAGCGGAGGAGCTGTTCGGCGATTTCTATAAAGAGCAAAACGGAATGCCGTTAAACGAAACGCAGCAAAAGACCATTCAAGCGTTGCTGGACAGAAAGGGAGGGGCGCTGCCATGAGGCCGGTAGAACTAACGATGAGCGCGTTTGGCCCGTATGCCGGCGCCGAATATATCGACTTTACCCAGCTGGGAAAAAGCGGCCTCTACCTGATAGCGGGCGATACGGGCGCGGGTAAAACGACCATCTTCGACGCGATTACGTTTGCGCTTTACGGCACGTCCAGCGGAAACCCGGATACCAGCCGCGCGCCCTCTATGCTGCGCAGCGATTTTGCACAGCCGGATGTAAAAACATTTGTGCGGCTGAAATTCGCCTATAAGGGCAAAGAGTACACCGTCGAGCGCAACCCCGGCTATTTGCGCCCCCGCCTGCGCGGCGAAGGCATGACAACCGAAGCGCCCGGTGCATCCCTTTTGCTGCCCGGCGGCAAGGTGGTTGCCGGCATCCGCGAAGTAGACGAGCAGGTTCAGGACATCCTCGGCCTGACGCGCGACCAGTTTTGCCAGATTGTCATGATCGCGCAGGGCGATTTTTTAAGGCTGCTGCTGTCCGGCACAAAAGACCGCTCAGAAATTTTGCGCCGCATATTCGAAACGGCGCGCTTTCTCGATTTGCAGGAGGAGCTCAAAGCGCTTGTAAAGGAAAAACAGGAGGCGCTTTCGTCGGGCAACCAGGAGCTTTTGCGCCTGGCCCAGGGCATCGACTGTTCGCTTGACGGAGAAACGGCGCAGGCCATTTTGGCTTGGCGGCAAACGGGCGAAACCTACAACACGGACGCGCTGACCGGCTTGCTTGAAAAACTGATCCTGGAGCAAACCGCCGCGCTTAAAAAGGCGCAGCAAGAGCAGCAGGCGCTGCAAAAGCAGCAGGCGGAAATGGCGGCGCAGGTTGCTGCGGCGCAAGCCGTCAACCAAAAGCTGGCCCGGCTGGAAGAGGTGCGGCGTATGCACGCGCTGCAAAAAGAGGAGCAGGCCGAAACGCAGCGCAAAGAAGAGTGTGCAGAGCATGCAAAAAAAGCGCTTTACAACGTATACCCAGTGGAAAGCGAATACAAACGCATTCGGCAAACGGCCTTGTCGCTGGACGACGATATACGAAAAACACGCCAAGCGCTTGCGGAAAAAACTGCGATGCTCGATCAATATACCAAAAAATTTCTCTGTGAGCAGCAACGGGAAAAAGAGCGGCAAAACCTTTCGCTTGCAGTAAATGAAATAGAAAAAGAACTGCCCAAATACCGTGAAGCAGAGCGGTTGCTTGACGCGTATACGTCTGCAAAGCGGGCGGCGGATGCAAAAGAAAACGAGCGGCAGCAGCTTGCGGCGCGCATAGCCAAAGAAAAAACGGAGGCAGAGCACACCGCATCGGCGCTGGAGGCGCTAAAGGATTTGCCCGTCACAATCGAAAAACACATGCAGGAGCTGGAAGCGCTCGGCCAAAAGGCCACCCGGGCAAAGGAATGCGCATCGGCGCTGGCCGGCTACGAAGAGGTGTCTGCGCGGCTGAATGAAGAGCAGCAGAAATACCGCCGCAAAGAGGCGGAATACCAAGCTTTAAACGCCGATTACCAGCAGAAGGAACAGCGCTTTTTGCACGAACAGGCGGGTATTTTGGCGGCGCAGCTTACGGAGGGCGCGCCCTGCCCGGTATGCGGGTCGGCCTCGCACCCTTCCCCCGCGCCGCTTTCGCTGGACGCACCTGCAGAAAAAGAGGTGGAGGCCGCCAAAAAATCGGCGGAGGCGGCGCGCGCGCAAATGGAAGGGCTGGCGCAGGCGTGCAGCGCATACAAAGCAGAGCGGCAAGCCGGGAAAAAGACGCTTGAAACGCTTATGCACACCCTTGCGCTGCAGGGCGACGACGCCGAAAGTATTCGCTGCAGTGTAGACACCTTGCAAAAAGAAACGGCAGACGCCATCGGCAAAGCAAACGAAGCGTTGCTTTCGCTGCAAAAAAAACAGCGGCAAAAAGCGCAGCAGCAAGAAGCTCTTTTGCGGCTCAACCAAAACATAGAAAAAGCGTCGAAAACGCTGGAAGGTATCGCCGCAGAGCAGGCCGCGCTGCAGGTGCGGCAGGCGGAAGCAAAAACGCAGTACGAGGGCCTGCTGTCCGCTCTTGCCTTTGCGGATATGGGCGAAGCCTCCGCCGCGCTGCAAAAGCAAAAGGAGCGGCTCCATAAGCTGCAGGCGGCATACGAGCAGGCGCGGCAAGCGCTGGAAAAAACCCGCCGGGAGCAGGGGCAGGCGCAGGCTGTGCTGGACGAGCGCCTCCGGCAGCGCCGCGCGCTGGAAAGCGAGGAAGAAGAAGCGCGCCTCCTCCTCCGGGATAAGCTGGCCCAAAACGGGTTTGCAGATGAAAGCGAATACCAAAAGGCGCTGCTTACGCAGCCGGAAATCGATGCGCTGCTTGCGGAAATAGAAGCATCCAGGCAAAAATCCGCGCAAATTTTGCACGAGCTAAAGCAGCTGACAAACGAAACGGCAGGCAAAGAGCATGTAGATGCCGCCCGGCTTGCGCGCGAACAGCAGGTTCTTTCGGAGGCGCTGGGCCAGGCGGGGGATGTGTACGCGGCGCTGAAAAACAGCCGGGAACGCAATACGGAAACGCTGCAAAAAACCCAGGCGCTGCTCTCCGGCCGAAGCCGGGCAGAACAGGAATACCTGGATATCAAAATGCTTTCCGACACGGCAAACGGAAGTATAACGGGCAAAGCAAAAATCACCTTTGAAACCTATATACAAACGGCCTACTTCGGCCTTGTGCTGCACGCGGCCAACCTGCGCTTTGGCGCAATCAGCGGGGGACGTTACGAGCTGGAGCGCCAAACGCCCGACGCCAACCTCAAAAACCACAACGCACTTTCGCTCAACGTGCTGGACCACTATACCGGCAAACGCCGCGATGTGCGCTCGCTGTCGGGCGGAGAGTCGTTCAAGGCGTCGCTCTGCCTGGCGCTGGGTTTGTCGGACGTTGTCCAGCAGCGAAGCGGGGGCATACAGCTGGACGCGATGTTTATAGACGAAGGGTTTGGCTCGCTGGACGCAAAATCGCTGGATACAGCGGTATCCACCCTGCAGGATCTGGCAGGCGAAGACCGCATCGTCGGCATCATTTCGCATGTGGGCGAGTTGGCCGCGCGCATCGATAAACAGATCGTCATCCGCCGGACAAAAGACGGCAGCCATACGCAAATTACAACATAAACAAAAAAAGCCACATAAAGCGGCCGGAATAAACGCCCACGCTATACAGCAGACAAAACCTCGTCGTCCGAAAGCAGGCGGCTGATCGTTATACTCAAAAACTTCATATCTGCGTAAAGGTCCATTACTTCGCGCGTGTCTACCAATTGGACGATCGGCCGCATGGCATGGACATTGTCCAGCACAACGGCGATTCGGCGGTCAGACAGCTCCACAAAGCTGCCCACGGGATATAGCTCCAGCTTTTTCAAGAATGCCAGTACAACGTCATAGTCAAAAAAAGTGCCTATGTTTGCCATAATGTATTCGGCGGCCTCCTGCGGCTGCATGGGGGTGCGGTACGGCCGCATAGACGTTAGCGCGTCGTATACGTCGGCTACGGATATGATGCGGCTCAACAGGGGGATGCGCTCTCCCTTCAAACCCTTTGGGTAGCCGGTTCCGTCAAATTTCTCGTGGTGGAAAAGGACGCCCAGCCACATTTCCTCGTCGCCGATTTCGTGGCCGTTCAAATAGCTGAAGCCCTCCTCCGAGTGCTTTTTGATGATAGCAAATTCCCCGTCCGAAAGCCGTGCGGGTTTGTTGATGATTTCTATCGGAACGGCAGTCTTTCCAATATCGTGCATCATGGCGCACCGGCCCACAATTTCAAGCTGCTTTTTGGAAAAACCAAGGCTTTGCGCAATGGCAATAGCCAATACCGCCACGCTCAGCGAGTGGTGGTAGGTGTATTCGTCGTAGCTTTTAAGGTCGTTGATATTGATCAGGGCGTTTTTATCGCCCGCGACAGATGCAACAAGGTCTTTTACAACAGCGTCGATCTGTTTAACAACCTGCACCGTGGTAGTATGCGCTTCTTCGCCCAGCGTCGCCAGCGAAAAGAACTCCTCCAGGTTGTTTACCGCGTTTTCCCGCAGCGCTCTGTCAATGATGGGGGCTGGTTTTTCTACATGGAGCGGCGGTTTTTTTTCGTCTTCGCCAATAATGCGTACTTCCTTTACGCCGTACTCCTTTAGCCTTTTTATAATGTTGGACGTCAGCGTCGTGTGCTTGGGAACAATAGACAGTAACGTGTCTTCCCCGGTTGCCACATCGTCCGCAACGATCATCCCTTCCTTTAATTTATGCAACGGAACCAGTTTCATATTCTGCGCCTTCTCGTATCGTATCTTCGTATTATTATTATACTATAATTCGTCAAAAATAACAGGTTTATTCACATAAACCTTGCATTTTTTAGAAAATATTATCGGCCATGGCACACGATATTACATGGTTACATTGCATAGTGTGCCCGTTCTTTATATAATCTATATCATAGAAGAAAATAAGGGGCATCTATGTCTGATCAACTGTGTCGGCTGATTTATACGCCGGTTATCATTATAACAATTTTATTGTTTTTTAATACATTTCGCAGGAAGGTTCGGTTTTTTTTGGCAAAAGAATGCCGGTATTACTTCCTTACGCTTTTGGTCTGGTGGGCTGCCCCCAATCTTTGTACCAAGTACAGAGTTAGTGGAGGAGGCATCGTAAAAGTTTCTTATACAGCATATACCATGCTCTGAGGCGCTG
>JBMNTU010000113.1:0-6159 GCA_050945895.1 Christensenellaceae bacterium | reverse complement strand
CAATGACGCTTCAGTGATATGATGTTGTCATAGATACGAAAAACAAATGTCATTATATCTTTTGTAAAAGGCTCTTGCTTGCCAACGTTTACTTGACACTAACCTGTACGATAGAATCATTGTAAAACAAAACAGGCATGCCAATAGTATATGTACGCTTTGTCCGGCGTGCTTCCCGTAATAAATATGCAGTTTACGGAAGCGTTTTACAGGCAGGAAAGTAAACCGGATCGCGGGTGTCGGAAGCGAATATTATGGCGGACAGGGTTGTTGCATTTAAAAAGGATAATTGATATAATGTTCATATTTATAAGAAGAGCTTTGCGGACGGTATTATAAAAAAACTGAATGGAGCATGTTGTGATACGGATGGCGCGGGGCGCGCCAAGAAGGTCTCTTTAAGCTTCCGGCTTGAAGAGACTAATCATATGGAAGTATGTTTGATTTTTTTGATAACGCAAACAACCTAATAGGCCCTGTGGAAATGGAAACGGTTCGAGGCATCGTAACGAACATCGTATTTGTTGCGCTTGCATTTGCATTTGCGTTTTTTATGTCCTATATCATTACGCCGCTTATCAAAAAGCTCGCCACCAGGGTAGGCGCGATTGATGTGCCGGAGGACGACAGGCGTATGCACAAACGGCCCATTCCAAGGCTGGGCGGAATTGCAATCTTTATTGCGTTCCTTTTGGGCGTGTTGATATTTGTTACATTTACAGGCGATAATAAGGCGTATATCTATATGCTCATTGCCTCGTTTCTGATCGTGGGAATGGGGATCGTAGACGATATAAGAAACCTGAATGCATGGATCAAGCTGGCAGTGCAGATTGTGGCGGCGTTAATCGTTGTTATGAACGGCGTCGTTATAGAAACGATGTTTGGTTACGAGCTTGGCAACTGGGCCTACCCCATTACAATGATTTGGATCGTGGGCATAACAAATGCCATTAACCTGATCGACGGGCTGGATGGGTTGGCGTGCGGCGTATCCACGATTTCGGCGGTGGCGCTTCTGATCGTCGCCGTCCTTGTACCCGGGCCAGATATGACAACAATCATCGTTACGGCCGTATTAATTGGCTCTTGTTCCGGGTTTTTGCCGTACAACGTATACCCAGCGAAAATTTTTATGGGGGACGTCGGCTCAATGCTTTTGGGCTTTGTTCTGTCGGTTATTTCAGTCGAGGGCTCCTTTAAGGCGTCTTTTGTGGCGCCGCTTTTGGTGCTGGGGTTCCCCATACTGGATACGCTAATGGCGGTCTTTCGGAGGATACGCAAAAAACAGAGCGTATTCCAGGCGGACAGAAAGCACTTTCATCACCGCCTGATCGATATGGGGCTCAACCATAAGCAGTCGGTAAGCTTGCTTTGGGGTGTGTCCGCCCTGCTTGGAATTGCCGCTATCCTGCTAACGGTGGGCGAACCGCTGCCCGCGGCTATTATTATGATCGTTTCGCTGGCGGTAGGGCTGGTCAACTGGTTTGTGATGAAAGGGGAAAGCAATACCGAGGGAAACGGGTGCCAGCCGAATATGTCAACAGAAGAAGAAAAAGATAAGAAAACGTAACCGTATGCTGTATCGGCATGCGGTTTTTGAACGCCTCCGCTATAGTGTGTAGAACAGGGAGTTCCCTGAAAATAAAGTTTTGGACGACATGGAAAAAAGAAAGGAAGGCACTTATGCAGATTAAAGAAGGTCTTACGTTTGATGATGTATTGTTGAAACCACAAAGAAGCAAAATCATACCCAAAGATATCAGCGTTGCAACCCGGATTGCAGACCACATCAGGCTGAATATCCCCATTATGAGCGCTGCGATGGACACAGTCACCGAAAGTGGGCTTGCCATTGCTCTTGCCCGCGAAGGCGGAATGGGGATCATCCATAAAAACATGACGATCGAGCAGCAGGCGGAAAACGTAGACAAGGTAAAACGAAGCGAGCACGGCGTTATTACCGATCCATTCTCTCTGACGCCCAACCATAGCGTATATGACGCGGACGAGCTGATGGCCCGCTATAAAATATCTGGCGTGCCTATTGTAGAAAAAGGAAACAAGCTGGTTGGCATCATTACAAACAGGGATATGCGCTTTGAAACGGACTATACGCGAAAGATATCCGAAGTGATGACCAGCAAAAACCTGGTTACGGCGCCCATTGGCACAACACTAGACCAGGCGCAGCAAATACTCAGTAAACACAAAATCGAAAAGCTGCCGCTGGTAGATGATAACGGCAAACTGATGGGCCTCATAACCATCAAGGATATAGAGAAAACGATCCAGTACCCGATGTCTGCAAAAGACGAGAGTGGCCGCCTGCTTGTGGGCGCTGCGGTGGGCACAAGCGCAGATACGCTGGATCGCGTTGCGGCGCTGGTTGCCGTAAAGGTGGACGTCATTGTTGTAGATACGGCGCACGGGCATTCGGAGGCCGTATTGAAGATGGTGGAGGCCGTTAAAAATAAATTTCCGGAAATTACACTGATTGGTGGAAATGTTGCCACAAAAGAGGCCGTTCGGGACCTAATGACGGCTGGAGCAGACTGTATTAAAGTGGGAATTGGCCCCGGGTCAATCTGTACAACGCGCGTGGTGGCAGGCATCGGTGTGCCGCAGCTTTCCGCCGTTATGGAATGCGCGGAGGAAGCGTCCAAGAAAAACGTACGGATTATTGCGGACGGCGGCATCAAATATAGCGGAGATATTACAAAAGCCATTGCGGGCGGCGCGGCAGCCGTTATGATCGGCAGCCTGTTTGCGGGAACAAAAGAAAGCCCGGGCGAAATGGAAATCTACCAGGGCCGAAGCTTTAAGGTGTACCGGGGGATGGGCTCTATTCCCGCCATGCAAAAGGGCAGTGCAGACCGGTATTTCCAGGAAGAGAACGAAAAGCTCGTTCCCGAGGGCGTAGAGGGCCGCGTTCCCTACAAAGGGCCGCTTGCAGACACAACCTACCAAATGGTCGGCGGGCTAAAGTCGGGCATGGGCTATTGCGGCGCGGCAACGATTCCAGAGTTGCAGCAAAAGGCGGAGTTTGTTAAAATTACCAATGCGGGCCTTTTGGAAAGCCATCCCCACGATATCAGCATTACAAAAGAATCGCCCAATTATAGCGTTAAGCTATAGCATACATAAAAAACGGAGAGAAACAAAAAAGGGATGCAAAAAGAAACTGTTTGTGAAATCGGTGCGAATATTTCCGATATGTCCGGGGAAGAAATTGGATTTTTGATGGACATGGCGGTGGATGCGGGCGCGCTCAATGTTTGGGCGCAGCCCATTCTGATGCAAAAGCGCCAGCCGGCTTTTCTTGTTACCGTCATCTGCAGAAAACATGACGCAACGCGCTTTTGCGAGCTGCTTTTAAAACATTCGATGGCGTTTGACCTCAGGATCGAAACAAAATCCATGATTTTTATGGATGCCGACATGATGTATTTGCAGACGTCTTTTGGAATGGTGCGGGTAAAGCGCGCAGGAAACAAAAAATATGTGGAATATGAAGACCTGGTGCGAATTGCGCGAAAGGAAAACATCAGCATTTCGGACGCAAGGGAAAGGATACTGGAGGAGATCGGTATATGAGGGAAACGATTGTCGTACTGGACTTTGGCGGACAATATAACCAGCTCATTGCGCGGCGCGTAAGGGATGCGCGCGTGTATGCGGAGCTTTTGCCATATAATACGGGCATTGAAAAAATAAAAGAGAAAAACCCCATCGGGATCATTCTGACGGGCGGTCCCAAAAGCGTATACGAAGAAGGCGCGCCCAAATGCGATGCGGGCGTTTTTAAACTGGGCGTTCCGGTATTGGGCATTTGCTATGGCAGCTATCTTGCGGCAGATTTTGTCGGCGGCGAGGTCATGCGCGCACCCTCCGGCGAGTATGGAAAGGCGCAGACCAAGTACGACACAGGGTGCAGGCTGTTTGCAGGCATGGATGAAAGCGCCGTAAGCTGGATGAGCCACACGGATTATATTAGCAGCGTGCCAAAGGAAAACAAGGTAATTGCAACAACGGAAACATGCCCGGTTGCTGCATTTTATAATGAAAAAAAAAATATTTACGGGGTACAGCTCCACCCCGAGGTGCAGCATACCGAAAACGGCCAAAAGATTTTGGAAAACTTCCTGTTTGATATTTGCGGCGCAAAAGGCGATTGGTCCATGAAAAGCTACGCAAAAGAAGCAATAGAGGCAATCCAAAAAAAAGTTGGAGACAAAAAAGTGCTTTTGGCGCTCTCGGGCGGCGTGGACAGCTCGGTCTGCGCGGTATTGCTCCACAAAGCGATCGGGAAAAACCTGACGTGCGTATTTGTAAATACAGGATTGATGCGCAAGTACGAGCCGGACGAAGTGGAGAAGGTTTTTAACGAGCAGTTTAAAGTGAATTTGGTGCATGTCAACGCAGAAAAGCGTTTTCTAGATAAGCTCAGCGGCGTGACCGATCCGGAAAGAAAGCGTAAGATCATCGGAGAGGAATTTATCCGCGTGTTTGAGGACGAAGCCCAAAAGATTGGAAAGGTGAATTTTCTGGCGCAGGGGACCATTTACCCGGATGTGGTGGAAAGCGGCATTGGCGACGCTGCGCTGATAAAAAGCCACCATAATGTGGGAGGATTGCCGGAACATGTGGACTTTGACGAGATCATCGAGCCGCTGCGCGAGCTTTTCAAGGATGAAGTCCGCGAGCTTGGCGAAGAGATTGGATTGCCGCGTCACATGGTATGGCGGCAGCCGTTTCCCGGGCCGGGGCTGGGTATCCGCATCATCGGCGAAGTAACAAAGCCCAAGCTTGAGCTTTTGCGCGATGTGGACTATATTTTCCGCGACGAGATTGCAAAAGCGGGGTTGGATGAACAAATATGGCAATATTTTGCCGTGCTGACCGATATGCGCAGTGTAGGAGTGATGGGTGACGAGCGGACATATGATTACACGGTTGCATTGCGCGGCGTAACAAGCGTAGATGCCATGACAGCCGACTGGGCACGCATCCCATATGATGTACTGGAGAAAATATCGAACCGCATTGTCAACGAGGTGAAGCACATCAACAGGCTGGTGTACGACATCACGAGTAAGCCCCCCGCGACCATCGAGTGGGAATAATTTGAGAAATAGCGCTATGCCTTTAGAATAGCGGATTTCTCAAAGTCGAATCGGGCTTCTGGCAACGATTTGGCAACACATATTGTATCAACCATATAAATGATAAGAGCTAACTGATGAAAGAAAGTCGGTTAGCTCTTTTTGTTTGTATAGATGGAGAAAGGAAAAACGCTCATGAGGATATATTTACTCTCTATCACGAGAAACTTTTGTTTCAGGATATTTATAACGCCATTCATCATACTCGTCTGTCGTGATTTCGCCATCATGGAGTTTTTCCGATTCCTTAAACCAGGAATTAAGCATATCAAACATGGTACGGTATGCAGGATTATCCCTATCAAGAGTAAGACACAGGGTACCATCAAGCTGGGATATTTTGAGGCCATACATATCTTCAAGTGCGAACAGAGTGTGCATCAAGCCATTATAGGTATCTATATCAGGGACTGTAAGTGCCTGAGGGCTGACGTCCAAAGTACGTGCGAGATCGTCAGTAAGCTTTTCCTTTGGCGTTCTTGTGCCGGATTCATATTGCGCCATGCGCACATCGGCGGTCTTTTCATCGAAACCAACTGTCATACCAAGCCATTTTTGTGTCATGCCGCGAAGATTACGAAAAAACTTAATTCTATCCCCAATAGCCATAATAAACTCCAATCATTTGCAATACATATAGAAAATATAGCATATATGTTTAGTGAAGTCAATATAAATTAAACAAAAAGGTTAAATACCCACTTGACATAAACAAATATGCTTAGTATAATGAGCTAAACATATTTGTTTAACAAAACTAAATGACCGTCCTCGTAGATCTCTTTTGGGGAAGTAGGCCAAGACCGCATAGCGAGCCTACCAAGAAAGAGAAAACGGCACAGCGCCAAGCAAGGTTGCCTGCCAGGAAACTGGCGTGCCCCCCAATCCTTGAACCAGTTCCAAAGTTAGTGGAGTGATGATAAACTAACGAAGAAGGAGAATGGAGATGGCAAGGAAAAAATACACAACAGAGCAGATAATTGTAAAGCTTAGA
>JBMNTU010000112.1:0-6352 GCA_050945895.1 Christensenellaceae bacterium | reverse complement strand
ATGACGCTTCAGTGATATGATGTTGTCATAGATACGAAAAACAAATGTCATTATATCTTTTGTAAAAGGCTCTTGCTTGCCAACGTTTACTTGACACTAACAAAAATCATGTGTATCAAAGCCGCGGTTTCATGTTATGATAAATGAAACCGCGGCTTTTTGCGTGGAATGGAGGCCGAATTATGCAACGGATCGTACTGCATATTGAATATGAGGGAACGGGCTACTGCGGGTGGCAGGTGCAGAAAAACGGCACAAGCATCCAGCAGAAAATTGGCGATGCGATTTTTAAGCGTACTGGCGAAACCATTTTTCCCGAAGCGTCGGGCAGAACAGACGCGGGCGTACATGCGCTTTGCCAGGTCGCACATTTCGATACACAGTCGGGCATCCCCCCCGAAAAATTTGCCGTCGCCCTCAACACGGCCCTTCCGGGTGACATTCGCATCAAGCGGTCTTTTTTGGCGGAGGAAGGGTTCCATGCGCGCTTTTCAGCCAAAGGAAAGCAATACCGGTATGTCATCCAAAACGCGCCTGTGGCAAGCGCGATCATGCGAAATTTCTGCATGTTTTTCCCCATGGAGCTGGACATTTCCGCAATGCGGGAGGGCGCAGCCCATATGCTGGGCACGCACGACTTTTCCGCATTTTGCGCCGCCGGAACGGACATTAAGGGAACGGTCCGCACGGTGGATAAAATCGAGCTTGCTCGCGACGGCGAATATATTACTATCAACGTATTTGGCGGGGGGTTTTTATACAACATGGTCCGTATTATGACAGGCACGCTGCTGCTTGTTGGGCAACGCAAAATTTTGCCCGGCGACGTCGCCGCGATCGTCGCGGGCAAAGAGCGCAAGCACGCGGGTCCAACCGTTCCTCCGGGCGGGCTGTACCTCGTTCGGGTGTTTTATTGACAGTACAAGCGGAATAATGCTAAAATGGGGCATTGTACAAAGTATTTCAGAGGTTTTGCATGAAGATTGCGCTGCTTTCAAATATCAATATCGATCCGGCCATAAACATCCTGTCTGAACGTCACGAAATATACAAAAACGAAGGATATGGCGGTATTTTCGAGGTGCTTTTAAACGAAGCGTCCTCTTTTCATGTATTTCGTCCGGAAGCCGTGTTCATTGTAAACGATATTGCGCTCTGCACACAAGACTGCACAACAGACGAGGACGCGCGGCGCTCGGTTGATGCGTGGTTCGACGTGATGGAAAAATGCATCCGTCCGGAAACGACGTATTTTATCGCCAATGCAGATTACAGGACGCGCCTTGCATCCATCGGCAGCGTGGACGAAAACACGCCTGGCAAGCGCGAACGCGCATTCGATGAAGCGTTGTTGAATTTCATGCAAAATTACCCGAATGTCCATCTTTTTCCCTATCGCGAGCTGGCTGAAAAAATGGGAAAAGCGGCTTTTTATTCGAACAAGCTGTGGTATCTTGGAAAAATCATCCACACTTCCTCCGCCCACGAGCAAATTGCCGCGCAAGTAGAGGAAATGCTCCGCCTGCTGACCTATACGCCCAAAAAGGTATTGGCGCTCGACCTCGATAATACCCTGTGGGGCGGCGTTGTGGGCGAAGCGGGCGCGGAAGGAATCGGGCTTTCCGAAGAAAAGCTGGGCATGGTCTATAAGGATGCGCAGCGGATTGTGAAGCATATAAAAGAAACAGGCGTTGTGCTGGCCGTTGTCTCTAAAAACAACGAAGCCGACGCCATGGACGTCATAAAAAGCCACCCGCACATGCTGCTTCGAGAGGAAGATTTTGCGGTTTTAAAAATCAATTGGGAAAACAAGCACGAAAATATATTGGCGATTGCACAGGAATTGAACATCGGACTGGATTCCATTGTGTTTATAGACGACAGCCCGGCAGAGCGCGACCTGGTGACGCAGTTATTACCCGAAGTGACCGTTCCGGATTTTCCCGAACAGGTGGAGCGCCTGGCAGATTTTTTTGCAGACATATACGACCGCTACTTCAAAAAGCTTTCGCTTACAAAGGAAGATGCGGAAAAAACACAGCTCTACCAGGATAATGCAAAGCGTTCAAAGCTGGCGGGGGCCATTTCCGACTTTCCATCGTTTTTGCGGCAGCTGGATATGGAGTGCACGGCAATAAGGCCCGCGGATGCGCAGCTCGAACGGCTGCACCAACTTGTGAGCAAAACAAACCAGTTCAACCTGACAACGCGCAGGCATTCCAAAAACGACCTCGGCGAAATGACCCGCAGCGACCATGCCGCCTGCTATCTGTTTTCCCTTCGGGACAAATTTGGCGAATATGGGCAAATTGGCGCGGTAATCGTCGATTTATTTTCCGAGACGCCCAAAATCGACAGCTTTGTGCTGAGCTGCCGGGCCATGGGCAAACTTGTGGAAAATTATATGCTGGACTATGTGGAGCGCGATATGCGGCAAATGGGGTTTGAAACGCTGCTGGCAGAATACATTCCTACAGAAAAAAACATTCCGGCGGCGGAGTTTTTTGAGCGGAACGGCTATACCGTTGCGGAAGAAAACGAAGGAACCAAGCAATACAGCATACGCCTGGACACCCGTCCGGCGCGTGAATACTACCTGAAGGAAACGGAATAAACATGGAAGAAAAAATCATCGAAATCGTTGCAAAGGTCCTTAAAAAAGACCCTGCAAGCATTACGCGAAACACCAAAATGAGCGACGTCAAAGAGTGGGATTCGCTGGCGCAGGTCATGATTTTGGCGGAAATCGAAGAAACGCTTGGCCTGTATATTCCCATTGACAAGTCGTTTGGCATCGAGGACGTCGCCGGCCTGCTTTCCGCAGTGGAAAAATGATGGATATCCGCTTAAAACGGCTGCAAAAAAAAGACCTCGATATGGTGGCGGAATGGCGCATGAGCGAAGACGTCACCCGGTATATGAACACCGACCCGGTGCTGACGCATGAGGGTCAGCTTCGGTGGTTCGATGCGCTGCGTGAAGACGACACGCAAATCTGGTGGGTCATTTATATGGACGAGAAGCCTGTGGGCGTCCTAAATATCGTCAACATCGACCGGGCAAACAGAAAATGCGAGTGGGGCTATTATGTGGCAGTAAAAGAAGCCCGCTCCATGAAGCTTGCCGTATTGCTCGAGTGGAACCTGTACGACTATGCCTTTTATACGCTGGGCGTAAACCGGCTGTATAACGAAGTGTTGAGCAAAAACGAAAACGTTGTAAGGCTGCATAAAATGTGCGGCAGTGATATCGAGGGCGAGCTGAAGGAAAGCGTATACAAGCGCGGCGAGTATTACGACGTTACCATGTGCGCCATCCTCAAAGAAAAGTGGGATAAAATGCGCCAAACGGTAGAATACGATACGATCGCTTTCGAATAAAGGAAAATCATGAGAGTTCACCATATTGGCTATTATGTAAACGACCTAAAAAGCGCAATGGAAAAGTTCGCTTTTTTGGGGTACGAAAAAACATCAGGACCCACAGAGGACAGTGACCGCGGCGTTTCGATATGCTTTATGCGCAACGGGCACGAAACAGTAGAGCTGATTGCAAAGCTCGGCGAAAACTCGATGGTGGAAAGCCTGGCGGAAAAAGGCATGAGCACGCCGTACCACATTTGCTACGAAGCCGAAGACATGGATCGCGCCCTGAAGGAGCTGAAGGAAGCTGGTTTTTACCTGACACGCCCGCCCGCGCCTGCAGCGGCCTGCGGGGGCAAACGCGTTGCGTTTTTGTTCCAAAAAGCAACCGGTCTGATAGAAATCGTTGAAAAATGACGCCGAAAACGCAGAAAAACCTTGACATTACAGGGTTTTTTTAATAAAATAGTCTGTGCGTCCATAAAAGCACATTAGCCCCGTGCTTGACGCATATGCGCAGTTTGTTGCGGTTCGAGGTCTGGGAAACCCCGTTCGGCAGAAAATTGCCACAAGCAAGTGTTTTGATTGAAAATTTGGAGGAAAAGCCTTATGAAAACATATATGGCGAAGCCTGGCGAAGTAGAGAAAAACTGGGTCATCGTTGACGCAGAAGGCCAGGTGTTTGGCAGGGTTGCCAGCAAAGTCGCAACAATACTGAACGGAAAAAACAAAGCGGAATATACGCCTAATGTAGACGTTGGAGACCATGTAATCGTCATCAACGCTGCAAAGGTTGTTTTTACCGGCAATAAACTGGATCAGAAGATGTATTACCGCCATTCGGGATACCCCGGCGGGCTCAAAAAAACTTCTTATAGGACACTGATGGAAAAAAGGCCTGAGTTTTTGTTTATGAATGCAGTTCGAAGAATGCTGCCCAAAAACAAACTGGGCGCGAAAATGCTCAAAAAGCTGCGTGTGTACGCAGGTGCGGAGCATAACCACGAGGCGCAAAAGCCCCAGGCAGTAGAGCTGTAAGGAGGAAGGAAGTAAAATGGCAGCAAAAGAACAATTTTTGGGAACAGGAAGAAGAAAAAAATCCATTGCCAGGGTACGCCTTGTTGCGGGTTCGGGCAATATTACGGTAAATAAGAGCGATATCGAAGATTATTTTGGATATGAAACGCTGAAAATGCTGGTTCGTTCGCCCCTTGTGTTAACAGAAAAGCTGGGAACATACGACGTATTTGTCAATGTCAAGGGCGGCGGTTACACCGGCCAGGCGGGCGCGATTCGTCACGGAATCGCACGGGCGCTCATCAATGCGGAGCCCGAGCTTCGTCCCGTTGTTAAATCGGCAGGCTTCTTGACGCGCGACCCGCGCATGAAGGAGCGGAAGAAATACGGCCTTAAGGCAGCGCGCCGTGCGCCGCAGTTCTCCAAGCGTTAAAAGGAAACAAAACAAAAACCGCTTTCGGGCGGTTTTTTTATTTTGCATCCCTATGCGGCCAACATTTCGAATTTTTTTCTTGACCTTCACATAATGACAAGGTGTATAGTAATGACAGAACCGGTTCGAAGAGGAGTTTTTTTATGTTAACCATTGGCGGATTTTCTAAGCTGGGAAACGTTTCCCGGCGCATGCTTCGGCACTACGATTCGATTGGCCTGCTGCGTCCGGCCTATACCGCGGAAAACGGCTATCGCTACTACGACTACGCGCAGCTTGCGGTATTGAGGCAGGTCGAAACGCTTAAGAAGTATGGTTTTGGCCTCGCGGAAATCGGCGAATTGCTTTCACTTCCCGAAGACCGGCTGGCGCAGCGCATACACGAGCGCCGCCTGCATACGCACGAACAAATAAACGAGCTTAAAAAAACGCTCCGCGCAATGGAAGAGGACATCGTCAGAATGGAGGGAACCGGAATTATGACACAGAAATACCATATTATTGTAATGGACGCGCCCGCGCAAAATGTATTTTGCCTGCGGCGCACCATCGACGTAAGCGAAACGCACCAGCTTTTCCATGACCTGAAGGAGGAAATGAAAAAACACGGACTCAAGCGCACCGGAGCAACCCAGTTGGTGTATATGGGAGATACCTTTTCCTATAGCGCGATGGATGTGGAGGCGCAGATCGCTGTCGCCGGAAGCGGCGACGGCGTAAAACCCGTTCCCGCGCAGCCTTATGCGGCCACTACGCACATCGGCCCGTACGAAACGGTCCATTATGCATACGAAGCCCTGCAAGGCTGGTTTAAAGAGCATCCGGAATACGAAGCCACGGGCGGCGGAATTGAGCGCTACATCAAAGACGAGGAGGATGTTTCGTCGCCGGACGAGCTGGAAACGGGCATTCTTTTCCCCGTACGGAAAACCGGTTGATTTTTTGGTTCATCCAAAAACCACGAAACGATTCAGGCTGGCAAGAAAGTGCCAGATGCCAGGAAAACGGAAAGCCGCAGAGCGAAGGCGTATTCGTAATACGTCGAGCTTTGCAGCTTTCCGTTTGACGCCGCAGGTGGTGCTTTATCGACAGTCTGAGGATGCTTCCGCTTGGAAGCATCCTCTTGTGTGTAAAAATTTTCTATTCCGTTTCCCGCAGCCGTTCCACCAGGCTTTTTTTCTGTGTGTTCTTGAAGCACACCAATGGAATGAATATCGCCAGCAGAATCATCACCGGGATAATGACGGCGAAGGGTGCAAGGGAGAAGCTGTAAGCCGCCGCCCACGAGCTCGCAACCGCTTCCTGGATGACCGTTGCCGCAACAAACGCCGACAACACCAGGCTAATGACCAGGATGATGCCCACATAATCCACCCCTTCAAACACCAGCATCTTCTTTAGCTGCTCTTTTGTCATTCCCACGCTCTCCAGCATTGCAAACTCGCGCTTTCGGGCAATGATTGCGGTAAGCATGGAATTTACAAAGTTGAGTATGCCCACCATCGCCATAATAAACCCAAGTGTATAGCCCATGATGACC
>JBMNTU010000111.1:0-6370 GCA_050945895.1 Christensenellaceae bacterium | reverse complement strand
TCGTTTACCATATTACTGCATACACTCCTTGATTGATTCTTTTCCAAAATCATTATATCAAGTGTGTATCTGTGGGAGGCGCCTTCTGGACGCCTCCCTTTTGCCAATGATTATTTTACACTAAGGCATTTTTTGTCAATAAAGGGCATATGCTATAATAGAAATATGAATAATTTAAACCATAACTCTATTACGCTCATTGCAAACGCGGGCGTCCTGATACAGTACAACGGAGTGGCCGTGCTGATCGATGCGCTGCACACAAAAAAGACCATTCGTTTTTCCAGGCCGCCGGAGGATGTTTTACAAGACATAGTGGATGGAAATGGCGCGTTTAAAAAGATCGACCTGATGCTGATAACACATGCGCACATAGACCATTACAGCCCCAAAGAAGTGGGAAGGTTTATGGAACGGCATCCCGAAACAATGTTGATTACACCGACGGGTGACGACTTTCCGGCGTCGCGCACCATGCGGCTGCAGCGCCCGCATGAAGAGCATACGGCAGGCCGGATACAGGTTTCGTGCAGGCGAATCGTACACGACGGAAAGGATTATGCGGACTATGTGAATTATGGCTACCGGATTGTGATCGACGGAAAGGTATTCACCGTTTTTGGCGATGCAACGAAGGACAGGGAGGGCATTGCAAGGCTGACCGAAAACATGCCCGTGGATGTGGCGATCGTCAATTTTCCGTTTGTGAGCCTGCGGGAAAACCAGGCGTTTTTAAGGGATGTGGTTGGGCCGGAACGTATTGTTGCAATGCACCTTCCGTTTCCGGAAGACGACGGAAACAGCTTTATACGAACGACGAGGCGCGCGCTGGAGCGGCCGGGAGGACTGCAAAACGTTACAATGCTTTATAACAGGCTGGAGCGGGCAGAGCTTTGAGGCCCGGCTACGCCTATATTTGCATGATAAATGTTGTGAGCAGCGCAAGCGATTCGCGCATGATATTGTTGGGCAAAATGAAAATGGGGGAGTGCGCAGACAGGCCTTGTGCAGATAGCCCGGCTTGCTTTGCCATCATTCCGGCGCGCAGCATATGAAAATCGTTTGTTACATAGACGGCGCTGTATTCGCTGCCGAACTTCTCATCCAGCAGCGCTTTGGAATATTTGAAGTTTTCTTCCGTGCTGGTGGCGTTTGGTTCGCGGATAATTTTGGTCTCGGGGATGCCCAAGTCAAGCAGATAGGCTGCCATGGCATCGGCTTCGCTGATGTTCTCCTGCGTGCCCTTGCCGCCGGATACGACAACGACGGCATTTGGATTGGCCTTGCAGTATTCGGCGGCTTTATCCAGCCGGCGCTGCAGCGTGACGGAGGGTTCGTTGCCTTTTACGGCAGCCCCCAGCACGATGACCGCATCGGCGCCGGGGTCGGGCGCACTTAAGGCCGAAATGCCCATTATTATTGAAAAAACAGTAAACACAGCGATGAGGAACAGATAAATACAGACTGCAAGCCATTTAACGAACTTACCGAACCCCGCCTGCATCCATGGATAAAGCCGCGGACGGAAAAAACCGTATACGAGAAGCGGAATGCCCAAAATAAGCGGCATCACTACGCCCAGGTTGAGGTTGGAATTTGCGGCGGCAAACAGCGTATCGCCAATCAGGATTAGGCCAACGATCATAAAAAGCTTACTTTTTTTTTGTGTTTTTTCCATAAAAAAGATTATACCAGAAACCGCCGGGGTTTTGAAATGCAACATGGAAAGAACCGTTTATTTGAACAGGCGGATATGGTATGATAAATAAAAAAACGGAGATTATGCAAAAATGAAAGTTTTTTCGGATAAAAGCCTGGAGGAAACGAAAGGCGAGTTTGTTTCGCTTCTGCTGGAAACAGGCAGGGATAATATGGATGCGCTTGCCGGTTGGCTGGAAAGCGAGACGGATTTTTATACGGCCCCCGCCAGTACGAAGGGGCATGGCTCCTTCGAGGGAGGGTTGCTTGTTCACAGCATGAACGTATATCGGCTGCTCAAAAATTTCAATAAGAACATTGGCATCGAGCGGGAGGATTCGATTATTATTGCGGGGCTTTTGCACGACGTGTGCAAGGTGAATATGTATGTGAAAACGGTACGCAATGTAAAAATTCCGGGGGAGCGCCGCTGGGAAGAGGTGGAAGGCTATGGAATCGAGGACTCCTTTCCGTTTGGGCACGGGGAAAAATCCGTATACCTGCTGGCGCGGCATATTTCGCTGACAGACGAGGAGGCAATGGCCATCCGCTGGCATATGGGCGGGTATGACGACGCGGCCCGCGCATATATTGGCGGATTGACGCAGGCAAACGCATACCAGACGTATAAGCTTGCGCCTGCACTTGCAATTGCGGATATGTATGCGACCTATTTTGCCGATTGAGCAATACTTTGGATGAAGAACAAAAAGCCTGCCGCCGGTCTATTGTGTGGGCAGGCTTTTTCTATATAAAAAATTTGAAAAAAGGGGTTGACCTTGCCCCAGGGGCAAGCCCTATACTGTACACATGAACCGGTTCAAGAAATGAGCAAAGGAGCGAAGGGATGTACACAATCGGCGAGTTTTCCAGGATTTGTATGGTGACGACAAAGACATTGCGGCACTACGACGCGGCAGGGATATTGAAGCCTGCGGCAATAAGCGATGAAACGGGGTACCGTTACTACGAGGTGTCGCAGCTTCGGGATATGCTGCTCATACAGCGGCTTAAGGAGTATGGCTTTTCACTGGAGGAAATTGCCGGGCTGATGCATGCGCTGCCACATGTTTTGGCGGCGCGCATACAGGCAAAGCTGGAGGAACAGGTTTTGCAGCTGAAGCATCAGAAAACGCTCCTGAAAAAAATGAAAAACGACCTTGCGAAGCTAGAGAAAGGAATTGGAATGATGAGTGAACTGAAAACGGAAGTAAAAATAATGGAAACGGCCCCTCAAACAATTGCAAGTGTACGAGAGAATATTGCGATCAAAGATTTTGACAAGCTGTTTGGTAAAGCAATGAAGCTGGTGAATGAAAACAGGATGGCGGTAACGGGGCCGCCGCTCGCAATTTACCACTGCCCGGAATTTGATCCGGAAAGCAGCGATGTGGAAATTGGCGTGCCTGTTAAAGAGGCGGGAAGCGGGACGCGCATATTGAACGGGGGAACATGCGCGATGGCGATCCATATGGGCGGCTACAGCAATTTGGGGGAAACCTACTCGGCAATTGCGGAATGGATAGACAAAAACGGATACCGCATAGCGGCGCCGCCATATGAGCGCTACCTGAATTCGCCGGGCGAGGTGCCGGAGGAAAAGCTGATGACGGAAATCTATTTCCCTATAGAAAAATAACGGTAGTATATGAAAAAGCAGCCGTGCGGGCATTGCCTGCGCGGCTGCTTTTGTGTATGCCTGAAAAGTTGCTATCTTGCAGCCGCCAGCTTTTCAATTGCTTCGTCTTGCGTTGCGGTAAAGAATATATGGCGCCCGTTGTTGCACTCGTAAATAAAATCCTTAAGGGCTTTGCTGGTATATATGGAAAAATCTCCATGGATGGCAAGCTTGGCGTAGTAGTTGACAAATTTTTGCAATACCTCGCCGGCCAGCTTTGTGCGCAGCTCGAAAAAATCTTCGGAAAGCGCTTCTTTGTTGAGGGCAATGCGGTCGGTGTCCGCCTCGTAGCGGACGGACGCAAGGAAATCCAGCGCAGACGGAACATCCGTTATGATAGTCTCGTTTGCATGTACAATAGCGATCGTATGGCCGTTTTGGTTGACAGTGCGTAGTTCCATCATTATTTTCGAACATCCTTTCCTTCGAATACAAGCTGCAGGTAGTGCTGCTTGGATTTGAGGCGCGAGGCAATGCGCTCGTTGTAGCGCCCCACGATATCGCTCGACGTTTTGAGGTTGGAGGCGATAACAGTAGGCTTGCCCTGCCGTTTATCGATGAGCTCATACAGGTATTCTGCCGTAACATTTTGGGTGGGCGGCTCTGTTCCCAAATCATCCAGCAGCAAAAGCCGGGCGTCGTATAAAAAGGAAAGCGGGATATCTTCGCCCATCCGGTGCGCAAAAAACGTGCGGAACAAATCGCCGGCGCGAATAAACAACACGTCTGTTCCGCGGGCGTACGCCTCTTTTGCCATACACTCCAAAAGATAGGTTTTTCCAAGGCCTGTATTGCCCAAAAGAAGCAGGCCGCGCTTTGCGGCGCCCGAAAAATCTGCCGTAAAATCTTCGCAGACCTGGCGGATCAGCTCCATGTGCTCCCGCTGCGTTTTACCTGTGGGAAGCGGAGTAGCTGCATCGAATATAGAAGCGTCAAACGCTTGGAATGTATGGGATATTTTTTTTATGTCGATTGCGCTATAAAGGGACTTGTATACCTCCTGCAAAAAACAGGTGCAATAGCCGCCGTTTACAACGCCGGTGTCATGGCAGGTGCTGCAAGATGCGGGTATCAGCGAAACCTCGCGGTCGATCAGCGTTTGCTTTTCGTGCGTCAATGCGGCGAGGCTCTGGTCGGTTTGGGAGGCGTCTTTATTGTTGACCTCCTGGTCCAGCTTTTGGAGCAGAAGGATGCGTATTTGCTCGTCTATAAGGGCAATCTGTGGGTGAGCGCCAATCCGCTGTTCGTTGGCCAGCCGTTTTTGTTTTTTGGAAAGCGTGAATTCGGAAAACAAATCGGCGACGGATTTACTTGGCATATAATTTCTCCAGTTCGGCATATGCTTCCGCAATCTCTCGTTCGTCCTCTTCCTTTGTGTATGTGCGCTGCTCGAAGCCCTTCTTTGCTTTTAGGTCGTTTTTAAACCGGTTGAGGTTTTGCTCCCGGGCTTTTTCAAGCGTGTTGATATTGTTTTCCGCCCAGTCCTTCAGCACTTTGTTCATAAAGGAAAGCGGGTGCTCTGAAAGAGAGCTGATTTCGGCAGCAAACATCAGAACGTCGTGCGGCAGGCCATGCTCTTTGGTAAATTTGAGATAATTGCGGATATCCGGCTCACCGATTTGCTTGTCGATACCCGCGAGGTCGTAGACCTGCTTGACTTTCTTTTCAATCGTATTTTGCTTGCGCAGGTGTTTTTTGATCTCTTCGTCATCCGAAAGCTTCAACTCGGCCCACTCCTTTAAAAGCGCGCCCACATTTTCAAATTTGCGGCTGCCGTTTTTTACGGATTGGTGGCAAGCCAAAAGAATGGTGGAATGCGCAAAACCGGCTTCCATCCACTCGTTGTAAAAGCGTTCGCACTTGGGAGAGACAACGATGCGGGAATATTCGAGCGCCTGCAAAATTTCTTTCATGCTATTGTTTCGCCGGGTGTATTCGGTGTTGTATTCGTTGATTTTCCGCGAGGTGGTCGCGCCCTTTTCGTACAGGTTGCGCAACACGCTGTCCAGGTAGCGGAACGGCTGGCTTCCGGGGAATTCCAGCCCCTTCATGGCAAATACGATGGATTCGTGCGTAAAGCCCCAGGATTGGGTCCACTTTTCGTAGTAGTCCATCTGCGTTTTGTCTGAATACTTTCCGTGGATGCCCATCAGCTTCAAAAGCTTGGTGGCCCCGCCCGACCGGTTGCGGTACTCTTCGATTTTTTCCTGTGCCTGTTCCCTTGTGGTGATGCCCTCTTCCGCCCAGGCCTGCGCGACCTTATCCAGATAATTGACGCTTACGCGCGCGCCTTTTTCCGCCGTGCAATATTCGATGAGCGAAATGACGACGTCTTGCGGCAAGCCGTAAATTTCGTCAAAATCATAGATTTTCTCTAGCTCGTTAGGGGACAGCGTCCGGTCTAAAAGCGTATTCAGGACATTGTTGTAGTTTTCGTATTCATACAGCGGTGCTTTTGCTTTTTTAACAGGCACCGGGGTTTCTTCGGTATTTTCGTACCCGGAGGAAAATTCGTAGCTGACCGATTTTCCGGAAACGCGCGCCTTAACAAGCCCCTTAGAGGCCCAGTAGCCCAGCGCTGCTTCAATTTCGGTGGTGGACTGGTGGAGCTCTTCTTCCAGTTCGACGTCAGAAAGCTGCTGGTTGCTATGCGCCAGATAAATACCATACAAATATACCTTAAGGTATTTTTCGGGTGCGTTACACATAAATTTTTTGAGAAACGAGGTAGGAACAGGCGTATAGGCCTGCTCGTCCAGCGAAAACCTGATCATCGCAATACTCCTTGTCCGCCGCTGTGCGAACCATATATTTGTTGATGGTTATATTGATAAAGCAATTGGAAGCTTTGATTCAAATAATAGTTGACTACCGGCTTGCATTCAAAAAGGCGACAATGGCCTCGTTGACCTTTTCCGGCTTTTCCTCGTGGACGAGGTAGCCGCAGTTGCGCACGGTAAGTGCATTGCCGTTTTCTATACCAAGCGTAAGGAA
>JBMNTU010000110.1:0-6547 GCA_050945895.1 Christensenellaceae bacterium | reverse complement strand
ATATGCCCCCCGCTAAGGCTAAAAATTGTTTCGACCCCTTCATTTTTCAACGCCCGGGCTACAAGACCGCCCCCCAAATATTCATTGTCCTGCAGCATAACCTTAAACCTCCTGTCCAGATATTTTACCGGCAAGTTTTAAGTCTCCCAAAGCCTACCTTATTCTTTAACGGCCCAGAGGGTATGCTTTGGCAATATACCCTGGGTTTTATACACAATATTCTGAATAGTTTTCTTTTCTCCTGCCCTGGCTACCAGACCAGCGGGGCAAAAATGAGGAAAGCTATAGTGATACACAGCGGTATGACAATTGTTAAGAATATGCCGGGCCGGGCAAAATCTTTAATTGAAAAATAACCCGAAGCATAAGGTATAACATTGGTCGGGCTGGAAGTAACCAGGATAAAAGCCATTGAAGTGGCCAAGGCCACGGGCCCGGCCAGGTACCACGGATTCAGATCCAGGGCTGCAGCCAGGGCAATGACCATGGGTATCAGGATTACTCCGGTAACGGTATTGCTCGAGAAAAAAATTTTCAGCAGCTCAACGCTTAAAACAGCAAGAAATATCCGCAGGGCCATGGTCAGGCTGCCGATGGGAGAGAAAAAGAGCATGGCCAGCCAGCGGGCTGCCCCCGTCTCAAATATCAGCATTCCCAGGGACAGTCCTGCCGCAATCAGGACAATTCCCCCCCAGTCAATGTCACTTTGCGCCTCTTTCCAGGTGATGATTCTCATCCCCGGTAGAAAGAGCGCTACAGCTGCGCCCAAGGCTACGGCTTCCAGGGGAATAGAAATTCCGGTGAGAGCTACCAGCAGGGGGTCGCCCAACCAGAAAAGAACAGCCAGGAGAAAAATAGAAAGAGCTTTCCACTCCGCAGCAGCCAGCCTTGTAGATATAATTGCTGCTTTGGCTCCGGAGCCGGCCTGCTCCGGAGCAATATCTTCCGGCGGAAAAACCCGGACCAGGATCAGGTAGGCAAGCGGCAGGATCATCAGGGCTGCAGGAACTCCAACCACCATCCAGGTTAAAAAGTTTATCGGAATTCCGGCCAATTCACGCAGACAACCAAGGGCAACGATATTGGCCCCGTTGCCAACCGGGGTAGTAATGCCGCCGATAGCCGGTCCCCAGGCCGTGGCAATCATCAACGCCCGCCCGAAATTACTTTCTAACGGTTTATGGCCCACCCTTTTCAGGATGGTGGTCGCCATGGGAAGTAAAATAGCGGCAACCGACATGTTAACAATCCACATTGATAAAAAAGCTCCCAGGGCCATAAAAGTAAATACAATCTTCCGGGGCTGCAAACCGATCCGGTGTATAATTATAGATGTCAAGCGATCGGCCAGTCCGGAACGGGTCAATCCGGCAGATAAAGTTAACACCCCGATGAAAAAGAGAACAACGGGATTGCCGAAACCGTAGGAAACAATATCGTTAAATGGAGCAAGCCCAAAAGCGAAGGCCAGCAGCAAACCGAAAAGTGCAGTCACCGGGAAAGGCAGCGCTTCAGTCATCCAGAGAATAACAACAAAGGTCAGCACGGCCAGAGAAGCCTTTCCTTCAATAGTCAGATGAACCAATCCCTCGGGTGATGAAAGAGGTTGTGGCAATGGCAGGAGGTATATTACAGCCATAATTGTGATGGCGAAAGCAACAATAAGATATTTATTTATTTCAGAAGGTCCTCTTTTTTTAGTAGAGGCGACTTTGTTTAGCATATATTACCGCCTTCTATGGTCATATATCCAATTATAAAGCCGGATGGAGATTTGTTGTAATTCTAATTGCAGATATGCCTATAAACTGTGTCTATATCAGTAGTGTCCGGTATAAAGGTGTAAATTCAGGTGGGCTGATAGTGGCGTAGGCAGGCGATCATCAAAAAAGACAAAAGCCTCCAACTATCGGTCGCCCCCGGAGTGCCTTACGATACCGATTTAAAAACAGGATGGAGCCTGCCATTGCCTACGAAACCATAAGGGGCTTAACCGGTAGAAAAGCTTGATCTGTCGGGGTTATTCAGCCATAACGCGGGCAAATAGCTATATAATAAGAATAAATTTCATCTCCGGTTTGTTAATGCTATATAATTGTTATGAACGCTGTCGGGGTTTGCCGGTTTTGAATAGTAGCAGGGGGAAGTTAGTTATGAATCAAGGGATGACATCCCGTGAAAGGGTAAAAGCAGCCTTTGAATTCCGTGAAGGTGACCGGGCTCCGATCGATTTTTCCGCAACCCATAATAGCGGGATCAATGTGCAGGCCTATAACCGTCTCAAAATGCATCTGGGGATTGGTATAACAACCTACATGCGCGATCCCATTCCTATGCTGGCATCGCCTGATCTTGAAGAAGGGTTTGAAATTTTTAAAATGATGGGCGGTGATCTTCTGCCCCTACCGCGTTATAAAGTTTTCGGCGTTCCTGCAACAGATTGGAACGAGTGGACCCTGAAGGATGGTTCTACTTGCATGGTGCCAGGAGGCTTTCAGCCGGAAGAAAAAGAAGACGGCACTATTGATATGAACCTGTTAAATGGTCTGGCAGTTTTAAGCATGCCGGTTCACGGGCACCATTTTAACCTGGTCAGCAGACCGCTTGGGATGGTTGAAAATGTTGAGCAACTTCAAGATATCCTACCTTTGCTGCGCCAGAGCGGAGCTTTTTCCATTTCTGATGAAGAACTAAATGTTTTACACTCTAATGCCCGGAACCTTATCGAAAAGTATGATTATCCACTGGTTGCCAGCGGGGGACCGCTCTTTTTTTCACTTTATCAGATCGGCCAGGAGCTGTTCGGTTACGAAAAGTTTTTTATTTTTATGGCATCGGAGCCCGAACTAATGCACTGCTGGCTTGAATTTCTTACTTCTACCAATATCGAAAGGCTGGGCAAATATCTGAAGGTTTTGGGGCCCTATTTAGATGTAATTATGATGGGAGACGATTACGGCCTGCAAAATTCACTACAAATGTCTCCTAAAATGTTCCGCGAGTTATTCAAACCATACCTGGTCAGGATCTGCCGGGCAGTTAAGGAGTTTGCTCCCAGCATAAAAATACTGCTGCATTCCTGCGGCAGTGTAGCCCCGATAATTCCCGATTTTATCGAAGCCGGAATAGACGCCCTGAACCCTGTCCAGATTACAGCAGCGGGTATGGAGCCGGCCTGGCTGAAGAAAAAGTTTGGCCGGGAAATAGTATTTTGGGGCGGCGGTGTCCGCACCCAGAGTACCCTGGTAAAGGGGACGGTAGCGGATGTTGTCGCCGAGGTGCGGGAATTGATCGAAATATTTAAACCAGGCGGAGGTTACATCTTCTGCCCGATTCACGATATCCAGGTCGAAGTACCGCCCGACAAGGTGTTGGCCATTTACGAAACGGCCAAGGAACACTTATATTATTAATTTGTTGATGTTGTAAATAATCTGCCAGGGTTGGCGGATTATTTCACGATAGCCCGTAATGCCGTGATATTTCAATTCCGGAACAACTCTTCCCCGCAGTGGTAAATGGTTTAACCCGGCAGCCTTTTGCCTGATTTCGGTGAATATTGTTCTTGCCTTAGACTGGCTGTCAGCGACAATATACTCAATAATTCTTATTAAATCCTGTTGTGCCGTCCGGGTCCAGAAAACCTGAAACTCAATCATCTTCAGCCTCCAGATGTCGGTCCATGCCGGCAAAAAATTCTTCTTGCGGTGTAACTTTCCCTTCAGCGATGTCGCGTTCGCCCTGAGCCAGAAGTTTCAACAAGCCAAGAGCTTTTTTCATTTTCTCATAGGAAGCAGGGTCAAGCAGCACCGCACGGGCCTCACCATTTTGCGTGATATAGACAGGCCTTTGGGTTTCGTTCACCTGATCCAAAATTTCCGCTGCATTGGTTCTAACATATGAAACCGGGCGGATATCCTCTTTGCTGTTCATTTTTTTCACCTCAGTACAAATACGGTACTGTATATGGATCGGATTGTCAATACAAATTGGATCCTTCCAGTTATCATGAGAAAAATCCTCTGCTACACATCATTGGGGCCGCAAACAGATGGAGCTTTATCTTGTACCCCACCAGATCATAAATACAAGAGTTGCTATTAATAGCCAGACCACCAGCTGAAAGCTTTTTTTCTCTATCTCCCATGGGTGAAAAGTGGCATTGACGATTAAAAACGTATATAGAAGCCCAACATTTAATGTTAAAAGAATTGATCTGCTGTTGGACATACCGTATCCAAGCAGGATATTCGGCAAAATGTAAACAACAAAGGCAAAAGGAATATCCCATATAAATATTTTATTGGAACGGTAGATCTTCAAATTTTTAAAACCAATAAGACCTGCACCGAACATGGCGCAGACAATCCACGGGTACAAAAGAGCATCTTGATAGGGAAAATAATATCCGTACAATCCGGCAGATGAAACCATAATGGCGGTATAACCAATAATAGAAATATTCACGAGCAAGGCAAACATGTTAATTTTAACTTTTACCGTGGTTTCGGGCTTTGCTATTTCATCCATAGAAACTTGAAATATCTCTGCTAAACGAATTAGATTTTCCGTGGTAGGGTTGGATAAACCGATTTCCCATTTTGAAACAGCCTGCCTGCTGACCCCCAACAGCTCTGCCAACTTTTCCTGCGACATTTTGTTTTCATTTCTTAACGCTTGTATTTTTTCGCCTGACATAAAAGCAATCACCCCAGTCAACATTTGCTAGAAGAATACAATTTTCTACGGTTGCAGTCTACCAACCAGAGGTCAACTAACGGTTGCAATAGGTCTTTATCGCAGACAATTTACGTTTTTGTGGTGTAAATTTACCTCTGTTTTCGAACATGTGATTAGGGGTCAGGTCTTGTGGTTAGCATGATTTGGGGTTCCAGAGTAAGAGGATCGGGAATTTTAAGGGTCACGACAACAAAAAAATCTGATAGGATCTGTGTGCTGATCAGCCCTTTGTTTGAGATAACCAGACGGTCAAGTAATCCAAGTGCAGTTTTTTGTTTTGCCGGCTCGGAGTTGTCATAAGCATAAACGAGAACATTTGTGTCAATCAGTGCTTTTTTTGTCATAGAGGTCATCCCTTTTCCAGGTACGTTCACTGCGCGAATCGTTCCCGGCCATCCTGCCCCGTATAAACTGAACTTCCTCCTGCCACTTCTCGGCAGAGCGCCGGGGATAGCTTATTTTATACGCCTGGCTATCAAGAGCTTCCCTGACAATCTCGGCTTCGGATACCCCCAACACGCCTCTTTTTGAATTCACCGACCAGCGCGGCGAAAAACATGTCGCAAATAGCATGATTAAAAAGAAATTTTCCCAAACAGCACCACAAAGAAAATAGCAATAAATATGGCGGGCAGCAGGTTCCCTACTTTAATATGCGGTTTGCCGGTCAACAGGTTGAGCCCAATGCCAAAGATGAGCAAGCCACCCACGGCCGTCATTTCAGTAATCATAGCATCGGTTAAAAATGGTTTCACATAGATGGCAGCGACGGTAATAGCACCTTGATAGAGAAAGACCGGCAGTGCAGAAAAAGCCACCCCGATCCCCATCGTGGAAGCAAAAACAGCTGCTGTCACTCCGTCAATTACAGATTTGATGAACAGGGTGGTATGCTGTCCGGCAAGCCCACTTTCCAGGGCCCCCATGATGGCCATAGCTCCCACACAGAAAACCAGGCTTGCAGTCACAAAACCCTTGGTGAAAAGGCTATCGCGGGGGCCGTCAGAACCACTGAAACGTCCTTCCAGTTTTTCTCCGAAACTGGAGAGCCGCTCCTCGATTCTCAGGACCTCACCCAGTATCCCTCCGCTCACAATACTCAGGGTCAGTATCAGAATGTTCTGGGTTTTTAAAGCCATAGAGAGACCGATCAAGATAACAGTCAAACTGATTCCTTGCATAATCACTGATTTATATTTTTCAGGAAACCCACCCCTCAACAGGTTTCCCAGCAAGGCCCCAAAAATAATTGCTCCAGCATTGGCAATAGTCCCTAGCAAAATTTGTTCCTCTCTACATGTGAATTTCGTTTCATTATACCATTTTTCTATCTAATTGGCATAATCGAATAATCATTCATTTAATAGCGATATCGGTCTGCGGGCCAAAGATAGGGGAATTAGATACCTTTTCAAATCGGGTAAACTCTTCCCGCTTTGGCAATGCGCCAGCCGCTCGCCGTTTTGACCAGCAAAAGAGGGATCATCCACCCTTCGTGGCAGAGGCTGCTGATCCTGCGGGGCACCGCTACAACCACCGGTTCCTCTGCCCCCGCCTCCAGGTACAGCTTGCCCGGTTCAACCTTAACCACCGAAAACAGGTCTTCCATCTCTTCATCGCCCTCAACCGGCGGAGAGCTTTCCACCAGTTCAAAGAGCGCCTCGCTTAAATCGTCCGCCGCCGGCAGTTCGCGGTAAGCTTCGGCCGCCTTTGCAGCCATATCCGCAGCCTTTTCGCCGGTAATGTATCCCCGGTCAGCCAGCCAGCCGGCCATCTTTTTGATCACCGTTCCCGTAGTCCTGAGCTG
>JBMNTU010000109.1:0-6563 GCA_050945895.1 Christensenellaceae bacterium | reverse complement strand
ATATGGATTTATCAGAAGTGATTGCAAAGAACATCGAATCGCTTGTGTCGCAAGCGGGGATTTCTATGAACCGCTTCCTTAAAGATAACGGATTTAACACAAGCTTTTTCAACGACATTAAAAAGGGAGCAATTCCATCTGCTCAAAAAATAGTAAAGATAGCCGATTATTTCGGTGTATCTACTGACAGTCTGTTAGGACGATCGACACAGCCTGAATTATTTCTAAAAGATTTGCCTGATGAGGCAATTGAAAAAATAAAGGAATATGTAGATTACATACGGAGCAAATACTCACCGGATACAAAAGTATAGTTATTATATGGTGTCTTTTATTAAAGAGCGCAGCACCCTTCTATTTAGGGCCGCTGCGCTCTTACATTGTGTGGGGAGCGACAAATGATAGCATACGGAGATTGTCCGTTTAGAGATTTATCCATGCTCCCGTGTGGAGAGCGACTTGATGCCTGACTCCGCAACCCCAATCACAGAAATGAGAATTTTCTAAGTTGTAATTATAAAATCCCAAAAATAGTTATTGACATATGTCGGATACAGAGTATAATGATAATGTAAATGTCATATGTCGAAAACATAAGGAGGTGTCAATATGCCAGGCAGAGATGGAACGGGACCTTTAGGCAATGGAGCACGTACTGGAAGAGGACTCGGATGTTGCGTTGTATCAAGTCAATACAATACGAGCTTGGGACTCGGGTTGGGTTGCAGGCGGGGTTTTGGACGCGGGAGCAGATACTATGCTATCCCAGATGCTGTAACTGAGATGCCTAAAGAAGTGCTTCAAGCACAAAAGGAGTTTCTCGAAAGACGGTTGGATATCGTAAATAAGCAATTAGAAAACAATTAACAGCTTGAAAGTAAGGGAGGACGCTCCCTCACTTTTATACTTGCATGAGGTGAATGAATGCCTAGGCCAAAAAAATGGAGGAAAGTGTGTTGCCTTCCGGAACGCAACCGGTTTGGACCATTGAACAGTCCGAGCAATGAAGATGACTTTGTAACCATGACCGTGGACGAGTATGAAACGATTCGGCTCATTGATCTTGAGGGTTTTACGCAGGAAGAATGCGCAAAGCAAATGAATATAGCCCGCACTACGGTTCAGGGCATCTATAATGAGGCCAGATACAAACTCGCGGATTCACTTGTTCATGGAAAAATTCTTACAATTGAAGGCGGTGACTATCAGCTTTGTGACGGGCTTGAAAAAACCTGTCGCTGCGGGGGTTGCCTGAGACATCGATGCGGCAGAGGATTTTAACTCGCACGGTAAAAATGAGGAGGCGTAATCATGAAAATCGGAGTTTCCAGCACGGGGCAAGCAATTTCAAGTTCTGCTGACCCTCGCTTTGGACGTTGCAGCCATTTTGCAATATACGACACAAATGATAACTCGTATCGCTTTATTTCAAACAATGCGCAGCAGGCAGGCGGCGGTGCGGGTATTGCGGCGGCACAGCAGATGATTGACGAAGATGTCGAAATCATACTCACCGGTAATATGGGCCCCAATGCATACAACGTCATCAAGGGCAACGGTATAAAAGTATTCCGAATCGGCGCTGCCACGATCGAGAAAGCAATACAGCTCTTTAGAGAGGCAAAACTGGAGGAAATTTCAGAAGCTGGAGCTGCTCATTTCGGTATGGGGCGAAGGTGGGGAGGTATTTAACGGGTGAATCTGTGTATCTTAAGTGGAAAAGGCGGTACCGGCAAAACAACGGTTGCTGTGAATTTGGCGGTGCTGATGCAGGCCTGTTATTTTGATTGTGATGTAGAGGAGCCAAACGGGTTCATATTTCTCAGGCCGGAACATATCACTGCAGAGAAAGTCTTCGTAGAATACCCTGTGATAGACAGCGATAAATGCACGCTGTGCGGTCAGTGCGCCAGGGCCTGTCAATATAACGCTTTAGCGGCTACTAAAAAGAATATAATGCTTTTTCCTACGTTATGTCACGGATGCCATGCCTGCGAAATCGTATGCGATCCAGGAGCGATCACCTATCTGCCAAGACCTGTCGGTTCGGTGGAAAAAGGCGCAGCGCACGGAGTGGAGTGCGTCCGGGGGATTATGAATGTGGGAGAGCATATGGCTGTTCCGGTCATCCGTCAGCTTCTTAGAAACCTCAATATATCCAAAAACAATATTCTGGACGCAGCACCCGGAACCTCATGCAATGTGGTGAATACGCTAAGGCGTTCAGATGCTGCGGTTATTGTTACTGAGCCTACCGTCTTAGGCCTTCATGATATGTCGATCGCCGTTGAACTTCTGAGGCAAATGAATATTCCTTTTGCTGTGGTAATCAATAAAAGCCAAAACAATGATGCAATGATCCAGAAATACTGTAGCGAAAATAGAATAAAATTGCTCGGCAGCATTCCCTATGCTAAAAAAGCTGCAGAAGCTTATTCTGAAGGACAAATAATAAGCAAGTTGCCTGAGTTTCACTTGTCTTATGCTAGAATCGCAGATAAAGTGAAGGAGGCGTTTTCATGGAACTGACAATAATAAGCGGAAAAGGTGGTACCGGAAAAACCATGATCGCTGTGGCGCTTGCATCACTCAGCAATAATTCCGTTAAGGCGGATTGCGATGTAGACGCGCCAAACCTATATTTATACTTTGGCGGCAAGGATATAAAAAAAGAGAGTTTCTATGCCGCAAAAAAAGCAGTCATCGACAGCCGTTTTTGTACGCATTGCGGGATATGCTCAACTGTATGCCGGTTCGATGCAATATACGATTACAAGATTGACGAGATTAATTGTGAAGGCTGCGGCGCGTGTGCTCTGGTATGTCCGGAAAAAGCGATTTCTATTAAACCCCAGAAGAGCGCAGATATTTTTTTAACTAAAACTTCAAACGGGATGCTGTCCCGCGCAAAGATGACGGTTGGGAGCGATGGTTCGGGGAAACTGATTACGCAACTTCGAAAAAATGCGCGAAAGTATCTAGAGGATGATAATATTCTTATTATCGATGGTTCCCCGGGTATTGGATGCCCCGTCATATCCTCGGTTACCGCTACCGACCTAGTTTTGCTGGTCGCAGAGCCAACATTGTCGGGAATAAACGACTTACAACGCGTTGCGGAATTATGCAGGCATTTTGGCATCCCAACGCTTGTATGTATCAATAAGTATGATATCAATACGAAGATTACCGGAGATATTAAAAACTATTGTGCTGAGCAAGGCATAATGCTTGTTGGAGAAATCCCATTTGATGAGACAGTCATAAAATCCATCAACGAATTAAAGCCCATAACTTCCTATGAGAACAGTCCGGCGTCCATTGCTATTTTGACAATGTGGGAGAAATTAAAAGAGATCGTAAAAGCAATTCAGCAAAGGAAAATAAAAGAAATGGAATGAAGGTTTCGGACTCAGTTGAAAAGATTGAGGAATTGTTATGATTATTAAAGTACTGGCTGAAAACACCGCAATTTCAGAGAAGTTTAAAACAGAGCACGGTCTGAGCCTGTATATGGAATCATGCGGCCATAAAATGCTATTTGATGTTGGGGAAACGAATGTGTTCCTGAAAAATGCTCAAAAGCTAGATGTCAATCTCAGCGAGGTAGATCTGGTTGTAATATCCCACGGACATGTTGATCACGGAGGCGGTTTAATGCAGTTTTTTAGTGAAAACACGAAAACACCGATATATCTGCACCCAAAAGCGCTGGGAAGGTTTTTTTCCAACCGACCGAATAGGCAGGAATATATTGGCCTTGCACATAATCATAAGAACAACAAGCGTTTTATATATACCTCGGAGCGTTTCTTCATTAATCAAGGAATTGAGGTGTTCTCGAATATTCCGGGGAAAGAGCTGATGCCGTCATTCAATAAAACACTAATGATGAAGAAAGACGGTGCAATCATTGAGGATACGTTTGAGCATGAACAGAACCTGATTATTACGGAAGCGGGAAAGACTTTTTTGTTCGCAGGTTGTGCCCATAACGGAATCGTCAATATTATCAAACACTTCAAACATATCAAAAAAAGAAATCCGGATTATGTTTTCGGCGGTTTTCACCTGTATAATCATTCTACTAAAAAGAGTGAAGATGCGGCGCTTGTACAGCAAATCGGAGAAAAGCTCAAGGAGACGAATGCGCAATACTACACCTGCCATTGCACCGGCTTGAAATCCTATAATCAGTTAAAAACGGTTATGGGAGATCAGATCGAATATCTCGCAACGGGCAGTGTGTTAAATTTATAACTTTTGGAGAAGAACATGAGTGAAAATTGTAACCAAAATTGTGGGGAGTGCACCGAAGAATGCGGTGAAAGAAAGGTAACAGAGGATTTTTCCGCAAAGCTGAACGAGTTAAGCCATGTAAAAAAAGTGGTTGGTATCGTCAGTGGTAAAGGTGGCGTAGGAAAGTCGCTTATTACTGGATTGCTGGCGGTCATCATGAACCGCAGAGGGTATTCAAGTGCCATACTAGATGCGGATATCACTGGGCCATCCATCCCTAAAATGTTCGGCATCAAAGAAAAAGCTGCAGGAAGCGAATTGGGAATATTTCCGGTAAAAAGCAAAACCGGCATCGGCATAATGTCAGTAAATTTGTTGCTTGAGAATGAGACAGATCCCGTCGTTTGGCGCGGGCCGATATTAGCCGGAACGGTAAAACAGTTTTGGTCGGATGTAATCTGGGGCGACGTCGATTATATGTTCATTGATATGCCTCCTGGAACCGGAGATGTGCCGCTGACGGTTTTCCAATCCATTGCCGTGGATGCGCTGATTATTGTGACATCGCCGCAGGAGATGGTGTCAATGATAGTCTCCAAGGCTGTGAACATGGCCAAAATGATGAACATTCCAATACTCGGTTTGGTTGAAAATATGAGTTATGCCGCATGCCCGGATTGTGGTAAGAAGATCAATGTATTCGGCGAAAGTCATATTGAGGATATTGCAAAAAAACATGGGCTTAAAGTACTCGCGTCTTTGCCAGTTGATTCAAAACTAGCCGCAGCTTGCGATAAGGGTATGATTGAGTTGTTTGAGGGCAATTGGCTTGATTCAGCTGCACAAAAGATAGAAGAAATGAGGTAAACAGTGTGTCAGAGCATACGAAAAGAGCAAAAGAATTATTTGAGCAGGGTTATAACTGTGCGCAATCGGTTTTTGCAGCTTTCTCTGACGAAATTGGTATGTATTTTGAAACAGCTTTAAAGATATCTTCATCCTTTGGCGGCGGAATGGGACGATTACGTGAAGTGTGCGGTGCGGTTACAGCCATGTTTATGATAGCCGGAATAGAGTTAGGATATGCAGATCCCAAGGATGATAAAGCAAAGGCAGAACACTATAAACTGATTCAATCTCTGGCATTTAGATTCAAAGAGTTACATGGTTCATTCATCTGCCGTGACCTCTTGGGACTTGACAGAGGTGCTGACGACCCAACGCCCGAGAAAAGAAGTAACGGGTATTACCATTCACGGCCATGCTCCGATTTTGTTGAATGCGCCGCTGAAATGATAGAGGAATTTATATTGAAAAAAATGGAGGCAAAAAATGAAAATAGCAGTGGCATGTGAAAAAGATATGGTGACAGAGCATTTTGGGCATTGCGAGAATTTTAACATCTATGTAGTAGAAGATTATAAGATTGTTGGCAGCAAGTCCATACCTAACCCCGGACACAGACCTGGGTTTTTGCCCAACTTTTTAAACGATTTGGGGGTTAATGTTATCATATCAGGCGGAATGGGCGGCGGCGCTATTGATATCTTCAATGAAAAAGGCATAGAGGTTATACTTGGAGCAAGCGGAAATGCTAAAGCTGTGGTAGAAGCATATTTGCAAGGTTCTTTAAAATCAACAGGTTCTGTTTGCCACGAGCATCAACACCATGACAAATGTGGAGAATAGGCTGTTGGCCTTATTATTTTATTTAGAGAATGCAATCTCACATAAATCAAAAACAAATGAAGGGGGTTATGATGTGGTAAAATATGTATGTACCGTTTGCGGATTTGTCTACGATGAGGCAAACGGAATACCGGAAGCAGGCATCGCACCGGGTACAAAGTGGGAAGATTTACCCGATGATTGGGTTTGTCCACTCTGTGGTGCAGAGAAATCAGAATTTGAGGAGCAGGGTGGATCTGCTACAGCTAACGAGAAAAAACCAAAACCTATAATGGACATACCTTCGGACATGCAAGAGCTGTCTCCCCTGGAGCTTAGTGCGCTTTGTACAAATCTTGCCCGTGGTTGTGAAAAGCAGTATAAGTCGGAAGAATCAACTCTATTTAAACAGCTGGCCGATTATTTTAAGTCAACTGCGATACCCGCAGAAAATCCTAATTTCGATAAGCTGCTTGACCTTATTGAAAAAGATCTTAAGCATGGCTTTCCAAATGCTAATGCTATAGCATCTGATGCTAAAGATCGGGGCGCACTGCGTGCTTTGGTATGGAGTGAGAAGGTTACTCGTATCTTAAAATCTCTCTTGACACGATATAAAAAAGAGGGAAATGTCATGCTGGAAAACACCGGGATCT
>JBMNTU010000108.1:0-6566 GCA_050945895.1 Christensenellaceae bacterium | reverse complement strand
CTTTATTGGCTTCGTAGCACTCTAAAGGATAGCAGTTTTAGCTCGGTGCTGAGATGCCCGTTTTATCTCTGGGCATGTGCTGTATTTTTGGTGACCATTTGCTGTATTTTTAGATTAACAAAAACAATTGTGCGCGCATATTCACAGCATGCGTACGCACTATCTACATTTTTTCTGAAACATAACGCAATACTCTCTTTACTATTTTTGCATCTTATGATAACATATTTGAGTGCGTTTATGATTGTGTACTGCATGTATATGTTTCGCTTAAAAAACACCCAGCAGATTGAATTTGCACATGCTGGACGCGTTATACACAGCGGCTCAAAACACAATCGAATAATTAGTTGGACAGATGGCTGAGTTGGCTTAAGGCGCACGACTGGAAATGGTGTGGACGGCACCGACAGAAATGGCTCAACCATGCGGGATACAAGCACTTGACCGTTAGGTTTTTCTAAGGATTTTCTAACGGATGCACTTAAAACTGAATAGTCGCATTTTGCTGGAGAGATGGCTGAGTTGGCTGAAGGCGCACGACTGGAAATCGTGTTTGCGTTAATAGCGCAACGGGGGTTCGAATCCCCCTCTCTCCGCCATTAGGAACAAATGCGAACCCCAAACCAATCTACATTGCCGAGGTGGTCGCATTTGTTTTTTGTTTTGACAAAAGCGATTAGTATTGTGTCTAAACATGAAATCATTTCTGAGGAACATATATTTTATCGGGCGAAAACGTTGCCTCTTTAATACGGTTGTTAATAGTGTATAGAACAACAAACAAAAAGGCGCAGCGCTTCGGCGTTGCGACTTACTCTAGCTTACGCTATAATATATGGAATAGAAATAGTACGGGCATAATCAATGTGAAGCAGTATTGAAGCGAATCTCGAAAGAACGGTTTGTACACGAATTGAGAACCAGTTTTTCGGCAATAAGCCGCTGGTGGAAGGATATGTGTATACCTAACCCAACTGCAAGAATACGCTTTCTAGAATTTTGCGCCATGATGATTATTTTGTAAGAATTGATGAATGAAATAAAACACGTTTAAGCTAACAATATTATGGTGAGGGAGATTAATAGCATGGCTCGAAGAAAAAAAGCTGTGAACGTTGATACCAAAGGAATGCGCGATATTGAAGCGTACACACATGATGGTAAAAAGCGTACCAATAACCCGCCGGTTGGTATGGCGCAGTACGATCAAGAGGAAGAATCCAAAAAAACATATGCCTTTGATCCATACATCGATCCTACTCTTGACTGGGCAGGAAAGACAGAGGGGGAGACCTTTGATGTACAATCGTCCTCTATTCATATTCATGAGAGCATTAAGCCGCATAAAATCATTCGCTCTGTGCAAAAGATTGGCGATGATTACAAAGACCCGCAGATTTCTTTCTTTGAAACGCCCGTTGAGCGGATGCGCCGCCGCCGTGATGCGATTGAGTTTTATCAGCATGGCGTTGATTGGACAAATCGTTTGATTGCTGGTGATAGTCTTGTAATAATGAACTCTCTGCTTGAAAAAGAAGGTATGGCAGAACAGGTGCAAATGGTGTATATTGATCCGCCCTATGGTATAAAATATGGCTCAAATTTTCAGCCTTTCGTAAACGATACCTCTTTGAAATCATCTGATAGAGACGAGGATCTGTCTCAGGAACCCGAAATGATAACGGCTTTCAGAGACACATGGGAGCTAGGAATTCACTCATATCTATCATATTTGCGTAATAGGCTATTGCTAGCGCGAGAATTATTGAGCTCTACTGGTAGTGTTTTTGTGCAAATTAGCGACGAAAACGTTCATTTGATACGGATTTTGTGTGACGAAATCTTTGGAGCTGAAAACTTCGTATCTCAGATTAGTGTGAAAAAAGGCTCAGTTATGTTTGCAAAAAAGCTTTTGAATAACGCTACATTTTATATCGTATGGTATGCAAAGAATAAAGAACATGTTAAATTTCACCCATTATTCTTGGCCAAGGAACCGCAAGATTTTGCTGATACATGCGGTTCGCACCTGTGGGCAGAGAATCGAAAAACTGGTGAATGTATTAGGGTGTTACCAGAACAGCGTGAAAGTGTAGAAGTGTTTCTAAGCGAAAATCCAGAATATGAACTTTTTGGAACTTGGAGCCTCAATGCTCAGGGAAATGAAAAGAAACAGGGATATGAATACGAGGGCAAAAAGTATTATCCACCAGCGGGTACTCAGTGGAAAACCTCCTATCCTAAGGGTTTGGACAATCTAAAAGCAAAGAAACGGTTGCAGATTGAGGGAGAAACATTGCGAGTAAAACTTTACTATAAAGATTATCCTATTTCGCGAACAAACAACCTTTGGACTGGCATCGGTTCTGTTAACAAAAAGCTATATGTAGTTCAAACGTCAGCTGAGTTACCTCAAAGATGCATGCTTATGACCACAGATCCCGGCGATCTCGTTCTTGATATAACCTGTGGCAGTGGCACAACTGCCTATGTTGCCGAGCAGTGGGGACGACGGTGGATTACTTGCGATACATCGCGAGTATCTATTTCGCTTGCAAAACAGCGGCTGATGACTTCAACATATGATTACTATAGGCTTGCCCATCCAGAACAAGGGGTTGCTGGCGGCTTTGAATATGAAAAGGCTGCTCATGTTACTATAGGCTCTATTGTAAATGACGAGCCCCCTTTGATGGAGACTCTCTACGACCAACCTGAAATCGATAAATCCAAAATTCGAATTTCTGGTCCGTTTACGGTGGAAGCTCTACCCGCCCCCGTAGTGAAACCGCTAGATGAGGCGTTTGAGATGCCGGAAGATTATACCGCAAAACAAACCGACTGGCGAGATGAATTGCTTGCAACAGGCATCTTGGGGCGCGGCGGTGCAAAAATCGAGTTTTCGCGCGTTGAGCCTATATCCGGCACAACTTATCTGCAAGCGGAGGCCGAAACAAAAGAAGATAAACCGCAACGGGCTGTCATCTGCTTCTCGGATGAAACCAAGCCTCTAGACTCCAGAATGGTTGCACTTGCATTGACAGAAGCGGAAGATTTGCGACCTGCTCCCAAACTTATCGTTTTCGCTGCCTTCCAGTTTGACCCGGAAGCAGCGAAAGATATTGATTCCGCCAACTGGCCGGGGGTAACATGCCTAAAAGTGCAAATGAATACCGATTTAATGACCGATGATTTGAAAAAGAAGCGTTCTAGCAACCAGAGTTTCTGGCTCGTAGGACAACCAGATGTTGATTTGATACGGATTGAAACAGGAAAAGATAAAGGTAAGTATCAAGTGCAGGTCAAAGGTTTCGATTATTATGATGTTAAAAAAGGCACTGTGGAGAGCGGAAATTCCGGACGTATTGCGATGTGGATGTTGGACACCAATTATGACGGTATGAGCGTAGAGCCAATGCAGGTGTTTTTCCCTATGGGCGGAAAAAACGATGGATGGACTAAGCTTGCAAAAACACTTAAAGCCGAAATTGACCAAGACCTGATTGAGCAATATGCAGGGACGAAATCAATCCCATTTGCTGTAAGCGGAGCGGCGATGGTTGCAGTGAAAATAATAGACGATAGAGGCATTGAAAGCCTCAAGGTTCTGAAGATAGGGGGTTAAGGATATGGCTGGAATTGAAAAGCTTATCATAAACTCTGCCTTTAGTGAGCCGAAGTATCACTGGAAATACAATCTGAACAAACAGACGTTTGAGAAAGAACTCGGGCGTCGACCTGCGGGCTACTTTGTCGCGGGACAAGGCTCCAACGCATACAATGATATTGGGCAATTTATCGAGCTGCCTCTTGTCAACATGATTCGCACTCGTGTTGCTACTTGGCGCGATGCTGGGTATCCGGGCATCACCGGAGTTACAAAAAAATTGCTTGATCACTGGAACGATAAAGAAGCGCGTACATATCAGTTTTTCTGGTGTCAATTGGATGCAATAGAAACCTTGATATGGTTGGTGGAAGCGCCTGCCGCTGATCGCGTGGGCATTGCGATACCCGGAGATGGCGGCGCATTCTCTCGCATATGCACAAAGCTATGTACTGGAGGCGGCAAGACCACGATTATGGCGATGCTAATTGCATGGCATGTATGTAATAAGGTTACTTATCCGCAGGATAAGCGGTTTTCTAAAAATATTTTTATTGTTGCACCGGGCCTAACTGTTAAAAGCCGCCTACAAGTTTTGCTTACGGGCGGCGAAGATAACTATTATGCACAGTTCAATATCGTTCCTGTAGGCCTCATGCCAAGCCTTCGCGAGGGTAAGGTTGCTATCGATAACTGGCAATCATTGGCATGGGATACAGAAGAACAGATAAAAAAGCGCAAGAGCGTAGATAAGCGTGGTGCAAAATCCGACGAGGCCTATACTCGCGAAGTGCTAGGCGAGATGTCAAAAGCGCGCAACATTCTTGTTATCAATGATGAGGCGCATCACGCATGGCGAAGAAACCCTGAAATCAAAGTAAGTGGCAAAGAGGCAAAGGCAGCCGCAGAAGAAGCGACGGTTTGGATTAATGGTCTTGATCGAATCCATAAAACAAGGGGAATCTTGGATTGCTATGATTTTTCTGCAACTCCGTTTGCACCAAGTGGAAAAAAGAACGATGAAGAAGCATTGTTTGGTTGGATAGTCAGCGACTTCGGGCTAAATGACGGGATTGAATCGGGGCTTGTAAAAACGCCACGCGTTGTTGTGCGTGATGACGGAACCCCTGATGTTGCGACTTTTCGTTCAAAGCTATATCACATATATGCTGACGAAACTGTCCGCGAGGACATTAATCGCTCCGCAAGCCCCGAAGAGCCTTTGCCTGATTTGTTGACACAGGCATATTATCTTCTTGGTAAGGATTGGCTTGAAACCTATAAAGAATGGAAAACAGAAGGGGTTTTAGTTCCTCCGGTTATGATTACTGTTGCGAATCGCACTGAGACAGCAGCACGTATTAAATATGCCTTCGACCATAAGCGCATACCTGTAGAGGAACTTTGTGTGCCTGAACTCACAGTGCATATTGATTCAAAGACGATGGCCGAGGCCGAAGGAATAAATATTGATGATGTTGTTTCGAGCGATGATATAGAAACCGGAGAACGCAAGCTGAGCAAAAAAGAAGCTGCTGCTGTTTTGCGTGATACAGTAGATACGGTTGGACAGTACGGAAAGCGCGGGGAGCAGATTCGGAATGTTATCTCTGTGGGTATGCTCTCCGAAGGGTGGGATGCAAAAACCGTGACGCATATATTAGGGCTTCGTGCTTTTTCAAGTCAACTTTTATGCGAGCAAGTGGTTGGACGCGGTTTGCGTCGAACATCCTATGACCTAGAGGATGAGAGTAACATGTTTGCGCCGGAATATGTAAACATTTTCGGTATTCCCTTTACATTTCTTCCACACGAATCGGATGAAGCGGGTGTTCCAAAACCGCCTAAGCCAAAGACACAAATAGAAGCAATGTCTGAAAGATCCGAGCTTGAAATTAGTTTCCCAAATATCATTCGTATTGATCGGAAATTCAGGCCGATTCTGAGCATAGACGTCGGCAACATTGATCCGCTTACGCTGGAAGCGTCCGAAACACGTATTCGTGCCGAGCTGGCACCTGTTGTTGATGGCAAAACAGATTTGATGAAATGTACGGACATTGATCTTCAAAAGCTTGAAAGCGGGCTAAGACTGCAACGGATTATCTTTGAAACCGCAGGACAAGTGTATGATCTAGTCAATGCATCTTGGCAAAATGAGGGAACTAAGTTTGTGCTGCTAGGGCAAGTGATTCGATTGGTGGAAGAATACCTATCCTCTGATACAATTGCAATAAATCCACCTTTGTTTAGCACGGATCCAGTGCGCCAACGAATAGTCCTGATGATGAATATGAACAAGATTGTTCAGCATTTATGGAGCTTTATCAAACTGGAGCAAACCGAAAGTCTTATTCCAATATTCGATGTAAATAAAAAGGTTCGGTCAACCGGAGATATGCCGACATGGTACACCAGTAAACCTTGTCATCTAACACAAAAGTCCCACATCAGTCATTGTGTCTTTGACAGCGGTTGGGAATTTACCGAGGCATTCGTTTTAGAAAAAAATCCAGAGGTAGTATCCTGGGTGAAAAATGATCACCTTGGTTTCGAAATTGTTTATATATTTGACGGTGTCGTTAGAAAGTACTACCCTGATTTCTTAATTAAACTTTCAAATGGAAAAACACTTGTTCTTGAGACAAAGGGGCAAATTACAAGGCAAGTAACCGAAAAACATAAGGCTTTAGAAGAATGGGTTTCCGCAGTGAACGAGCTTGGTGATTATGGCGAATGGTGTTGTGATATGTCTGCGGATGTAGCGGATGTTGATGGAATTATTGCAAAGTGGATATCATAGCAGCATTATCTGGCTCCCAAGAGTAATATCAACAATGACCCTATCCAGCACCCGCAGACACAGAGTTACGCTGAAAAGCTGAGTTTTTCAAAAGAATCCGGAGAAAGATATCCCAGTTTCTCCTGAAGCCGAGTTCTGTTGTAGAAAGATTCG
>JBMNTU010000107.1:0-6825 GCA_050945895.1 Christensenellaceae bacterium | reverse complement strand
AAATCGTTGTTGCGCAGGTCAACAAAAATATGCCGCGTACGCATGGCGAAAGCTTTGTGCATGTGTCCGACCTGGATTATATCGTAGAGCACGACGAGCCGCTTATCGAGCTGCTTCGTGGCGAGCTTACCGAAGAAGACAAAAAAATCGGACAATATTGTGCAGACCTGGTCAACGATGGAGATACCCTGCAGCTTGGTATCGGCTCACTTCCGGACGCTGTGCTGCTGTCTCTGTACGGCAAAAAAGACCTTGGCATCCACACCGAAATGTTTTCCGAAAGCGTTATGGACCTTGTAAACGCGGGCGTTATCAACAACAGCAAAAAAACGCTGCATAAAGGCAAAATGGTTGCAACGTTCATCATGGGCAGCCGCGCGCTTTACGACTTTATCGACGACAACCCGATGGTGTATATGGCCCCGGTGGATTATGTAAACGACCCGTATGTAATTGCTAAGAACGACAATATGGTTTCCATCAATTCGTGCATAGAGATCGACCTTTCCGGGCAAATCTGCTCCGAATCCGTAGGGCTTCGGCAGATCAGCGCTTCGGGCGGGCAGGTAGACTATGTCCGCGGCACGAATATGTCTAAGGGCGGACGTGCGATCATCGCTGTTGCTTCTGCAACAAAGGATGGAAAAACAAGTAAGATCGTTCCGTTCCTCAACGAAGGAGCAACCGTAACGACGCTTCGCAACGACGTGACCTACGTTATAACGGAAAACGGCGTTGCATACCTCAAAGGAAAAACGCTGCAAGATCGCGGCCGCGAGCTAATCAAAATCGCACATCCCAACTTCCGCGATTCCCTGATCGAAGAATGGGAGCGGCGCTATAAAGCAAAATTTTAAGCAAATGAAAAAAACGCCGGCAGTTGTCGGCGTTTTTTTGCGCTCCAAAATACGGCAGCCGCCAGGCGGGCTTTGTGCCGATGGCATCCTTGGTGTATAATTTATAATAATGGGTAATTTTTCAGCTCTATCTGGATAGTGCAGGAGTATAACAATGGAAAAAGTAGAATTCAGATACACGCCGTTGCCGTTGCAAATCGGTGTATGGGGCAGTTTGGCGGCTTTGGTTATCCTTGTTTTCAGGGTTGCCGTAAGACCGATGTATGATCGGTTCGATAGTTTATCGTCGCCGGCGGAGGTGCTGGTAATATGCCTGGTTTGCGTGGCAATCATGGCTGCGGCCATGATTGTTCCGCTTATTATTGCCATGCGCGTTACGGACTGGAAGGGCGCGGCCATATTGGAAGACGATTGTGTACATATTTGTTTTCGCAGCAAAAAAATCACGCTTGCCTACAAGGATATAGAAAAAATGCAATGCAATCCGCTGCCGACAAGAGGCCCGCGAATAATGGAGCCTCTCTTTCGGTTGCAAATAAAAGCCGCAGGGCAAACCGTCGCGCTCGTCAGCTCGTCAAAGGAATCGTGGGAAAACAGGAAATCAAAGGCAATGCCGCAAATGATTCGGGTATACCGTGCTATCCTGACTCATACCACCCTTTAAACTTATGCCTTGTTCTTGCCTTTTTTGGCCAACAACGGCGTACCAAACCACTCTAGGTTTTGCCACCCTTCTGTCCGGGTAATGATCTCATAGCCAGACTGGAAGAATTCCTGGATTGCTTTAAGCGGGTTTTTCGCCTTCATAACATCTTCCAAAGATAAGAAGAATTCCTTTTTCTCATTGCTGAATATGGCGGAGTCCGGCCGTATGGGCTCGCCGCTCAGGTCGCTTGTCAAAAATGGATAAGGCAATAAAAAGAAACTTGGGTCTGCAACATTCTCGTCCCCCGGCCAAAATCCAAATTCCAGCATTTGTTCGTCAAACGCCACCTTTTCTATAATACCGCCGCCGTTTCCAAACGGTGCCGGTTTGCCGCTGAACAGTATGGAAGAAATATCGAATGTCCCCCAGAAAAAAGAGGGGAGCATTTTTTTTCCGCGGAAGGGCGATACAAACTCCAACTCTGCATTGTGGGCAAACACGCACATCTTAAAAAAATCCACTGCATGCTGGTTGTTGTAATCACGTTTTTCGTCGATGTGCTCAAACGGCGTGGTAATGCTCATTTCCTGCGGCACCGTATAAATTTCCGTCTGGCACATCACATCTGCCAGCATCCGGTTGAACTGTGCGTAGTATTCCTGTATAGATGTGCCGTTTTCGAAGGCAAAGCTGCTCGACCGGCCGTCCACCCCGGTTGTAACCACCTTACCCTCGTGGACAAGTATGGACACAGAAAAGCTTTTGGGCCCGTTGGGAATGAGCCCCGTCGTAAAGCCCTCAGGCGTCATATGTAGCACAATGTGGTTCCACTCCGGCTGCGGATCCATCCGAGCCACTTTAACCTTACCCAGCATCTGCGCAACAAGGTGCAGTGTCAGCGCAGTGTCCTCCCATTCGTTGTATTTCATAATGTTCATAGCAAAGCCTCCTGAATGATTCAATTTATCTTCGATATAATAAATATAAACGGATAGCAAAGGAAGGAAACCTGCCGCGCCGCAAGAAGTACCAATAAAAAAGCGCCGTATTATATACGGCGCTTTTTGGTGTATTTGATTCAAGTAGCCGTTGCAAGCGTTGTGGGCGTATATACACGCGCCGCAAGCTCGCTGTCCATATACAAAATGCCCCCCTCCGAATTGCCTGCAATGGTAAGCCTTTCTATAAGCCCTTGCGCATTTTCTTCTTCCTCGGTTTGTTCGTTCACATACCACTGCAAAAACTGGATTGTCTTATAATCCTTTTCCTCTTGCGCAAAATCCATCAGTTGATAAATTTTGCTGGTAACAAGCTGCTCATGCTCCAGTGTCTTTCGGCAGATGTCCATCGTGCTTTCGAAGTTGGACGGGGGCTGGTCAATGGGTAAGAATTCCGGCTGGCCGCCCACACGCAAAAGATAATCCAGCATCATTTTTGCATGGTCTTTTTCTTCCTGCGTTTGTACATAATACCAATTTGCAAAGCCCTTGAGGTTTTTGGCATCCAGCCAGGCCGCCATACTCAGGTAGTAATATGCCGAATAAAATTCATAGCGCATTTGCTCGCATATTGCCTGATTTAGTTTTTTGCTAATCATAAAAAGTACCCCTCTTTCCAAAGTATACTATTTATATACCACCGTCTGTCTGCCCGGAAACGTACGATCTTCTGTTGCCGGGTAAATCGTGTATTTTATAGCGGCGCACAGAGGCGCAGTTACCTGCCGTTGTTGCTTCGTATATTGATGTCCGTAGGGGCAATGTACACGGTGGAATAAGGCGCTACCGATTCCGTAAGCCAAACGTTTCCGCCAATCACGCTGCCCTTGCCAATGACGGTATTGCCACCCAAAATCGTTGCGCCGGAATAGATGATCACGTTGTCTTCAATATTGGGGTGCCGTTTAATTCCCTTAACCGGGTTGCCGTTCTCGTCCAGCTCAAAGCTCTTTGCGCCCAGTGTTACGCCCTGGTAAATTTTAACGCGTTCGCCAATCTCGCAGGTTTCGCCGATGACGACGCCCGTTCCATGGTCAATAAAAAAATACTTTCCTATTTTTGCGCCGGGGTTGATGTCGATGCCTGTACGGCTGTGGCCCAGCTCCGTCATAATGCGCGGCAAAAGCGGTATGCGGTGTTCGTACAGCAAATGCGCAAGCCGGTATATGCTCACGGCCTCAAACCCCGGGTAGGAAAGCAAAACCTCTTCGTGGGAGATTGCCGCAGGGTCGCCGTCGTATGCGGCATGGATATCCGTATTCAAAACAGCGGCAACAGCAGTCAGCTGCTGCATAAATGCCACCGTACACGCCTGTGCTTTTTCGTGGCACTCGTTGCAGTGTTCGCGGCTTTCCTCGCGGTGTTCGCACTGGTTTACAAGTACTTCCGTAACCATGCAGTTGAGCAGCACGGCAGATTGCTCCAGTTTGCGTTTGACTGTGTCCGCCAGCTGTCCGTCGGGCGCCGTTACCGTGTCATAAATGTTGGGAAACATCGCGCTGCGGATCAGGTCGATAAAAATCTTCACGCGGTTTTTCATGCCAAACCCGCTGATTGTGTCTCCGGTAATATTTCGCTCATTGATATGGATCAGCTCTTGCGCAACCTTTGCGGCGTCTTTCACCAGCCAGTTTTCAACCATAAGAAACCTCCATGCTTTTGCCCAAGCAGTTACAGTATTCGTAGTAAGTTGTCCTGTTCTATAAATATAAACCGTTGTTAAAGTATTATTCAGGGATATCCAGCCGCTTAATCAGCTTGCTTTTCCGTATTTTTCGCTTGTCCAAAAACGCAATGACCCTTCGTGTCAGCCACTCAAAGAAGTGCATAAGGTATGGCATAATAACACATACTACCACAAGTACGATAATCTGCGGCAGGTCGAGCGGGTAAAGCTCTAGGAAATTGTGGAAGAAAATAACGCCCACAGCAAACAGGCCGATCATTGCCGCAAATACAATCCTACGAATGAATGTCCAGGGCGAGCTGACCTTAAACAGCACCCACAAACCGCCGGCAACTGCCACAAATACACACATGGTCGTATATTCGTTCGGCGTATAGCCCAGCGTACTGGTCAAAATATTCATCAGCAAAATACACAGCATAATCGCAAGGCCGCCCGGCAGCGATTTTGCCAGTACATTGGAAATGAATTTTCCGTGAATCCGGTCGTACTGCGGCTCCAGCGCCAAAAAGAATGACGGCGCACCAATGTTGATGAACGATATGACTGCAAGCTGCATGGGCGTAAACGGGTAGGCATTGTCAAACAGGAACAGCGTGCATAGCGCAAGCAACACGGAATAGACGGTCTTTGTAATGAACAGGGTTGCTACGCGCTGAATATTGTTGATAATTTTGCGCCCGTCCTCCACCACATGTAAAAGATGCTTGAGGCTGGAATCCATCAGCACGATATCCGAAATATTTTTGGCGGCGTCGCTGCCCGACGCAACAGCCACGCTGCAATCTGCCTCTTTCAGCGCCAGAACGTCGTTTACCCCGTCGCCCATCATGGCAACCTTCCGGCCGTCCTCTTTCATCAGGCGAACCATATCTTTTTTCTGCGCCGGAGAAACGCGCCCAAACACGCTGCATTCCCGGACGGCATCGCGCAGCGCGTTTTCCGTATGGAGCGTGGATGCGTCGATAAACCGGTCGGCATTTGGTACACCGGCGCTTTTGGCGATGTATGCAACGGTACCGGGGTTATCGCCCGAAATGATCTTAATATCCACATCGTATTGTATAAAGTATGCAAGCGTTTCTTTTACATCCGAGCGCAGCGTATCCGAAAGCAGTAAAAATGCCAAAGGCGTAAGCCCGTCTGGCAGGACATCGCCCGAAATAACCTGGTTGCTGTGCGCAAACACAAGTACACGCTTTCCGCCCTTAGAGAGCGCCTCCGCCTGCCTCCTAAGATGGTCGTGGCCGGAAGGGAAAACGAATTCGGTCGCCCCCATAATATAGCTTCCATGGCCTTCAAAACAGGCACCGCTGAATTTTCTTGCAGAAGAAAAAGGAATGGTGGAAAGCACCGTATAGTCGTGGCAGGGCGGGTATTCGCTGCGCAGTGCCGTCATTGTAGCGTTTTCGTCCTGCAAGGCGCCGCACAGGTTACAAAGCGCCGGCTCGATATTGATTTTGGTAAGCGGAACTTCGCTGTCGAACGATATTTCGCCAGCCGTCAGCGTACCTGTTTTATCAAAGCAAATTACGTCCGAGCGCGCAAGCGTTTCAATGCCGTACATGTCCTGCACAAGCGTATGGTCGTACGCCAAAAAGATGACGCTTGCCACAAACGCAATACTGGTCATCAAAATCAACCCTTCGGGAATCATCCCAATAATAGCGGCAACGGTTTTAACGATGGCCTCGCTGGGAATCAGCCCAAGTAAAATATGTTGCTTATAAAACAACATAACGCCCATTGGTACCAATATAAAGCTGATGGTTTTCAGTATCCAACCAAGGGTGGAATACAGCTCAGATTTGCGTTTTTTGGCAGCCTTGGCGCTTTGGGATATTTGGTTTGCATAATTGTCCTCGCCCACATTTTCCACCCGGGCGCGGCCCGTGCCCGAAACAACAAAGCTGCCCGAGTACAGAAAATCGCCGGCATTTTTTTTGATGACGTCTGACTCACCCGTAATAAGGGATTCGTTTACCTCCAGGTAACCGGACAGCATAATGGCATCCGCAGGAATCTGGTTACCCGTTTTAAGCTCCATCACATCGTCTAGCACAAGCTCGCCGATGGAAATCGACTTTTTCTTGCCGCTGCGAACCACGTTTGCTTTTGCAGCGACGATCAACGCAAGCTTGTCCAGCGTCCGTTTAGACGAAAACTCCTGCACGACGCCGATAACAAAGTTTGCAACGACGATTACGGCAAACAGCATGTCTTTATATGCACCTACGGCCATTAGCAGGGCTGCAAGCGCGATATTCAATATATTGTAAAATGTAAAGAAGTGTTCTTTTAAAATCTGTCCGTAGGATTTTGTAGTATTGCTTTTGTATTGATTGACAAGCCCTGCCTCAATTCGCTCATGAATGGCAGCCTCGTTTAAGCCGTCTTCGCTTGTGGGAAAAAACCGTTCGGGTTCGTTCATTGTTTCTGCAATTTCCTTTACAATTCATTATTGGTATTATAGCATATATTTTGCGCCAAATGTCTGTATAAAGCGACTATGTTAGTGTCAAGTAAACGTTGGCAAGCAAGAGCCTTTTACAAAAGATATAATGACATTTGTTTTTCGTATCTATGACAACATCATATCACTGAAGCGTCATTGTTGAAAAGGGTTTTTGCGACAAG